>JAJDEH010000260.1 GCA_029259935.1 Planctomycetota bacterium
TCGCGCTGCCGGCTTGGGATCCGATGGGTTCCTTGGCGCGCGGCTGAAGGAGTCGGGTTGGCCTGCTAGCAAGCTAATGAGGCGTAACTGCCATCTGCCCTTGCCGTCGCTTGAGCCGCTTTCTATACTCCTCGACCGCTATCGCTCCGCGGATGCCGGACCCGGTCAACTCCCAATGACCTGCCGGTTTCGGCAGGTCGAATCCGTACGCGGGCGACGTTGTTTAGTTGGCAATGTTGGCTTGGCGCATCATCGTGGCAAGTGGTCTGTTGCCTTAAGTCCACACAGCCCACACAGGCGTCCAAGTCACATGGGAATGGTATAAGAAGGTCGCCACGGGAAAAAACGAATTTGGAGGCGTCCGCAGGACGATAAATCGAGAGCTTTCACAACGAATCGCGTTGACAACGTCAACCGTTAGCACGGATTGCTTCTCGACGACACGGACCGCGGCGCCTGGTGCGAAAGCCTAACGTATATTTTAGGGTGGTTGAATCGTCCGCAGTCAAACTAGATGTCCGTCGACATCTCAAGCAGTCCGTGTTTGCAAGTTTTCCCGTTTGGGCAAACCCCCGACGACACGAATTCTGCTGTTGGCGATGAAACTCCCAACCAGTTCTGGTTAGACAAAACGTGACCTTTCCGTCGTGCTGGAGTAGAATACTGTGGCACGTCGCCGAGAAGTTCACGGGGGAGATCAGCAATGCAAATCCAAGGCCCTGCACACGTCCACGGACCACAGCCCGTTAACGCGCCTCACCGCGCCCAATCCACTCAACCTTCCGATCAGGCAACCGCGACGCAAGCGGCGGACCAGTTGGACATTTCTCGCGAGGCGGATTTCGTAAGCCGCGCCCGGGACATTCCCGACATCCGCGCCGATCGCGTCAATCAAATTCGGGCCGCGATCGAAGCTGGCGAGTATGAAACGCCAGAAAAATTGGAAGTCGCCGTCGAGCGATTGTTCGCGGAAATTGGCTAGCGGAGTTTGCGGGAGGGTCGCCGCCGACTCGGCTTCGCGCCCCGATCGCTCTCTAATCGCTGACCGCGATCCACGGTTTGGATATTCCGCGTGCGCGATGGTTGGCACGTCACCCATCCCAATGACTAGACTGCTTGCAATCGGAGAGGTGGCTCTTAGAATCAGGTGATGGCGGTTCGATCGCAAAATTCAATCGCCAACCTTTTCGGTTGAAAGATTTTTCTTGCGAGGTAGCGCCACGGAGCAGTTCGCGCTTAAGCTTACGATGCCATCTCGTTTGTCGCCTGCTTGCCCCGTCGGCAACAACCTTCACTAACCAAGTAACCCAAAATGAAACTGAGCTATGTCAGATGAAATCTCTCTCGGAACGTCCGATGACGATTCACTTGGAAGTGTCGATGTGGCTCTTTCGCCGATGGAGCGATTTGAAGAGTA
This sequence comes from Planctomycetota bacterium, assembly GCA_029259935.1. Next base: position 1,418 of record JAJDEH010000260.1, read on the forward strand.
CTTGCAAAGCCGTGGCATGCGCAGCACCGAACAACGCCGGATTCTGGTAGACCACGTCTTCAGCCACCATGATCATTTCGACGCCGAGCAACTGATGGACCAACTGCCGCGCCGCGGCGAGACGGGGCATGTCAGTCGGCCCACGGTGTATCGCACGCTGGCGGAGTTCGTCGACGCAGGCTTGCTGAGAAAGTTTGAACTGGAGGGCCGCGCGGTTTACGAACATGATTACGGGTATCCGCAGCACGACCATCTGCATTGCGAAAAGTGCCAAAAGCTGATTGAGTTTGAAAGTGACGAGTTGCGTGAACTTCGTGATCGGGTGGCGCGAGAACATAATTTTCGCGTTTCAAGCCATCGATTGCTGATCAGTGGCATCTGCAACGACTGCGCTCTTGCGCGTCGCCGGGCTCGGAAAAGTTTGGATCGAATCTGACGCCGGCGTTATCAAACTGACACGTCCGCCGATAATTCGTCGCTCTCGCCGGCGTGCTTTTCCAGTAGCGGCTGAATGACTTCCGCAAGAAATTCGTCAACTTGTCGCGGTGCGCGACCGACGAATTGATTGGCATCGGTGAGCGCGGAAAGATCGACGCTGGAAAAGTGTTCGTCCACGGCAAGTCGTTCGAGCAAGTCGTTCGGTTGACCTTCATTCTTCACCGCTGCCGCCGCCGCCTGGCTGTGCGTTCGAATCCGTTCATGAAGTTCCTGACGATCCCCTCCCGCGGCCACGGCGGCCATCAAGATGTTTTCCGTTGCCATGAACGGGAGTTCCTCGCGCAAGTGCTTGGCGATGACGTTTGGATAAACCACCAAACCGCTGGCGACGTTTTGGTAGAGTACCAAGATTGCATCCACGGCCAAAAATGCTTGCGGCAGGACAAGACGCCGGTTGGCGCTGTCATCCAGCGTGCGTTCCATCCACTGCGTGGCCATCGTGGCGGCCGGGCTCGACTGCAAACTGATCACGAATCGTGCCAAGGAACAGATTCGCTCGCTGCGCATTGGATTCCGTTTGTAGGCCATTGCCGAGGAACCTATCTGGCCTTCCTCGAACGGTTCCTCAATTTCCTTTTGATTGGCAAGCAGCCGCAAGTCGGTTGCCGCCTTGTGCGCGCTTTGCGCGATGCCCGACAACGCATCGAGTACCTGAGCGTCCACCTTGCGCGAGTAGGTTTGGCCCGTGGCCGCGTAGGTGTGGTCGAATCCCATTTTCTCGGCAACAAGCTGTTCGAGCCGGCGGACTTTGGCATCGTCGCCCGCAAACAGTTCCAGGAAACTCGCTTGTGTGCCGGTCGTTCCCTTGGTGCTTCGCGCACGCAACGAGTCCAGCCGATGTTCGAGCTCTTCAAGATCCAGCACAAGATCGTAGGCCCACAAGCATGCTCGCTTGCCGACCGTGGTGGGTTGGGCGGGTTGCAGATGGGTGAAGCCAAGGCAGGCAAGATCGCGGTGTCGCCGTGCGAAGTCGGACAATCCGCCGATCACATTAACGAGACGCTGACGTACCAACTTCAACCCGTCCCGCAGTAGCATTAGGTCGGTGTTGTCGGTGACGAAGCAACTGGTCGCGCCTAGATGAATGATCGGCTTGGCCGTCGGACACACATCGCCATAGGTGTGAACATGCGCCATGACATCGTGTCGGCGAATTCGTTCATGCTCCCGGGCGGCGTCGAAATCGATATCGTCGACGTGGTTCTTTAGCTCTTCAATCTGTTCGTTCGAGATCGCCAGCCCCAGTTCTTGCTGCGCTTCCGCCAAGGCGATCCACAACCGCCGCCACGTGCTGAACTTTCGTTGGGCTCCCCAAAGTTGGCTCATTTCCCGTGAGGCATAGCGGCTAAGGAGCGGGTTTTCGTATCGGTCTTTTGACATCTTGCGGGCCCACATGTTTCAAAAACTCGATTGTAGTGGATTCGATGGTGCCCTTCCATGACGGCACGGTGGCGGCACTCACTCGTGTAGGCGGGCGCTGGTGAATTCCGAGTTCTGAGAAGTATCAGTCCGCCGAAAATCTGAACCGGCACGAACCGGCACGAACCGGCACGAGCTCATTTCCCACTCGCTCGCCGATGGATTACAATGTCCCTCGGAATCTTTCTTATGAATAATTAATAAGGACGGGAAATGAAGAATCTATCGAGAACTTCCACGGTGATCGCGTTGAGCGCTGTTTGCTGGATGGCTGCGGCCGCCCATGCAGAACAGGTCGACGTAGCATCTCAGGTAAAGAAGATTCGCGGTGTTGGTGCCAAGGCCTCCGGTCATGCGGGGGCGATTGCCGCGGCCAAAGTGCTAAGCAAGGCGGATGCCGATCAGTTGCCCATGATCCTAGCCGGCATGGATGGCACGAGCGAGTTGGCGATGAATTGGTTGCGCGTGGTCGCGGAAACCGTGGCTCAACGCGGCACTCAAGCGGACCAAAAACTGCCTGTCAAAGCTCTCGAAGAGTTCCTCGCCGATACGAAACACGCTCCCCGCGCGCGGCGACTGGCTTACGAACTGATCCTACACGTGGACAAGTCGGCCAAGGAGCGGTTGATTCCAGGACTGATCAATGATCCAAGCCTGGAACTGCGCCGCGACGCCGTGGCGATGCGAACCGAAAAGGCCGATTCGCAAATCGGCAAGAATAAAATGGCAGCGGCCAGGATCTACCGCGAAGCATTAACCGCGGCCCGCGACTTGGATCAGGTTAACGGCGTTGCCAAGAAGTTGCGAGACCTGGGGGAAAAGGTCGACCTGTCGCGTCATTTCGGATTTGTCATGAACTGGAAGCTTGCCGGTCCCTTCGACAATGCCGACAAGAAGGGATTCGAGGTTGCCTATCCGCCGGAAACTGCAGTCGACCTGGGCGCGAAGTATACGGGCAAGGACGATCAAGTCGTTGAGTGGAAAGACGCCGCCACGACCGACGAATTTGGAGTGGTCGATTTGAACGAGATTTTGGGCAAGCACAAAGGCGCAATCACCTACGCCTATGCCGAATTCACGGCTGGAAGAAGGCAGCCCATCGACCTGCGACTGGGCTGTATTAACGCTAACAAGATTTGGCTGAACGGCGAATTGCTGACGGCCAATGAAGTTTATCATGCCAATACAAGTGTCGATCAGTACACCGGTTCCGGCGAGTTGAAAAAAGGCAAAAACAAGATTCTGGTAAAGATCTGTCAAAACGAGCAGACCGAATCGTGGGCGCAGCGTTGGCAATTCCAACTACGCGTGTGTGATCAATATGGAACCGCCGTCCTGTCAGTGGACCGTCCCACGGCGTCGACGGCCTCGCTGCCAACAACCAAGCGCTAGCGAAGTCTCGTCGCCCGCTTTGACTCAAATCACCTAAGCCTAAACTGAGAAAAATATGAACCGCATCGTCGCATGTTCCCTGATCGCTCTTTCCGTGTTGGTGTTATCCGCGGCCGATTGGGCCGAGTTTCGAGGCCCAGGCGGGAACGGCGTTGCCAGAGTTGCAGCACCCGTGAAATGGAGTGAGACCGAAAACGTGGCCTGGAAAGCGGAAATTCCCGGCCGCGGTCCCGCGAGTCCGATTGTGGTTGGCGATTTGGTTGTTGTCACCTGCTCGAGCGGAACGAAACAAGACCGCCTTCATGTGCTGGGGTTTGACTCGGCGAGTGGCGAACGGCAATGGCACCGACAGTTTTGGGCCACCGGCCGGACGTACACGCATCCCTCGATGGGCGTCGCCGCTCCGACGCCCGCCAGTGACGGTGAGCGAATCTTCGCGTTCTACTCGTCGAATGATCTTGTCTGCCTGGACTTGGAAGGGAATTTGTTGTGGTATCGTGGCCTGGCCCACGATTTCCCCAAGGCGGGCAACGATGTCGGTATGTCTTCCTCGCCCGTTGTCGCCGGAAATACGGTGATTGTGCAGGTCGAGTGTCAGGGCGATTCCTTTGCCACGGGACTGAATGTCGAAAACGGCGAGACTCGTTGGCACGTCGAGCGCGCTCACGGCGCGAATTGGTCGTCTCCCACGATCTTACCCGGGAACGGTAAACGAAAGGACGTCGTACTGTTGCAATCTCCCACGGGCTTGACCGCTCATGATGTCGCGACCGGAGATGAAGTTTGGAAGTTTGAAGAAAAATTCGGCACGATCCCGTCGCCACTGGTAGTCGGCAGTCGCGTTTACTTGCCAACGAACGGCCTAATCGCTTTTGAATTCGGTGAAGATTCCTACTCGCCGGAAGTCGTGTGGGAATCGCGCAAACTGGGGCCTGGCGCTCCGAGTCCGATTCAACACAAAGATCGCTTGTACGTCTTGTCAGGCACGGTGTTGACCTGTGCGGATGCCAACTCGGGAAAGTCCGTTTGGAATCTGCGCGTTCCCGGCGGACGCTACTGGGCGACACCCGTGATCGCGGGCGACCATTTGTATTGCGTCAATCAGGACGGACTGGTGCGGGTTATCAAACTGGGTGAGAAGAAGGGAGAGATTGTCGCCGAAAACAAATTCGACGACACCTTGCAGGCAACTCCCGCGATTTCCAACGGGGCCATTTACTTTCGCGGTGATGCTCATCTTTGGAAAGTCGCGGAGAAGTAGCGGCATGACCGATGCTTGATCAAGTCGAGATTCAGCCCACGGGCCCGCTGCACGGATCGATTCGGCCGCCTGGATCGAAGAGCATTACGAATCGGGCGCTTGTTTGCGCCGCGCTGGCTCATGGGAATTCGGTTCTTCGCGGCGCACTGCAAAGTGAAGACACCCACGTAATGACCGAGGCACTCAAGCAACTTGGCCTGCGGGTCGAAGTCTCGGGGACGTCGATCGAAGTGCAAGGGTGCGGCGGGACTTTCCCTGTGAAGGAGGCGGAGATTTTCGTCGCCAACAGCGGCACGACGATTCGATTTTTGGCTGCGGCGTTGACCGTTGGCCAAGGCCGTTATCGATTGGATGGAATCGAGCGGATGCGGCAGCGGCCCATTGGGGACCTGTTGAATGCGGTTAATCAACTGGGTGCCGCCGCGACTGGGGAGACTGACAACTCGTGCCCGCCGGTTACGGTGGATGCGGCCGGACTTCGAGGTGGCGACGCCGTCATTCGCGGGGACATCTCCAGCCAATTTCTGAGCGGGCTGCTGATGGCGGCACCTTATTCGCAAACGCCGGTACAGGTCACGGTGGAAGGGCCGTTGGTATCCCAACCTTACGTCCGCATGACGCTCGGCGTGATGTCGGCTTTCGGAGTGAACGTGGACGACGGGCGGCTGGACCGTTTCTTAGTCGATGCGCCGCAAGCCTATCAAGGTTGCCAGTACGATATAGAACCGGATGCCTCGGCGGCAAGCTACTTCTGGGGCGCGGCAGCGATTACCGGAGGGGCCATTACGGTTTCTGGACTGCACCGCGATGCGTTGCAAGGCGACGTGGCCTTCTGTGAATGCCTGGAAAAGATGGGCTGCTCGGTCGAGTATGGAAACAAGGAGATCGCGGTTACCGGCGGAAAGCTTCACGGGATTGAAGTCGATATGCGAGATATCAGCGACACGGCGCAAACGCTCGCCGCGGTCGCTCTTTTCGCAGACGGCCCCACTACGATTACGGGTGTGGAACACATTCGCCACAAAGAGACCGATCGAATTGGCGATCTGGCTCGGGAACTGAGAAAGCTGGGCGGAACGGTTGAGGAGTTGGCGGATGGCCTGCGGATCGTTCCAGGTAACCCGCGTGGCGCGACGATCGAAACCTACAACGATCATCGCATGGCAATGAGCTTGGCGCTGGTGGGCTTGCGAGTGCCCGGCGTGGTGATCCTCGATCCCCAATGCACGCAGAAAACGTACCCCGATTTCTTCAAGGACTTGTCGTCGCTGGGTTAGTTTGCAAGGGAATAGCTTGTGGTGCGGGCGTCCCGCCTGCCCATCGCAGCCGAGACGGCTGCACGACAATTAGCCTTCGTCGTCCGATTCCGCTTGCGGGTCGGTAGACTTCGTTTCGCCAGGCTTTTCGTCTGGTTTCGCTTCCTCGGGCTCACCTTCCTCGGGCTCACCTTCCACGGGCTTATCGCCCTCGGGCTTGGTTTCGACAGCTTCGGTCTCGGCCGCGTCTTCCTTTGGGCTTTCTTCCGGCATGACGAAGTGTAGCGAGGTTTTGGTGGCCAGAGCGCCGTCCGAGTTGGGACGAATCTTCGGTGGCTTGGAGTCTTCGGTGGCGCGACCTCCTTGCTCTTCATTCAGATAGTCCAACTGCAACTCGGTCCCGCGACCGTCGCCGTTGTCGTCCAAAAGGGCGTGCTCGGTGGCCAGCAGCATTTCGCCTAGGTAGCGTTGGGCAATGTTGCGGGTAACCGCGACATACAGATCGAACAGGCTGATGTTGCTATCGCTGTCGGCGTCGAATTCGTCCATCGCTGGGGGATCCGAAAGAACGTCGGCCAGCGCCGCGTGAAACAGAGTTTCGTTTGTTTCCAAATCCGCTTCCGTGGCCGAAATGACGATGCGGCCCTTGAGCGACAACGCCCGTGTAAAGAACCCACTTACCGAAGTCGTCATCATGAAAACCTGCTGTCGGCACTTGAGCCCCTCAAACAGCATCGCGAAATCGTCTTGGTGAATGTCGCTACCCGGAACGTTGAGAAAACAGTTCCGACCGTCCCAGTGGGCGTGTCCCAGAACGATGACCCACAAGGTATCGTCGGGTTGAATTTGCTTGCGCAGATCGGCGACGTCGGCTTCGATTTCTTCTCGAGTCGCGCCACCGGTAGCGTTGGGCAGCACCGTGGAAAGATCTTGCTCGGGCAGCAAGCCGAACTGGATGCGGATATTTTCCGACGAAAACCGCAGCCGGTTAATGAGACCGTTCGCGATACCCTGGACCGATTCCGCGTAAAGCTCTTGATGTTCTTCATCCCCCGGATGGCCGCAGACAATCAGCGCCCATCGTGCCCCGACCGGCGCTTCGACTTTTGGTTTCTCGCTGAATAAATCATCCAACGATGGGATCGCTTCTTTGTCGCCTGCCGGCTGTGCGAGCAAATTGGGACCGGCGGCGAGAGAAAATGCACACCAAGCTGCGAACAATAGCAATCGAACCGAGCGGCGCCATAGGAGAAGGCCGAGAGGAAAGTCCGTCTGGAGGAACATGGATGCGATTTCCCTATTCAAGACTGTGAAACGCGGGCGGGGTGTTTGGCGAGAGACTAATCGTTTTCTTTTAGGTAATCTGATATCGGCTTGACGATCGTAAAATGAACACTCATCGGATTGCGATTCGCCGGAAACTTCTTGGCCGTCCAAACGACCTTGCCACGATAGGTGCCGTCGAGTCCACCGGAGGTCCGGCGAATGAAGCAGTACTGCCATTGGTGACCGCCGACTACCTCCACGGCTTCCAGCAACAGCAACGATTCCGGATCCGTCCCCAGCGCGTAGGCAAAAACGATTCCGTCCAACACCTCGGTGCCCTTGGTCTCATATCGATAGAGCGGACTGGTGAGCCTGCGAAGCGACTCGCGATCGGAATCGTCGGCTTCCCAGCCGAGCATCGTCGAACCGAACCGCTTGGCGATTACTTTCATCTGGCGCAAACGCAATGGCCGCGACTTCGCGGGCGGCGGTGCGTCGGGCACGGGCCGAAATTCGACACCGGGCTTTTGCGGGTGCCAAACAATCTGCTCACCGTCGCGCGCCACAATCTGGGTCCGCGAGAGCGAGTCGAATCCGCAGTTCAGCTTTTCCTTCCACGGATAAATCGCGGCCACGGCTTCGGGACGACCTTCGTGGAGGTAGAGGATGGTCAGGCCGTCTTTAGACCCCCGGGCGTTGTTGGCCCACCGTAACGCCGCGAGCGGTTTCATTGGCGTTTCACTATCGGGGGTTAGAAAGAGCTGGAAACGGGAGGGAGAAGCATCAATGGCTTGCCGAAGTTCCGCTTCGTCACTCGACACTCCAACCGAACTCACCAGCAGCAGGAAACAAAACATGATCTTCGCCAACTCCCGAGGGCTTCCTCAATCGTGCGATGAAATAGTATTTCGGCGGGCTATTTGCGAAGCCGCATCGCGATGTAGGGCTTACTTGGATCTTGCACATTTTTCCAAGGCGGTGCCATGCGGGGCACATGCCAAATCTGGGCGTCGTTCTTCTTCACTTGAAATTGAACGCTGTTTTGTTGGGCGAAGGCGCAGTGCCACGCATAGCCGTCACTAACTTTCCGCGCTTCGACCAGCACCAAGACCTCGGGGTCGGTTGCTTCGACAAAGGCAAACAAAGCCCCGTCAATCACGCCGTTCTTTTCGCTCTCGTAGCGGTAGATTGGATTGGTAAGCAGCCGCAGGTTAATACTCAACTCGTCTTCTTTGCGGGTCGCGGCCCGCGCCGAAAACTGCTTGACAATTGTTCTCATTTGACGGAGCCGCGCGACACGCAGCTTGGATGGCGTCGGCGCGTCGTCGACCGGCTTGAGTTCGATGCCGGGACCCTCGGGATGCCAAACCGCTTTGTCGCCACGAATGGCAGTCACTTTATCCATCGACAGCGAATGCAATTCCGCGGTCAGGTGCTTGTAGGGTGAAAACCACTTGAAGATGGCGGAGATGACCTCCGGCCTACCATCATGCGTCCAAACAAAAACGCCACCATAGATTTCGCCCGCGCCCGGATCGGACCAACGGAGCAGGGGCTGCGGCTGTAGTTTGAGCTTGGTCTTCTGGTCTTTGCCTAGGTACATGTCAAACGAGTTAGCTTCTTCCAGCGCCAACTTCAGGCCAAGGTCGGAATTGGCCTTCTCTGAATTCTCGTCCGTCTTTTCGGCGGCGTGCAAGGTCGTGACAACACCAAGTATCGCAATCAAAAAGAGATTCGCGATCAGGACGGCGAGAGGCTTCATGCTTGCTTACTCCGAGTCGGGAACGGTGACGGTTTTGGAATAGTTCTCAAGGACTTCAGACCAACTGCGGCCGGTGGCCGGTGGAAACGCCGCAGCCGTCTCTTTGGACTCAGGCTCCATGGCAGGAGCCGTCAGCGCCGCTTCGACAAGCGCGCGGCTATTCCGAGGAGAACACTCGGCGAGCGAAATAAGATCCTTGTCGATCACCATCCGCTTAAGATTGCGATTCAAGCGAAAGTTCCAGTGTACCGCGCTTTCGTCCCAGGAAGCGGCGATCAGCGAATCAGCATCCACGAAGGCCACCACGCCGACCGGCGAGTTGGATGCATGTCGGGAGACGATCGATGAATTGATCCAATCCCAAATGACTGCTTCACCCCCGGCGTCCGCGGTCGCATCGGCTGTCCACTGGCCGCGGGCGATCGCCAGCAGCTTGCCATCTGGCGAAAATCGCACGCAGTTGATGCTGCCGGCTAGGGAGGCGATTTTCTTGGCCTGCTCTGTCGCCACGTCCCACACTTTGACCACTCCGCCACGGCTGGCAGTAGCGACATGCCGTCCGTCTGGAGAAAAGGCCACCGATCGTACAGCCGATTCGTGTCCCTTGAGTACGCCGACCGGAAGTCCTGTTTCTGTGGCAAACAGAAATACGGCTGCGTTCGCGCCACCAGCCACTAACAAATGGCTGTCTGGTGAAAAGGCCACTCGCGAAATTCCGAAATCCGTTAGATCGAAAGTTTGCTTGGTAACACGGTTGTGTAGCAGGGCGCTTTTATCGGTTTTGAACAACACTTCGAATCGCCCATCGGGCGAAACCGCCGTGTCATAAGTGCTGACCTGTTCTCCGATCTCCGGAAACGGCTCGTCAACTGCCGGCAGTATGTCAGTTGGTGAGGCCTCCGAGTTCATCGACGCGTCATTGACGGGCAAAAGCAGGGGGGCATCCGAGGACGCGGCCAAGTGGGTCACGAGTTCAATCCGGGCGATCGCGGCTTCCACATGTTTCGCGGCCGACTGAAATAGCGACGGGCCGAGCGGCAGCAATAAGCCGGCCGTCAGCAGTAAGAGCAGGCGGGTCCTGCCCGACATTGACTTGGGAGCGACACCGCTCATGATCATTTTGATTCGTTTTCGCAGAAACGGCACGTCACCCAAAGTACTCGCCATGGGCAATGGCCGCGGTCTCGCCTCCGCAAGAAAATCGATCGTGTCCAGCAGCGCTTCGGCATAGCATCGGGGCTGCGACGAGAATTGGCCCACGACCCACGCATCGCAACACTCCTCTTCCACCGCCTCGATTCTCGCCCGTGCCAACCAAACGACCGGGTGCCACCAAAACAACCCCGTGACCACGAATTCCAACAGCCTGACCCAGTGATCGCGGCGACGATAGTGGGCCAATTCGTGAACCAACAATGTCGCCCGCGAATCGGCATTCATCCGGTCCAGGAGGTCGATCGGGAACAGCAGTCTCGCGCGAAAGCCGACCGCGCAAAGCATCGGCGAAATCGTTGCCGAAATCACCCAGACTTGAGGTGCGGTTCGAATCCCCATCGACGCGGCAAGCCTTTGTGTTTGCTGCTGAATGGAATCGGGCGCCAACTCGGCAAAGGCCAAAAATCGGCGGAACTGCAAGATTCGAATTCCCTGGATTACAAACCAAATCGCCAATCCACCAAGCCATCCCCACAGGACCAAGGAAACGGCAGTTGGCAGCCACCGCGCCACCAACCAATCAGTCCCTGTGGCTTGCGCGGATGCGGCTCGAAGGCGTTTGTCTTGAGAGGTCCATGCGTCCCCATCATGGCTTCCTGGTAACAGTTCGGCCTGAGATTCGGCTGAAACGTCTTTCGCCGGAAACACTGTCTGATCGTGCGGTTCAACGTCTTGGCATTGGGCGGCCAAAGTTTCAGAGGTCACGACTTGAGGGTCGCTCACGTCCGTGCCGTTCGCGGGAAGCTCAAGCGCGGGCTCCGCGGCGGAAGTGTGGATTTCACGGTTCTGAACGGCGACGCGATTGGCAGCGGACGATTCTTCCAATTCGGTCGCGCAACCGTAGGGTTGATCAATATCGTCAGGCTCCGAACTGTCCCGCAGCGACGACAGATGGTCCATTCGCAAGCCCACCGGAACTGCCACAATCGGCGGGGTGATCAGCTTTAGCAGAACCAAGACCCAGAGTGTGTGAACGACGGCGGGCCGCCTCACATAGCGAGATACAACAACCGCGACTACCGCCATTACGGAAGCGGTGAGCGCGTTGAGAATGGCGAACTCGAGAATAGAGTACATCGCGTGTTCCCGGCGGCGTTTGGCGCTACTTCCCTTTCCGCTTCGTCCCTTTTTCCAACTCGTCTAGCAGACCTCGCAACGATTTTCGTTCGTCGGGCGACAGCTTCTTTGAGCGGACTAAGTGGGACAACAACGGATTAAGTGAACCTTCGCAAAGCTGGTCGGCGGTGGATTGCAGCCGGCGGGCGATCAACTCGCCACGATTAACGGTTGCTTCAAAAACGTGCGGCCAAGTGTCGCGATTCCGCATCACCGACTTCTTGGTTTCCAACCGTTCTAGCAGCTTTTGCACGGTCGCGTACTCGGAATTCCCCCCACCGGGATACAATGTGTCCGTCAATTGCCGGACCGTGGTCGCTCCGCGCTCCCACAGCAATTGTAAGACCGCGAGTTCCGCTTCCGTCACATCTTGTGGCGTACGTGACATACTTTTCCTTTTATCCCTTTCCAAATGGTGGCCCAACCAAAACTAGACCCAGGATAAAGACATAATGTCTTAAACGCAAGCGAAAAACCTGCCGCGCGGGAGATTTTTACCGCCAATTCGGGGGCAAGAATGCGGTCGACGGTGGAAAATCGACTTGTGGTGCGGGCGTCCCCGCCTGCCCATTGCAGCCGAGACGGCTGCACCACAATCGGGAAGGGGCTACTTAATGGTCGCCGTGGCCACGCATTTCGTCTCGGAGGTCGAGTTTAGACTGGTCTTAATCTCGATCGGTTGGGCGACCTGGCCTTGTTGATTCCCGGCCGTAAACGTGACAGGGATAACGTGCAGTTCCTTGGCGTCCTCGGAAGTCTTGAACTCGAACGAACCGTCTGAACACTCCACGCTGGTCACCCGAAAGGGCGTCTTGCCGCGTACGATTAGTGTCTTGGTCACCTTGTCGCCGGGATTCAAAACTCCCAGAAACAACGACGAGGGACTCACGGTTAGCGACGGAGTCACTCGTCCCTCGACGGCGAGCGGGATCGTGCGGGTGGTCTGGTCGTCGGTGATAATGGTCAGTTGATCCTGCAGGGAGCCGGCTGGGGCATCCTTGTCGAGTACGACGTTTAAATCGTATTGGACCATGCCGCCGCCACGAGATGTTTCCTTGAGCTTCACCCCCAATGACTTGCTGGTGGTTCGCACGTCGACAATTTTCCAATCCTCGCGTCCGGCGTAGGAAAGCGTCACTTTGCTCTCCGAGCCCGCTCCCTCCTGCACGGTTCCCAAATCGACTTTACCGGGACTCATAACAACGTCGCCACGAATGTAGCCCTTAATCTGCAGTTGAATCTCCGCGAAAAACGGCTTGTCCAACGTGACCGTGATGGTGGCCGCCTTTTGACCGAGAAACGAGCCGGTGTTATATCGGGCGACGATGCTGCTTTTTTCAAATGTTTTCAGTGAGTCATTCTCAATTGAGGGAGTCGCGCAGCCGCAACTGCTGCGTACACTGAGTACATGAACATCCTCGACATAGAGGTTGGTGAACTCGAATTTGTATTCCGCGGTCGCGCCGCGCGCCACGGTGCCAAAGTCGTGACTTGTGACTTTGAACATCTTCTTGGCCCACTCCTGAGCCGACGCGCCGGGAACGCATGTCAAAACTAGCAAAGCCGCCAAGCTCAGGTTGCGAAACATCGAGATCCTCTTCGATTTATTCGGTCAGGTTGCCGGACGGGGATTGTGCCCCGAATCTTGATTTCGTGTCAATTGTTGTATGTGGGATTCGGCAACCAACTGCCCCTAGGGATTATTCGGCAACTCCTTGCCGCGTCCAAAGAGATTTCTTGTCGAGAGTCCTGACCTAATTTTCTTTCATCCGGCTTAAGATGCACTCACACCAAGCCTTCGTCGGCAAAAACGCGCCTGTTTTCACCATAACATGTTGCGGCACAGTCGCTTGCGTCACGACGTGCATTTGGCGAAGTGAGCGAGATGATCCCGGTTTCGGTCGATTGGGCGAGTCATTCAAATCTGGTAAACCTTGCTGTTTAGGTCAACTTTCAAATCGTGATTCACCGATGCATGCGTGTTGGATATGATGTTGGCGGCGATAATGATTGCCATCACACCCAAAAATCTCCTTCCAAGGCACACCTGGAGAGGCAAATGTTGGATTTCTTCTGTAGAGAGTGGCACTGTTTGGCGCTCGTTCTTGTCGCTCTGATCGCCCCAGTGGTTTTGACGGGCTGTGAAGCGGAGAGCGTCACTTCCGAGGCCGTTGCCTCCGAACTAGGTGGCGACAAGCCCGAGCCCGCGGATCGGCCAGGCGGTGACGATGACGGCGATGACAAGGAGAGCAACAGCCCAGCCGATCGAAAAGGGCGTGCCAACAAGCCGACCAACGAGAAGCCGGCACTGGGGAACGACGACCCGCGCGTCCCCATGGAAGAGAATCTAGTCGCCCAAAACGCACAGACGGCAGCGGAAGAGGATCAGCCCTTTCCCACTCGAGTGCGGATGCCAGAGTTGCCTAAGGATATGACTTGGATCAACACTTCGGGCCCCCTGCGTCTGTCCGATTTGAAGGGCAAGTTCGTGGTGCTGGATTTCTGGACCTATTGCTGCATCAACTGCATCCACATTCTTCCAGAGTTAAAAAAGCTTGAGCATGCCTACCCGGACGAAGTGGTCGTGATCGGCGTTCACTCCGCGAAATTCGAAACTGAAAAAGACACCAAGAACATCGAAGAGGCCGTCCTCCGTTATGAAATCGAGCACCCGGTGGTCAACGATGCCGACCACCGGATATGGAACATGATCGGAATCCAAAGTTGGCCGTCTCTGTTGTTGATCGACCCAGAAGGCTACGCCGTCATGATGCGCAACGGTGAGACTGAATTCGAAACACTGGATGCTTTGCTGAAGGATGCGCTCCCCTACTATAAAAAACGCGGGCTGTTGGACGACTCGCCGGTCCATTTCGACCTACTCGCCAGCCGGCAGAAACCAACTCCGCTGCGGTTTCCTGGCAAAGTGCTGGCCGACGAGCCGGGAAATCGCCTGTTCATCACCGATAGCAACCACAATCGAATCGTCATTTGTTCGTTGGACGGCAAGCTGCTGGATGTCATTGGCAGCGGTGCCATCGGCAGTCAGGACGGCACTTATGACGAGGCTAGTTTTGATCATCCGCAGGGAGTCGCACTGCACGGTGATCTGGTGTATGTCGCCGATACTGAAAATCACATGCTGCGTAAGATCGATCTGGCGTCTAAGTCGGTCGCCACCATCGCTGGCGACGGCAAGCAATCTCGCAATCCGTGGCCAGGACTCGATGGCGGCCCGCTGGCCGAGGTTCCCGAACGATTCGTTGGCAAGCCGAATGAGACGGGGCTCAACAGTCCCTGGGCGCTGTGGGTGCATGACAAGGACTTGTACATCGCGATGGCCGGCCCGCATCAAATTTGGAAAATGAAACTCGACGAGTCCGAGATCGGCCCCTATGCCGGCAACGGGCGCGAAGACATCGTCGACGGGCCGCTGCTGCCCAAGCAACCCTACGAAATTGGATATTCCTCGTTCGCCCAGCCCAGCGGACTCGCCTCCGACGGTCAGTGGCTGTATGTGGCCGATACGGAAGGCAGTTCCGTGCGCGCCGTTCCTTTCGATCCCAAAAAAGAAGCAAGGACTGTCGTTGGGTCGTCGAAATTGCCGGGTGGGCGATTGTTTGCGTTCGGCGACCGGGATGGGAAAGAGCCCTTCGTCGAGCTTGCTCGTGACAATGACGGCTTGCTCGTGCGAGACGCGGCCGGCGACATAGCTTATCAAGGTGTCCAATTGCAACACGCCATCGGCATCGCCTATCACGACGGTCAACTCTACATCGCCGACACCTACAACAATAAGATCAAGGTCATCAATGCGAAAACTGGCGAGACCAAGACGCTCGCGGGCAACGGCAAGGCGGGCAGCAGCGACGAAGATGGAACCTTCGACGAGCCCGCCGGAATCGCCTACGCGAAGGGGAAGCTGTACATCGCCGACACCAACAACCACGCCATTCGTACGTTAGCCTTGAAGACCAACAAAGTCGGGACTCTTCGTGTTGAAGGCCTTACACCCGCCCAACCGCCTCGGACGAAAGAAAAACCGACGTTCGAAGACGCGGTGCAAGTTGAAGTCGACCCCCAACAGATCAAGTTGGTCGACGGCAAAGCCGCATTCAAAGTGCAGCTTGAATTGCCCGCAGGCTGGAAGATCAATGACCTTGCGCCGATGAGCTATTTTGTGGAAGCCGAGGGCGAAGGACCGCTCGATCGCCAGCAGCTTCCTGATGAATTAACCCCAGTCGCCAAGCCGGCCCCGTCCTTTGAGTTTTCTCTGCCGGCCACGGGCAGCGGGAAGGATCAATTGCGGGTTTCCTTGAATTACTTCTATTGCCAGGCGGACGGCGCGGGCCTGTGCAAGGTCGGCAGCGTGGCTTGGACCATCCCTGTTGAAGTTTCAGAAGATGCCGAGAACGCCGCCATCGCGTTGAAGCATACGATTAAGTTGAAAGATACGATTAAGTTGTCGCCAGCGTTGCCGTAAAGTGCCGGTGCCAAGTTTTGCCATGGTTCACCCAGCGTCCACCCGCATAGCCTCCGCGGTTTCGAGTTTGTGTCTGCTGATTGCCGTTTGCCTTGCCGGCGGATGCGGTGAACAGATCGGCTCCGATGCGAAGCCAGAAGGGGCAGCCCAAAGCACGAATCCCCAAAACACGGCAGCTCTCGCGGAGGTTGCCGATTTGCTGCCGGCGGAGATCGCGTCCGAAATCGAGGAAGTCTCGAAGGCCCAAGCGAAAGGACTCGACGAGGCAACGACGATCGTCCACCGCGCCTTCCATGTGCGTTCGGACGAGGGCGTCGCGCGCGACGTCCAGCATGCACGCGTTGGCGTGGACGTCGAGTTCATTGGACCCGGCGAGCAATTCGACATTGAAGACGTGGATATCGTCGATGGATCAACCGGAACCAATTACGGCAGTGATCCCTACATCCAACTGCTCAAGCCAGACGGGCGCTTGGAACAGAACCAGGCGAAATGGGAGTTGCCGTCAAAGTCCCTACGGGTACTGCTGACATACGTCGTTCCAGTGCAAACGACGTCCGTCCAACTTGAGTACTGGGGGCACAAAATCACTTCGCGGGCCACGCCGATTGTTGAGGGCGAGCTGAAGGTTGATGATTCTCGGATCATCGCCGATGTTCAGTTCTGGCCATATCCGCACTCGCGGCACTACGGCGATACGCTGCGTCGCGGCCGATGGCTGTTGATCGAATTGAGTACCGGCGAAGGCGTCGTCGTGGCGGACCTGCACGCATGGCCGCCCAAGCTGCACCATTGGAATTGCAATTTGTTGCGGGCGATCGAACCCGCGCCCGGTGGCGGTTGGGTCGTGATTACGCGTACGGGCCACACCCGCGACGACATTCGCTTTCCGATTTGGCGACATGCTGGCGAGCGACCTGGTGATACTTCCATGCCGGGCGATACAGCCGATTCGCTTGAGTATCCGCGCGGGATCGTGATTTTCAATCAGTCCGTCTTGGTTTACGACGATCTCCATTTATATAGGCTGGTTGCATCAGACCTTGAATTGGTCGAGGGTCTCGAACCGGTAAAGGGAGTGAACAGCGACTTCGGCCTTAAGTACACGCATGGGCGGATTCATTTGGCCGGGGGTCGAAAGCGGCTGCTATGGGATGGTGACGGCTACGAATGGACCGATGGACAGCTCAAACGGGTTTGGCGATTAGGGATCAACGAGCCGTACGAATTCTGCTCGTTACCGTGGGGTCAGGAGGGCTTTTATTTTCTGGAGGACAGAAAGGTTTTCCGAATCAAGCCGAAGGAAAAACGAGAGCCCGTCATGACCGCCGTGGAAAACGTCATGGGAATCCGCCCCGGCCCGGCGGGCACTATTCTGTACCATCTTGGCGACAACGACGATGGCGTTGTCGTGGGGCTATGGAATCCCGGGCAAGATTCCTACATCCGACTAAAACCGGAACAGCTTAGCGGTGAGGCGGATTCGCACGATTTTGGTTCGTTGCATTGGAGCGACGAAACGAAACACTTTTATGTGGTTGGTCGGAGCGGGATTTTCACGGTACCGCGCGAGCGAATTCTCAACGGCACGGCGGATCCGCGCTAATTCCGCCTCGGCAAGAGGGGAGAATCGTGTTTCGGCCGCTAGGACGACAGCGTCCCTTTGGTGCTGGGTACTCCCGTTTGCCGGGGGTCTTGCTCGACCGCCATCCGCAATGCGCGGGCACAGCCCTTGAAAACTGCTTCGCTGATGTGATGGCTGTTGCGGCCGTGATGCAGCACGACGTGCAAGTTGCACAAGGCGTTGGCGGCGGTCGCCTGCCAGAAGTCTTCGACGAGTTCACTGTCGAATTCACCGATCTTGGCTGACGGAAAGGCGACGTTGAAGACTAGAAAATAACGCCCACTAAGATCGATCGCCGACGTGACCAGGGTCTCTTCCATTGGCAAAGTGAAATGTCCATAGCGACGAATGCCTGCTTTATCACCAACTGCCTGCTTGATGGCTTGGCCCAGGCAGATTCCCACGTCTTCCACGGTGTGGTGCTGATCGACATGCAGGTCGCCTTTTGCTTTGACGTCCAAATCAATAACCGCGTGCTTGGCCAGCAATACCAGCATGTGGTCAAAAAAGCCAACTCCCGTCTCGATCTTCGACTGCCCCGTGCCATCCAAGTCGAGCTGCAATTCAATCTCGGTTTCCGCGGTCTTGCGTTCTATTCGCGCCGTTCGTGACATGCTGCTCTTCTTTCCTTTTTTCAAACCATCGACTTCAATAATCCCAGGCAGGCGTCGATTTGTTCGTCGGTGCCGACACTGATTCGCAAACCATCTCCCCAGCCAGGATAGTCCATGTAACGCACGAGAATTTGGCTGGCCTTGAGCTGTTCGTAGAGCGGCTTGACCGGCTGATCGGTTCGTGTATTCCAAACAAAATTCGCTTGAGACGGTACGGCCTGAAAGCCTAGCTCGACCATGCCTGCTTCCAGTCGACCGCGCGTGTCAATGACTTTGCGGCAATTCTCCGCCAGCCAATCCTGATCGTCGATTGCGGCCGTCGCGCCGGCAATCGACAAGGCATCGCAGTTGTACGAATCTTTGACCTTCTGCAACTGCTGGATTACTTGCGGCTGAGCTACCAGGAATCCAAACCGCAATCCGGCCAACGCATAAGACTTGCTCAGGCTACGTGAGACCATGATCTTCTCGTTTTGGGCGACAAGATCCACACAATGGGAACTGGCGAAATCGGCATAGGCTTCGTCCACTAGCAGCGGGCACGGCAGCCGATCGGCAAGTTCGAGGATCTGGTCGGGGGCAACGCATGTACCGCTGGGGCTGTTCGGATTGGGAAGAAAGACGGTCCGCAGGTCTTCGCTTGCGGCGGCAAAATCATCGCCTAGCTTCCACGATTTGGTGAAGGGTACTTCTTCGCTGTGAGCCCCTTGGATTTGGGCCAGTGTGCGATACAAGATATAACTGGGATAGGGCAATCTCAGCCTTTGGCCGTGTCCAACGAAGCCTCGCGTGACGATGGTCAAAATGTCGTCGCTGCCGTTGCCACAGAGAATCCAATCGGGCTCGACATTCAGCACGTCGGCGGCTCGGGTTCGAAACGCCGAGGCCGTCGCATCCGGATAGCGCATCAGACCGGCCATGAGGCCCGCTTCAATGGCGCGGGCGACGGCGGGCGAGGGCGGATACGGGTTCTCGTTGGTGTTCAGCTTAATGAACTTGCCAGCTTGCGGCTGCTCGCCGGGAGTGTAACCGGCCATCGCCTCGATTTCAGGACGTACAAGTGGCATGTTGGTGCTTCAAACCGGAGTGACGAATCAACGATTAACGAATTTCAGCCTCTGCAGTGACATTACTTGGCGTTCACCCATCCTCAAGCCGGACATCGACACTCGCCCGATGCGCGGTCAGTCCTTCCTTGTCGGCCATTCGCTGAACATCGGGAGCGATCCGTGTCATCGCTTCTTCGGTGAACGAAATAACACTGCCGCTTCGCAGAAAATCGTTTGATGTTAATCCCGATGCCCACCGCGCTGTCCCGCCCGTCGGCAACACATGCGATGGACCGGCCGCGTAGTCGCCCAAGGCAACCGGGCTGAAGTTGCCCAAAAAGGTCGCTCCCGCATTGTGGATTTTCTTTAGCATCTGTTCGGCGTTCGTCGTGGCGATGTGCAAGTGTTCGGGAGCCATCGAGTCGGTGATTTCGCAGGCTTCGTCTTCGTCTCGAACGAGGATCATCGCCCCAAACGACTCCAAGCTCTGCACCGTCACGTCGGCGCGAGATAGTTGCTGAACTTGTCTTGCTAGTTCCGCGGTAACCGCATCGAGCGTCTTGCTGCTCCACGTCACCAGAATACTGGCTCCCGGTGCATGTTCGGCCTGTGCGAGCATATCGGCGGCAGTGAAATCGGCACGAGTCGACGGATCGGCAATCACGACGACTTCGCTGGGCCCGGCGATCGAGTCAATGTCGACCTCACCGTAAACGTGCTTCTTGGCCAACGCCACAAACAGATTTCCAGGTCCGACGATTTTGTCAACCTTGGCGATCCCTTCGATCCCGTAGGCCAACGCCGCCACCGCATGAGCACCGCCGACACGATAGACTTCGGTAATCCCTAACTCATAACAAGTGGCCAAAACGTCCGGATTGTTCGCGCCAAAGTCGGTAGGCGGAGCAACAACGGCGATTTCTTTTACCCCCGCCGCTTGAGCCGGAATGGCCGTCATCAGCACCGTGGACGGATAAGCGGCCGCACCGCCCGGCACGCATAACCCGGCTCGTCGTAGCGGCAGATAGCGTTGTCCGAGTACGACGCCGGGTCGAGTCACTTCGACATCCTGGTGTAGGATCGCCGTCTGAAACTGCAAGACGTTGTCTCGAATGCGGCGAATGGTGTCGAGGAATTCAGGAGCCGCTTGGGCGTGAGCCTGGGCGATTTCGTCCTGACCAACGCGAAGCGCCGCTGGATCCAAATCGGCGTTATCCAGCTTGCGAGAATAGTCCAGCACGGCGTCCCGGCCCGACTGGCGCACGTCATTGCAAATCCGTTCCACCACTTGTTGAGGCGAAAGCGGTTCACCAAAGACTTGCACGGTCCGCTGTCGCCCTGCCTCGCTGACCACGTTTCCCCGTGGACTGAGCTTTTCACGAAGCCCGTCCAAAGCCACTTGAACGTCGTCTTGTCGAGTATCGATTCGCTGAATTTTGAGCGATGGGGCCGGCATGAAAAGATGCAAATCTGTCGGTGGATGGCAGCGGGACGAGTTGTTTCACAGCCACCATTCTCGCCACTAGCCTTGTTCGCCGAAAGCCCCCAACTTTTGCCGATTCGGGTACCACGGAGGCCGTTCGAAGCGGGCTGTGGACGTCATGAAGAAGTGGGCCGCGAAAAACTGCAAACCAGCAGCTACGGACCCTCGATCGTCTCGGGATAGATTACCAGCTCGACGCGCCGATTCCTCGCTCGACCCGCCGGATCGGCGTTGGAAAAGCGCGGGTGATTGCCGCCATGCGCTAAAACGAACATCTGCCGCGGCGACAACCGGCCGCCCCGAGCAAGTTGATTGAACACCGCCAGCGCTTGTGTTCCGGACAGTTCATGATGGCTGGTGAGAACGCTGGACATGGTGGCGTTATCCGTGTGTCCTTCGATTCCGATTCGCTGCCGAGAATAATTCTGTTGAAGAACCGCCGCCACTTGGTCAAGAACCGACACGCCGTTCTGTTGGAATTGGCTGCTACCCGTAACGAACAACCGGTCGGTGGGGATTTCGAATCGAATGACGTCGCCATCTTGGCGAGCCTCGATTCCGGGCACATTCACGACTTGCAGCGACTTTTTCAAGCTGTTGTTGGCGGTGATCCGCGCACCGCCGCGAAGCTGGGTGGATGCCTGCAGGCTGGACAGCTTCTGTTCGGTGTCGGTCTTGTCCGTCTGAATCTGGGCCAGTTGAGTCGCCGTATCGTTGAGCTGTTTTTGCAGCGCATCGACCAGTTCCTGTTTCTTCTGTAGTTGCTGCCCGTATTCGGCGACGCGTTGATGCAGATCTTGGTTGTTTGCATCCAGTTGCGTCACTCGCGTATTCAAATCTTGCAGTTGTGCAAAGCGCGGATCTTGAGCCGCCGCCGGTTGCCGAAATCCGAACGGTTGTTGAGCCGCATTAGGATTCTGCTGGCAGCCGCACGCAATGACAGAGAACAACGCGAGCGCCGCGCACAGTAGCCACACTGCCGCAAATGTATAGACGCTCTTTTTTGAGCAATCGTTCATTGCCCAGGAGCCGCTCGATTACGAAAATGAAAGACGGAGTGATCCGTGCGCGCGAACACGCTGTGAAAAGTGGGCGGATACTACATGGTCGTCCACGGGCCGGCAAGGTCGAATAAGCACGGCGACGACCGAACTACCCCATGCTGGAATTCATGGGGCGGCATCCCGTACAGTTTTGTCCGTTCTAGCCGGGGATTTGGGTCGGTTTGAACCTGCGTCCCAGCGGCGAGTTGCTGCCCTTGCCAGTGGATTGCTCACCAGTACAATCTGGGGACTGTCCACCTGGCGTTCAAGAAGAAGCCGTCGAGGTTCTCCCTCCTACCGTCTCGAAATTCCCAAGACTTGCCAATTGGGCTTGCCTTTAGGTAGCGATTCGTGAAAAATTTCACAATGTCACGTAACCCGCAACTGTGCCAACGGTTTATCACAATCTCATGACCACCATGTTTGCTCGCATTTCAAGAGGATTGGATCTGCCAATCAGTGGTGCGCCAGAGCAAGAGATTGTCGACGGACCGCAAATTCGCTCCGTTGGGCTGCTGGGAGACGACTATATCGGCATGAAACCGACCATGGCCGTCGGCGAGGGAACGCGGGTCAAACTTGGGCAGTTACTTTTCGAGGACAAGAAGACTCCCGGCGTTCGCTTCACGGCACCGGCCGCCGGTCGAGTCACGGCGATTAATCGAGGCCCCAAGCGAAAATTTGAATCACTGGTCATTGACGTTGAGGGAGACGTTGAGGGAGACGAGGAGGAGAAGTTCGCGGCCTACGAGGACCATTACCTATACAATCTCGACCGGGAAAAGGCACGCGAGAATTTGCTGGCCTCGGGATTGTGGACGGCGATTCGCGCGCGTCCCTTCAGCAAGGTTGCCGACCCCGATACCGTCCCCCACTCGTTGTTCGTGACCGCGATCGATACCAATCCATTGGCGGCGGATCCCGCGCTGGTACTCAACCAGCCCGATTACGAACGCAATTTTGTTCAGGGGCTGCATGTCCTCAGCACGTTGACCGACGGTCCGTTGTATTTGTGCAAGGCGGCGGGCGCGGACATTCCCGGCCGTGACGACGAACGGGTTACCGTCGCCGAATTCGAGGGACCACATCCTGCCGGATTGGCCGGCACCCACATACATTTTCTTGATCCCGTCAATGAAGCCAAGACGGTTTGGTACATCGGTTACCAGGACGTGGTGGCGGTCGGCCATTTGTTTCTCACTGGCCGGTTGTTGCCCGACCGCATTGTTTCCTTGGGCGGTCCGGCGGTCGAGCAGCCGCGCATCCTGCGATCACGGCTGGGAGCTTGCATCGAGGACTTGTCTGGAAAGCCCGCCAAGAATGTGCGGATCATCTCTGGCTCCGTGCTAAGCGGCCGGCACGGCGTGGCTCCGGTGAATTATTTGGGGCGCTATCACAATCAAGTTTCCATTTTAGACGAAGGCAATCACCGCGATTTGCTGGGCTGGGCAACTCCGGGACTTGGTAAGTTTTCAATTACCCGGTCCTTCGCATCGGCCCTCTTAGGCGTCGGCGGCGCGGGATTACCGTTTACGACTTCGACCGAAGGCAGCCGGCGAGCGATTGTTCCGATCGGCAGTTATGAGAAGGTCATGCCTCTGGATATCATCGCCACGCCGCTTTTGAAATCGCTGTTGGTGCAGGATACGGAGACGGCCCAAATGCTCGGCTGCTTGGAATTGGATGAAGAAGATTTGGCACTCTGCAGCTTTGTGTGTCCGGGAAAGTATGAATACGGCGAACTGCTGCGGCAAAGCCTGACACACATCGAGCGCGAGGGTTAAGGCTGGATGAAGAAACTTCGCCAATTGCTCGACCGCATGGAACCCTCCTTTAAAGAAGGCGGCAGGTTTCATCTTTTCCACTCGATGTTTGAAGCGGTCGATACGTTTCTGTACACCCCGGGCGAAGTGACCCATTCGGCTTCGCATGTGCGTGATGCGCTCAACCTGAAGCGAATGATGTCGCTGGTCATGCTCGCGTTACTGCCGTGTATCTGCATGGCGTTTTATAACACCGGGTATCAAGCCAACGCGGCGATTCAATCGTCCGCCGAAATCGGGGCGTTTGATAACTGGCGCACCAACCTGATGGAAGGCATGGGACTGCCCTTCGATCCGAACAGCTTCCTCAGCAATGTGGTTCACGGCGGTTTGTATTTCTTGCCGGCGTATATCGTTACCATGGTCGTGGGCTTGGGCTGGGAATTCGTGTTTTGCATCGTGCGACGGCATGAAATCAATGAAGGCTTTCTGGTAACGGGCATTCTGTTTCCCTTGACGTTGCCTCCCACGATTCCGCTGTGGCAGGTGGCCTTGGCGATCAGTTTTGGCGTGGTGCTGGGCAAAGAGATTTTCGGGGGTACGGGCAAGAACTTCTTAAATCCGGCGCTTACAGCGCGAGCCTTTTTATATTTCGCCTACGCACCGCAGATCACGGGAGACAAGGTATGGACGGCTGCTGACGGGTTCAGCGGAGCGACGCCGCTGGGTGAATTGGCGGCGGCGACGGTCAAGGATGGGATGGATGCCGTTCATGTGACGTGGTCGCAGGCGTTTCTAGGAAACATGCAGGGCTCGATGGGCGAGACGTCGGCATTGGCCTGTCTGATTGGTGCCGCGATCTTGATCTATACGGGCATCGGTTCGTGGAAGATCATGGTGGGCGTTGTTATCGGAGCGGTTGGCCTGTCGACGACCTTCTGGATGACCGGGAGCGAATCGAACCCCTTGTTTGCCATGGGACCACACTGGCATTTGGTGATTGGCGGATTCGCCTTCGGCACGGTATTCATGGCGACGGATCCCGTTTCCGCCACCGTGACCGATATCGGCAAGTGGATTTATGGAATTCTGATTGGTGCCATGACGATACTGATTCGTGTCATCAACCCGGCGTTTCCGGAAGGCATTATGTTGGCGATTCTGTTCGGCAACGTGATGGCTCCGTTGATCGATTACTACGTCATCCAAGCGAACGTTAAGAGAAGGAAGGCCCGTTATGTGGCGTGATAGCGTTCTCGGTACCTTCACCGTCGCGGCCGTGCTGTGCATTGTCTGCTCGGTCGTGGTTTCGTTTGCGGCGGTGAAACTGCGTCCGCTTCAGGAGGCGAACGAGCTTGCGTTTCAAAAGAGAAACATATTGATCGCCGCGGGCATGGATCCCGACGAGGTCAAAGATCCCGCTGTTGTCGTAAGTGCCTTCGAGAACATTGAGACTTGGATCATCGACCTGGAAACGGGCAAGCGGGTCCAGGACGGCAACGGAGTCGACTACAAAACCTACGATCAAAAGGCGGCCTCCAAGGAACCGAGCCAGAGTATCGCGATCGACGCCGACCGGGATGTCGCCGGCATCAAGCGTCGCGAAAAGCTCAGTCGCGTCTATTTGTTGTCAGAAAATGGCAAGGTGCAAAAAGTCATTTTGCCCGTCTATGGCAAAGGACTGTGGTCCACGTTGTACGGCTACTTGGCCCTCGAATCGGATTTGCAGACGGTTGCCGGATTGACCTTTTACCAACATGCCGAGACGCCCGGACTGGGCGGCGAAGTTGACAACCCGTCTTGGAAAGCCAAGTGGCCCGGCAAGCAGCTTTACGACGCCCAAGGCAATCTTCAAATCGAAGTCATCAAGGGCAGCGTGACCGCCGATTCGGCAAATGCCCAACATCAAGTCGATGGGCTGACGGGAGCGACGATTACCACTCGCGGAGTTTCCAACCTCATTCGTTACTGGATCTCGGACGACGGTTTCGGCCCATTTTTGAAGCGGCTTGAAGCTAGATCCGGAGGAGCGAGCGATGGCTGATGCCAAAGCAAAAGACTTAGTTCTCGATCCGTTGTTCAACAAGAATCCGATTGCCTTACAGGTGCTGGGCATCTGTTCGGCGTTGGCCGTGACGACTAAGCTGCAGACTTCGGTGGCGATGTGCTTGGCCGTAATTTTTGTGTTGATTTTGTCGAACGCCTCGGTCAGCCTGATCCGCTCGTTCATCCCGAGCAGCATACGCATCATCGTGGAAATGACGATCATCGCCTCGCTGGTGATCTTCGTCGACCAAATCCTGCGCGCTTTCCTGTATGAGATTAGCACGACGATGTCTGTTTTCGTGGGGCTGATCATTACCAACTGCATTGTCATGGGACGCGCCGAAGCGTTTGCTATGAAGAACCCGCCCGTTATGAGTATGTGGGATGGACTCGGAAACGGCCTCGGTTATAGCTTGATTTTGCTGGTGGTCGGTTTCTTTCGCGAGTTGTTTGGTTCCGGCAAGCTGTGGGGATACGAGGTGTTGACCGTCAGCACTCCAGAGGCAGGCTGGTACGTGCCCAACGGACTGATGCTACTGTCTCCTAGCGCGTTCTTCATTATCGGCTTGGCGATATGGGCCTTGCGTACTTGGAAGCCAAGCCAAGTGGAAACGGAGGGTTAGTCTCTTGGATCACTATCTAGGAATCTTCCTGCGGTCGATCTTCAGCGAGAATCTGGCGTTAGCCTTTTTCCTGGGCATGTGTACGTTTCTGGCCGTGTCAAAGAATGTAAAAACCGCCGAAGGACTGGGCATCGCCGTGATTGTGATCATGGGAATCACGATCCCGGCGAATAACTTGATCTATCGATATCTTTTGAAGTCGGGGGCGCTCGTGTGGATCAGCGAAGACTTCGCTGGCATCGATTTGACTTTTTTGGGTTTGATCAGTTACATCGGCGTGATCGCGGCCATGGTGCAGATTCTGGAGATGACGTTGGATCGGTTTGTCCCGCGACTCTACAACAGCCTCGGGATATTCCTGCCGCTAATCACCGTGAACTGCGCGATTCTTGGCGGATCGTTATTCATGGTTGAACGCGACTACAACCTCCCGGAAAGCGTCGTATTTGGCCTTGGCTCCGGTGTTGGTTGGGCGCTGGCAATCATGGCGTTGGCCGGGATCCGCGAGAAAATGAAATACAGCGATGTGCCCGCCGGGCTGAGAGGCTTGGGCATCACGTTCATTGTGGTCGGTTTGATGGCGTTGGCATTCATGTCGTTCGGCGGCATTTAGTTGGTTCTTCATTCAAAGCGTGCTGGCATGACGGAAATCCTTCTTGGCGTTGCGATGTTCACGGTGGTCGTCCTGTTCTTGGTCGCCGTGATTTTGGCTGCCAAGTCAAAACTGGTCGCCAGTGGCAATATCGCGATTTGTATCAACGACCAGAAAACCATCGACGTTCCCGCCGGCGGCAAACTGCTGAACGCGCTTTCCGATCAAGGCATTTTCGTCTCGTCGGCCTGCGGAGGCGGCGGTACTTGTGCCCAGTGCATCGTGAAAGTGCTGGACGGCGGCGGCGATATCTTGCCCACCGAGCGGTCACACATTAACCGCCGCGAGGCGCGGGAAGGCTATCGCTTGTCTTGCCAGGTCCCCGTCAAGCAGGACTTAAAAGTCGAAGTGCCGCCCGAAGCTTTCGAAACCAAGAAGTGGCATTGCAAAGTTCGCTCGAACCACAACGTGGCGACGTTCATCAAGGAATTCGTGCTCGAACTGCCCGAAGGCCAGCAAGTCGACTTCAAGCCGGGTGGCTACATCCAAATCGAAGTCCCGCCGCATGAGATCGTTTACAAAGACTTCGACATTGAAAAAGAGTATCACGAAGATTGGGACAAGTACAATGTTTGGCGCTACGTGTCGAAGGTCGACGACCCGGTGATTCGCGCCTACTCGATGGCCAACTATCCGGGCGAGCAAGGCATCATCATGCTGAATATTCGTGTCGCCTCGCCGCCGCCGCGAGCACCCGAAGGCACTCCGCCGGGCAAAGTTTCGTCCTATATCTTTAGTCGCAAGCCGGGCGATGAAGTCACCATCTCGGGACCGTATGGCGAGTTTTTTATCAAGGACACCGACGCCGAGATGGTTTACATCGGCGGCGGTGCCGGCATGGCTCCGCTGCGCAGCCATATCTACGAGCTGTTCAAACGCCGCAAGACGAACCGCAAAGTGTCTTACTGGTACGGCGGACGCAGTTTGCGGGAATTGTTCTATCAAGATGAATTTGAAGCGATCGCCAAGGAGTTTCCTAACTTCAAATTCAATGTCGCTTTGTCGGAACCACTGCCGGAAGACAATTGGACGGGCTACAAGGGCTTCATTCATCAAGTGCTGTACGACAACTATTTGAAGGACCATCCGGCTCCGGAAGATATCGAATATTACATCTGCGGTCCGCCCATGATGAACGCGGCCGTTTTCAAAATGTTGGAAGACTTGGGCGTCGAGCCCGAGAACATCGCTTACGACGACTTCGGCGGTTAGGTCGCCGGAGTACGGAAAGGCACGCCTCATGCCTGACTGCCCGCCACATGCTTGCGGTTGCCGCTCGGCATGGATTCTCTTTACGCTCGTCGCCGTGGTCGCTTTGCTTGGCCATCAAGCCGCTTCCGCGGAATCGAAGGTCCTCACGCTAACCGGTCCAACGATGGGGACCAGTTACACGGTTAAGGCGTATTTTCAAAGTCCCGACCACGCGAAGGATCTTCAGGTCAGAATCGATCGCCGGCTGTCGGAAATCGACGCCAAAATGTCTACCTATCGTGAGGATTCGGAGGTTTCGCAATTCAATCGTGCCGGTGCCGGATCGTGGTTTCCTGTTTCGGAAGAGACCCTACACGTCGTCCAACGAGCCCAAGCGATTTCGAAATGGACGGACGGAGCGTTCGACATCACCGTCGGTCCGCTCGTGCGGCTGTGGAATTTCGGCCCCGATGCCGGTGAGGGCGACTTTCAGCCGCCGAATGATGCGGCCGTGCAAGAAGTTTTGCAATATGTTGGTTACCAGAAATTGGAACTTCGCAACGGCCTTCCCGCGCTGCGGAAAACAGTCGACGGGCTGCAGGTCGACTTGTCGGCCATAGCAAAAGGCTACGCGGTCGACGAAGTCGGCGAAGTGCTGCGGCGGGCTCGCGCGGTGGGGTTCATGGTCGAAATAGGTGGCGAAGTTCGCGCTGCGGGGACTCATCCCGATGGAACGCCGTGGAAGATCGGCATCGAGTCGCCGACGAGAAACGCCCGGCGGCTGGAGTTCGTTATCGAGCCGCGTGACATGGCGGTTGCCTCGTCGGGCGACTATCGCAACTACTTTGAACACGACGGCAAGATCTACTCGCACACGATCGACCCTCACGCGGGACGGCCGGTCCAGCATCAACTGTGCGCGGTGACGGTCGTTTCCGACGACTGCGCGACGGCGGACGCCCTAGCAACCGCGATCCTGGTAATGGGAACGCGGCGCGGAAAGCAATGGGCGGAAGAAAACCAAGTTGCCGCCACGCTGATCACCCGATCCGGTGCGACGACGACCCGAACTCAAACGAGCCGGTTCACCGAATACGTCCCAGAAAAACAGAAAAGCGAACTGGGAAAGATCACACTCATCTCGATGATTGTGTTTGGCATTGCCCTGCTGGGAATGGCGATTGGAGTGATTCTTGGAAAGCGCCGCATTCAAGGCAGTTGCGGCGGGCTGGCCGGATTGCGAGACGAAAAAGGCAATACGCTATGCGAGGCTTGCACCAACCCGGCCCCTGAATGCCGGGGAGTTGACGTCGCCACCACGGAAGCCGGCGAAAGTGCCGCTCCGCGCTAGGCGACTCCTTGCCCGATTATCGCGTCCAGTTCCTCTTTCAGACGGCCAAGAATCTCGTCGTAAGGGTACGCGCCCACCGTCTCTGGCCCGCGCTTTAAATTGACATGAGTCGGCCCACACCACAAGCCAAGATCGGCGTCGTCTGTTTCCCCAGGGCCATTCACGCGGCAACCCATCACGGCAATGGTGATCGCATGATCCTCGGCGTAGCGGGTCAGTTCTTTGACCTTTTGCGCCAGTTCGATAAACGCCTCGTTCTCCACGCGCGAACAACTGGGACAGGAAATGATGTTCAGTGTATTCAGGCCAAAGTCGACCACCGTTCGCACT
>JAJDEH010000027.1 GCA_029259935.1 Planctomycetota bacterium
CGACCATGACCAGGGTGTGCCCATCGTTTCCACGTGCCAGAAACCCCCAGACAAGTACCATCGCGGTACAAGGTGCAATGCCCAACAAGATGCAACCAGCTAAATAGCTGCGCCATAAGGGGACTTCGAGCAACTTGACACCGTCGACAAGGACTACACGTCCCGCGCCATATTCGGCACCCTCATCCAGACTAAGGCCCAACGGCAGTTTTACGTGATCAACCGCGTCGGGCCCAATGAAGGTGAGAAAGAGCGTGCCGAGAAAAAATGCCGCGATGGCGTACATCGTGAATGGCTTGACCGCCCAGTTTAGAAACAGCGTCAAAGCAACGGGTTTCAAAGTTCGACCCGCCTTGAGGACTTCAGCGAAGTCGATCTTGACCATGATTGGGTACATCATGAAGAACAAGCAAAGTGCGATTGGAACCGAAATGACCGGAGCGTCATCCACATAAATCGCCATGCCGTCTAGCGTCGTTGCAACGCCTGGGGCTACCTTTCCAAGACAAATCCCCGCGGCAATGCAAAGGCCAACCCAAATGGTCAAATAGCGCTCGAAAAAACTCATTCCCTTGCCTGAATCTGGCGGGCAGTTTGCTGTCGTCATCACTTGTCCTCGATCCTTGAAGCCGCGTCATTCGTTGGCAATCGCAGCCTGCAAGCTGAGTTTTGCGAGACAGAATTTGTAGCAATGCTCAAACTCCGGACAGGCGAGGCAATCGTCCCATTGCTCGATGTCGGCCGACGTACTCCGATCCGATCGTGACATTCCACCGGCAAGGTCCAGTTCGTAACTGAACACCTTGCCCCCAGTTGGTCGATTTGACGTGAAATGAAGCGCGTCAGGAAACATGGTTCCATAGCACTCTTTGTGAGTTGATTCTGACATCGTCCGTCTCCTTTCCTTTCAATGTGGTGAATGCTTGCCGTCGGATCGCCGCGAAGTGCAATGCTCTCACTGTTGCCGCACGGCAAGAGAAAGCTGCCGAACGCAAAACTCATCGTAATCACGGTGGCCGCGAGCGTCGGAACGCTCTTGCCGATGTGAAACACTGGGGTTGCAACATGACAATACTTTGATAATTATACAAATATGGAAATATTGCAAGCCGTCACCGCCCTGTCAGCGCTCGCGCAAGAATCCCGCTTGGAGGCCTATCGACTATTAGTAATGGCTGGTCCGGAGGGTATGCCCGCTGGTCAGATTTCCGAACAGCTCGACGTGCCGCCCGCCACGCTTTCGTTTCATTTAAAGGAACTGACGAACGCGGGCTTGATCGACCGTCGTCGCCAGGGGCGATCCATTATCTATGGTCTCAATGTCGAGGGGATGCGAAACCTTCTGGGCTTCATCACCGAAGATTGCTGCCAAGGGCGAGCGGAGTTGTGTCAGCCCGGTTACGTCTGCAAAAACGGTTCCTACAAACCGACGAAGAAAAAGGCCTCGCTTGCAAAGTAGGCTTCATCTCGCGACCACTCTACACGTTCATGGGAAAGAGATTCGCCTGATCCGTCCAGCTTTTCGTCGGAACCGTAAACCCAAGTGCAACTAGTTCATGTGTTGCCGGTTTCGGCGTGGGCGTGTCGGCCTTCGCCATACCACCACGACCAGAACGCCATTCCAACGAATGCCCCTGCGGCGCAACACAATACGTCTCTTCGCGAGTCCGTGCGCTTGCGACCGGACGACCCTAGGACCAATCTGATTCTCGGCGATGCCTATGAAAAAGTAGGACGGCTAGGGGATGCGATTGGTGCCTGGCAACGAGTGATCTCGCTGGCACCAAATTCAAAATTGGCGGAAGACGCCGAG
This sequence comes from Planctomycetota bacterium, assembly GCA_029259935.1. The sequence continues at coordinate 1,814 of JAJDEH010000027.1, forward strand.
TTTCGGCTTGGAATGCGGTAAACCAGTGGGCCAACCTTAGCGAGCTCCGTTTTTTTCGAGATATTTGACCAACTCTTCTTTTCCGTTGCGAACTCGCTTGGCCCATTCAAGGGGTCGTCCGTACTTGGTTTCAGCGTTTACGTCCGCGCCCTCTTCGACCAAGGCTCGAACCATCGCGTTTCTTACTGGCGGGCGCCATAACTCTATTGCCCTGTGCAATGGAGTACAACCCTTGTCGTCCTTAGCATTAATGTCGACTCCGCTCTTCGCCAAGAAAATAGCATAGTGCGGCCTTTCCTTGACAACTGCTAGATGGATCAGGTTGCCACCTTGATCAGTGACAGTTACTTTCACATCAGCCCCCGCCTCGACAAGGTACTTGACGACCTTGGCATGACCGTGAGTGATCGCCAGAGCCAGTGACGTAGGGGATGTCTTTTCCTTCTGTTCAGTCGAACCTCTTTTGGAAAACTGCCCGCTTCGTGGCTGCACCATCTTCGGAGGTTCAACCCTCGCATCAAGGTCAGCCCCCTCTTCGACCAAATACTTCGTGGTTTCTAGGTTTCCAATCCTTGCTGCAGTGTGCAATGCTGTTTCCCCCATGTCATTTCTGCCGTCGATGCTTGCGCCATGACTCTGGAGAAACTTAATGGACTCTACGTCGTTCCGATTGGGCATATCGACACTAACATTAACGCCCTGCTTCACGATCAGTTTCAGTACTTTCGACTTTCTATTTTCGACCGCGGGCCATACTAGCATCCGCCAAGTGTCTTTCGGATCTTCCTTCTTTATCAGGTTCTTTCGCTTAATCCCGGAGGCCACCAGCATTTTTATCATCTCTTCATCTTCCAGCAAGATGGCATGCAATAGCGGTGATTGCTCTATCTTCCTGCGGCGTAAATCTGGCTTTAGATTGTCAACGCGAACGAATGTCTTGCCGTTGTCCAGCAACCACTTCGCAGCCTCGTGCTGTCGATTCAATACTGCAATACTCAGCGGATCCGTGGACGCTAATCGATCCCCAAGTGTTCTGAAATCCGTTCCGTACTCCAAGTGTGCGTCCAAGGCTTCGATGTCTCCCGTCTTTGCAGCCTCCGCGACGCTAGTCGATGGTTCCGAGATGGTGACGTGTTTTTTAGATTCAACTGTGAACTTGTGTTCGACGGCCTTCCCTGTGGAGTTAGTAATCGAGATTCGTACAGGGAAATAGTTCTTCTTTAGTTCCGAAGGGACGTTCCAGCGAACCACTCCATCTTCCGATACGCGCATCCCTTCGGGGCCGGATTCCAACTTGAATCGAACAGGCAAAGCGTTGGACTTGGCTTCAACCTGATGCTCAAATATTTGCCCGGGAATAATCTGATCGATTGGCCGCGTTGCTGCAAAGAAGAATTCCAGGTTCGAGTCTCTAAGCAGTTTTTCGAAATCGATGGAGTACACGTGCAATTGATCGTACGAATTTGGAATTACGATTATTCTCTTTTCACTTGGTAGTACGTGAACTCGTTTAATTAGGTCCAGATCTCGAGATAGCGTGTCGCTGGCCGCCTTAACATTGAATTCGAGCTTTGGCAGAATCGCCAAGGGTGTTTGCGCACTTGCCACGCGGATGGATGGGATGACTGGCCTTATCGTGTAGTCCCCGGTAAATCCTACCAAAAAAGTTCCGTCGGCCGACGGAAAAACAAGGTACGGGAAACCCGGGCCCTTAGCTGTGGTTTTCCGGAAGACCGTGTGACGTCGTTGCCCACCAACCACCATATCGCCTGAATTCAATGGCACAGTCCAGGCGAATCGATCAAGGCCAAATGGGATCAGGTTTCCCTCCGAAACAAGCAAGGTGCCTCCGGAATTGGAGCCTCTATGAACGAACACCCTTCCGTCCGACGCGCACCGGACATGTTGGGCGACGGGAATGGTTTGCTCGTCCGTCCGCCGACCGTATTTCTTAAGGGTCATTGGCAGCAAGGTGTCAAGACTATGAAAGCGTCCGCTCCGGGAGTGAGGCTCTTTTGCGACAACCATTAGCGGCCCTCTTGACTGTGAGCCCATGTGCAGCCCGACGATTTCCTTCTCAGTCGGAATCGAGATTTCTTTTTGAAACATGTCAAGGGAATAGCGGTCCAGGGTCTTCTTGGTTTCAGAGAAAATAACCAATTTGTCTTCCCCTCCCGCAAAACTCACGTTCCCACTTGGCAACGAGAACTCCTTCACCGCACGAAGAATTTTCGTGTCGAACACCACTAATTTTTTCTGCTTCCGAAAATGCAGCACAAGGTACTTCCCACCCCCTGCTGCCGCCAAACTTGAGATTGGCTCTTCGAACTCAATCATCTTACTTTTATTCGGCTCAATCACGGGATACCGAAAGCGCCCTGGACGACCTTGGGCAACGAGATCGGTGACCAACGGAAAGCAGACTAGCAGTATCGCGAACAAAGCGTATTTCGTGTTCATTGGATAGAACTGCCGTGGGATTGTGGTTGCGTGTCTATTCATTTGGCACCATGCTTCTTCAAGACCTCAACGACGTCTTCATGCCCCGCCTTGGATGCCCATTCAATCGGCGTTCGACCACCAGTCTTTTCTTTAACATCGGCGCCGTTCTCGATTAGAGCAGTGAGCCTCTTGAGTCGCTCTTCACTTGGTAGTTCCTGCTGAATGGTTGCCACTAGTGGCGATAGGAAGCGATTGTCTATTTCATTGATGTCGACACCCCAATCCACTAGCGGCTTGACAAGTTGCAAGTGCCCTTGCTCGGCCGCCAAATGCAAAAGATTGCCACCGTGTCGAGTCCCGACAATATCAGTCTTTGCTCCGCCAGCAACCAACGTTCTCATGATATCTGCGTGACCAAAACTTACGGCCATTCGCAAAGGTGCCGTCACGCCCGGTCCAGGTTCATTTACGTGGGCTCCCTTTTCGATCAGCAACTTTACGGACTCCAAATTGCCATCCTTTCCCGCCACCCGGTAAAGCGCAGTTCTGCCACCTGCTCTCGCGTTGGGATCCGCACCCAAGCTCAATGCGAACTTGAGCGCTTCGGCATTTTTGGCCGAATACGCCATCTGCTCGTCAAGGCTCGCGCCCATTGACACAATGTGCTCGACAATATTAGGTTTGCAGTGATTCACGGCCGAAGGAAAGTACATTTTCCAGAGGTCGAGTGTCTTCAATCGACTCTTGTAGGAGGCATTTCTCACAAATACCTGCAACATCCTCACGTCGTCCAGAAGGACGGCCTCCATCCATGGTGCCCGGCCTTCCCCGTTACGGGTACCACGTTCGGCTCCTTCGTCCAACAGGACACCCGCCGCACGGTACTGTTGATGACGCACGGCAATGTGCAGTGGCGTGTCGAGGGTTTTGGGATCGGCTTGGCGGACGCTTCTGCGGTCGCGGAGAATTTGTTCTTTCAATTCTTCAAGGTCGCCCTTACGAGCGGCTTGGTGAATTGCAAGCGAAACCGGCTTGGCATAGGGGAACGGCTTCGATTTATGCAGCAGCATTGTATGAAGAAAGGATTTATCTTCAGCGGTGACCCGAATTCTGACCTCGACAGAATCGTTCACGTCCTTGGGAACGTACCCCGTAATCTTGCCACTTGGAGAGACTCTCATCCCTTCCGGTCCAGACTCTAGTTTGACAAAAGCCGGAGGCTTTTTACGGCGCACCACGAGATTATGAAAATACCTCCCCCCCGGAATAACTGCGGGCGTCGGGCTCGACTCTACAAACAAAAAATCGGACGTTGCTGCTTCGTATATCTTCTCAAAGTCGAACGGGCGCACCAGCACTCGGTCGAGCGTGCGAGGGATCACGACGATTTGGTTCGTGCCAGGAAAGAGATGCACGCGCTGCGAAACTTCCAGATGCTGCCGCCACGGTTTGTCTACCGTTTCAAACATGACCTTCAGCCAGGGAAGATCGGCCAGTTTCTCACTTCCAAGGTATAACGATGCTTTGGTCGGACGCCGTCCCGCAAAAGCATCAGTGGTACCAGAGAAGCCCAGTCGAAAGGCGCCGTTTTGCGAAGAAACTAAGATCTTCTCGTCTACTATGTTCGAGGGTAACTTCCTGTGCAATCGATAGTCGGCGAGGGTCTGGTCGCTCAGATTGGTCGGCCACTGCCAACTCCATCCCGAGAAACTCTTGAATTGCACCTTTCGGCTGGTGAGCTGAATAAAGTGCGTCGAACTTTCTTGCTTGTCGGCAACGTCGTGCGGGCCGGTGCTGATAATGAACGTACCGTCGCTCGATGGCCGAACAAATTTGCTGAGGGGGAACGAGCGAATCGGTTCCAGCGGCTGCAAAGTTTGCGCGTTGTAAAAGCGACCGTGGCGTAGCCCGTCTTCTTCAAACATCACGAGCAACGGAACCCGCGCCAACGAGCCCATGAAGAGGCCAATCACGTTTCCTTCCGGGAGGGGTGCCTTGCGAACGGGCTTGAATCCCTGGAGCACTTCCAACTCTCGTTTGCTCTTTGAATAAACAAAAACGCGGTCAGAACTAGCGGTGAAAATGGCGTCATGAGGAACTTGGTAATAAAAATCGACGCCCATCCTTTTCGGAGAGAAAAAGGCCAGCTTGTTTTCGTCCTTCAGATGCAGAACCAGGTTGCCTCCGCGCAGAGCGACATTGTGAATGGGCGAATCGAACCGACGCGTCTTGACATCTGCATCGTCCAACTCATCCGCAAATAGGCAGCACGGCGACAGTAGCGCGGCCGTGGAAAGGAGGAAACCGAGGGTCATCACAAACGCGGATCGCGTATTCATCTTCTGCACCACTCCCCAGGATGTCACGATACGACGGGTAAGAAGAGAAGTTTCTACCACATTTCGCTGATCGAATCCACTATTTGGGCCTCCGCAAGGGCCATAGGACAGGCCCGTAAAGTTTCGTCTCGCGCCTACCAAACGTGGACAGAGTCAATTGTCTTGAGCGCTGAGGAGTTTTGCCTGAAACAGTGACGCGTAAGCGCCGCAAGGCGAATATCGATAGCTAACGCATTGCCTGCCCCGGGACCTTCCCATGCAGAAAACTCCTCGTAGTCCATGTCTCCTCTCATTTCGTAGAGTTCGGCCCGTCGTCGAACGGCAGAAACTGCCTCGTCCCAACGTTTCGCTTTGCTCGCCAAGATGATTTCAACGTAGTTTTCCATGGAGTCGGCGAGCAACGTGTTGCCAAAGGTGTCTGAAATGCAACTGAGCAAGTCGCGCCCCTTTGTTGGTCGTCTTCCTGTCTTCAATACGTGAACCAAACCCGCATCTGGGAAGTTGAGGAGAATGGAGAGCTGGTCAGGATTTGCTTCTCTCGTTTGTTTCATTCGAAGGCATATTTTATCGGCTCTCTCATCCCCTTGAAACGTTCGATGGACTTCCAAGGATGTTCGTCGAAACTCACGCTGGCAATGGGCGGGGGAGCATGGCCTTCCGGTGGCAGTTCCCAAGAATGGACATCTCCCGCTTGAGAGGCCGTAACAACAATGCCTTGCTTTGGCGTTGAATCAACAGAGACCAGTCGACAATCCTCGACTATTTCGGTTTGCGACAACTGTCCAGTGTATGTGTCAAACACTTGGATAGCGGGAGAACCATCGACAAGAACCGTAGAACCCCTGCACGTTGAGATAGCGATATATGATTCATCCAATTCACCGAGTGTCTCGGGTACTTCTGAGTACTTCGTGGTCGTTACCCGAGTCCGGTAAAGCTCGTCAAACCGAGGGAGTGAAAAGGCTGTCAAGAATGTTGAAAAACTAGTCGGCTCGTCGCGTGCGGCTAGAGTGCAGCAGCAAACTAACTGATCTTCTCGTTCGGAAAAACAGAATGAGTCAATCTGCTGTGCCACAGAAACAATCTCACTGGAGACTCGTATTTCCTTGCTAAACGTATCAAGCACTACGAACAAGTCACCCGAGTAATGTAGATTGCTTACGAATAGGCGCCCATGTTGGCTAAACGCACCTCTAATAAAGTGACCCGGTAGAGAGCCCAGGAAGCGCCGATTCTTGATGTCGTATATAGTAAGCTGGTCACCCCCGCTAACGGCCAAGAGACCATCGCGTAGATCCAGCACTTTGGGACTGGGCTCGTTAATGCCGAGTTCTTTTCCTGACAACTTCATTTTTCCAGTGAGGGCGTCGAGGAATTGAACTCTTTCGTTTGATTGTATGAACACCAAATCTTCACTTTCATCAAATGCAACGCCTTCAATGCGATCGCTCTCAATTTCCCACAGAGGTGCGAACCCACTCCTGCACTCCAAAAGCTGAAGCTTGCGTGAATCCCATACTGCTACTAGAGGCAACATAGGATGACATTTGACGTGGACTCCCGAATCAAAGCGCATTCGGCCGCTACTCTTCAGCATGTCGACACCTATGGAAAAGTTCGCTCAAACCACTCTGAGTTCCTGCGGATGAAGGCTGCATATTCGGAACGCGACTGGTAAAAGTACGTGTAGTAAATTGGGAGGTCTCGTCCTAAGTCCCGTTCCATACTTGAAGCGATTGTGTTAAGCCACCTTTGGCAACGGGGGCACGGAGATAGCTCCGTATATACTCGGCGTACCGCACGTTGGGCGGCTGCTTCGCTTCCCAATCTGCGGACGAGCGCGCTCCATGCTCTACGTTCCGCATGGGCGTTGTCGCCGCGAGAGAATCTTCGGATGTAACGCGTAGTATTAGTACTCTCGTCGAAGTACTCAAGTACAGAAACATTACCACCAACGAGCCGGCTGCTGACCCGGGGATCGTGAGGGTTGCGAATTCTACCTGCGACAGTGCGCCTAAATTCCATGGCTTCTTCGGTCAGGACAGCTGAATCGGATATTTGCCGCAGTCTACAAGCGTTGTGCACCCAAACGTTGAACACCGCGTCCCGATTACCGACAAAGTACGTGTGGAAGTCTGCGACCCGAAGGTTGTAGACCGTATCCAATTCGCCCGTGGCAAGGAGGTCTTCGATTGGTAGCCATGTGTCTTTCTCACTGGCGACCAAATCCCCTATTTCCAGCTCACCTGCCGACGTCCAGCCTTTGCCTTTGACATAGAACGGATGTTCGGGCGTGGTTTCGATGACTTCGCCGCCGACGTGGACGTTGAAGATCTCGCCCTGACGTACGAAGAATTCTTCGATAACCTTGGCTTCGACCGGCCCGTTCACGTCAAACTCATCGCGGGCCAACACCAAATCGCCGGCCTTGAGTTGCTCGATCGGCTTGTGCCCTTCAGGCGTGCGACCTCGCGATGCATGCCGACCAGAATACGTGGATGCTGCCCGCCGTCTCAAAAGCAAATTGAGACAGCGTGAGTCGAACGACATAGACGTTTTTCAGTTCTTTGTCGATCACGATGTCCGAGTCCAATCCCACGCCTCCCGTTTTTCCATCCCGTCCGAGACTCGACAGTTCGTAATCGTTCGCCGTTCTCTTGTAGCGAAAGGGATGATTCCACCAATCACAAAGAGGGTCCCAAGGTCTGCTTGCAACCTCTAACTCGGCGAGTGATTCAGGGTACGCTCCGTTTTGTTTGGCGTATTCGGTCAGAGCATGTTGAATCCGCCGAACTTCTTCGAGTCGGTACGGGTGCGGCGAACCCATTCGATGCATGTATCCCATATCCAACCAGCAGGCGAGATAGGTGGCAACAAACACAAGCAGTGCCGTCAACGAAGAAGCGACGAGACGCCGGTTTCGCGTCCACAACCCAATTACCAGGGCCGCCGCGAAACAAAATGCGACGAAGCCTACGTGCCGAACCTGCACCACGAGGGCCAGCAATACGCTCGTCGCGAAAATCAACCATAAGACGTGGCGAACCGAGAATTGACGCTTGGAATTCACCGAGACTCGATTCCCTTCGTTTTCTTCCATGGTTTTGCCTGAAGCGAGGCTCCAAACTAGTCCAACGGCAATTTTTCAGCAACGCTAAAAGACCGCATGGCGGGCGGCGCCCCATCCGAAATATGTTGGTGCCGTCAAAAAAAGATTGAGTGTCGCAAGCCGCGGCTACTCACCGGAACGTCGCGGATGATACTATAGCCAAAGTCTTTCCACCACTCTTTCCCCGTTGCACGAGAGAACCATCAGCCGTGTCCGCCGCCTTTGAGTTTGATCGATCGAAGCTCGCGCTATCGTATGACGCCGATCGTCTCCAGCCGGAAGTGCTGGAGGTCGTTCAGAAGTTTCCTCCTTATATACATTACAATGTGATCCCTCTGATCGCTCCCGGAGAACGGAACGCCGAAGTGACGGATTTCTCCGATCCCAATTGGACGACGTGGGTCGAAACGCCCTTGTTGAAGCAGTGCCCCGGCATCAACGACGTCTTGAGTTCGCTGGAGTGCCGCAAAACCAGCGTGAGACTGCTGCGGTTGGAACCGGGTGGGGAACTAAAGGAACACACGGATCCTCAACTCAATTTAGAATTCAAAAACCAAGTGCGGCTGCACGTACCTATATTCACCAACGAAGGCGTTGAGTTTCTCTTGAACGGCGAGGCCGTGCCGCTGCTGCCGGGTGAATTGTGGTACCTGCGTTTGAGCGACCCGCATGCGGTGAGGAATAACGGACAGACCGAGCGAATTCAATTGAGCATCGATGTCGTTGTGAACGAGTGGATTGAGAAATTGATTGTTGCCGGAGCGACTCCCCTCGCGCGCGACAACTAGTCATAATAGGAACCTCGCTGATGCCGCCCAAAAACCAAACTGCCAGGAGAACCATCATGCCTCGCCGTGCCTTATTTACATTATCTATTGCCCTAGTCGCGAGCTTCACCATCCTCGAAACGTCCTCCGCCGCCGGGCCGTCGGGAATCGACGCGCTGACCGCCAAGGACTCGCCGCTGGCTGAAGGCGAGGTGATCGCGTTCTTCGGCGATTCCATAACACAGGGCGGCGCGCGTCCGGGTGGATACTGCCGGCTGATCGGCGAGGCGATCGAAAAACAACGGCCGGAACTGGGAGTCAAGATCGTCTATGCCGGAATCAGCGGCCACAAAGTTCCGGATCTGCAAGGACGGCTCGATCGCGACGTGCTTTCCAAGAAGCCGACGATCGTATTGATTTACATCGGCATCAACGATGTCTGGCACAGCATTCGGGGCCGCGGCACTTCCAAGGACCAGTTCGACGCGGGCTTGCGGGATCTGATCAAGAAGATCACCGCCACCGGCGCCAAGATCGTACTCTGCACTCCCAGCACCATCGGCGAAAAGGCCGACGGCTCGAACTCGCTGGACCCGATGCTCGAAGAGTACTCCGCCATCAGTCGTAAAGTTGCCGCCGACACGGGCGTTACTCTGTGCGATTTGCGCAAGGCGTTTCTCGACCATCTCAAGAAACAAAATCCCGAAAACAAAGAACGGGGCATCTTGACTGGCGACGGCGTCCATCTCAACCCGGCGGGCAACAAGTTCGTGGCGAATCAAGCAGCCGAAGCGATCGCCAAGGCGCTAACCAAGAAATCCGCGACGGCCGATTCAAAAACGACAAGCTTGTTCAACGGCAAGGATCTGACCGGCTGGCACGTTGACGTTCCGCACCTGGACAAGAATCCCGGTGCCACAGCGACGTTCATTGTGCGCGACGGCATGCTGGTAAGCCTTGGCCGGCCGGCCGGGCATTTAATCACCGACGCAAAACACGAGAACTATCGCCTGGAAGTTGAATACCGTTTCGCGGCCAAGCCCGGCAACTGCGGCGTGCTGGTCCACGCTTCGACGCCGCGGGCGCTTTACAAAATGTTTCCCAAGTCGATCGAAGTGCAGATGAACCATCAACACGCGGGCGACTTCTGGTGCATCGTCGAAGACATCACCGTCCCCGACATGGTCAAGCGCCGCGGCCCAAAGGAGAAGTGGGGAATCACCGAGGGAAAAGCCAGGCGTATTCTCAACCTGACCGACGGTTCGGAAAAACCGGTAGGCGAATGGAACACGATGGTCATCGAGTGCCTTAACGACGCAGTAAAAGTGTGGGTCAACGGCGACTCGGTCAACCACGGCACGAAATGCACCGCCAGCAAGGGACAAATCTCGCTGCAAGCCGAAGGCTCCGAGGTCGAATTTCGCAAACTCGATCTGACGCCGATTACGAAACTGACCGATTGATCCTTATGAACGTGTTGCGCGTTTTGACGCGCGCGTGGCGATTCGTCCTAAACACCCGGGTTGAGGGAAGTCCTGGCCCGAATTCCCACTACATTTGCTTGGCACGCTCCAGCCCGTAACGTCCAATTGAAAATTAGTTGACGGTGTGTTCGTAACTGGGTAGCTTGCATCTATCCTTCATTGCCACACCCTTGGGGAGATCGATCCATGATGCGTCCGATTGCGGCTGCCACTTCTTTTCTGCTGCTCCTTCTTGCCGTGCAAGGCCAGAGCCGGGCGGATGATTATTTCCTCACCATTGGCGGCGGCTATTCGCCGACGGGCAATCAGATCTCGCTGGAAAAGAATGTGCTGCTGTTTCAGCAGTTTGTTCAGGAACAGTACTCAGGCGGTGCCCGCCACGATGTCTATTTCGCCGACGGCGGCGACAGCGGGCCGGACATTCAATTCGAAGATCCTGATTTGGAAATCCCTCGCGTCAACCAGTTGCTGGCGCGTGTCTTTCGGCAAACGAAGTATTTGAAAAATCGGTATCGAACTCACCAAGTTCCCCAAGTCAAGGGCGCGACCAGCCGCGACAACGTCGCCAAGTGGTTCGACGAAGTTGGCAGCACGTTGAAAGAAGGGGATCGGCTGTTCATCTATGTGACGGCCCATGGCGGGAAGTCGACCGACAAGAAGGCACCCTATAACACCAAGCTGTATTTGTGGAACACTCAGAACGTGCAAATGAAAGAGTGGGTGGCCCACTTGAACAAGGTGCCCGACGAAGTTCCCGTGATGAGCGTCATGGTGCAATGCTACTGCGGCGGGTTCGCCAATATCCTGTTCAATGAAGGCGATACGAAGAAAGGCGTGGCCAAAGCCAATCGTTGCGGTTTCTTCGCCACGACGCACACCCGGCCGGCCGCCGGTTGCACTCCCGACATCAATGAAAAGAACTATCACGAGTACAGCACGTATTTTTGGCAAGCCATTCGCGGGCAGACTCGCACGGGAGAAGCCATCGAGCGCCCCGATTACGATGGAGACGGCGACGTCTCGTTCGCCGAAGCGCACGCCTACGCGCTGCTGACTTCGACCACGGTTGACATCTCGATTAAAACGTCGGACGCCTTCTTGCGAGCGCTCAGCAAGACCAAGATCGATAAGCCGAAGAAGGAGCCAACCAAGGTCGCGCAGGCCAAACCTGCAGAAGCCAAACCGGAAGAGACCAAACCGGAAGAGTCCAACACCGAAGGAAAGGCCGAAACACGAGAGGACACGGCAGCCCCTAGCGAGCCGGCCATCGTGTTGCTCACGTCGGATTCACCCTTTGAAGAACTGTTTGAGCTGGCATCGCTGGCCGATCGGGCCGTCCTGGAAGGCCTGTCATTGGAATTGGGTTTGGAAGAACCCGAGCGGGCCAAACAAGCCAAGGCACGCACCGCCGAACTCATGAAAGAAAAGAAGGGCCTCGACGCGCAGGTCCGCAAAAAGTCGGCCGAATACAACACCGCCTCCAACAATATCCGTAAAGTCTTGACGAACCGCTGGCCGGAACTGAACAATCGCTGGCATCCCAAAACAGTCGATTTGCTGGCCAACCATCCCGAGGAATTGGTGAAGCTGATCGAGTCGCACGCCGATTTTCCAAAAATCGACAAGCTGCGCGACGAATTGAAGAAACTGACCAGCGACAAACTTGATATCGATCGCCAATGGGTCAAGTGCCAACGCTTGATTCGCGCACTCGAGAATGTGGCCCTAGCGGCCAATCTGCCCCACGTCGCCCCCAGCGAAGCACAACAGCGATACCAACAGCTTGTCGCCGCCGAAGCGGGCACCTTCGGACCGCAAAAACCGTCCGCCGCCGCCCAGGACAAAACGGCGGACGGCAAATGAGACGAGCTGTCCTCCTGTTGTTGGCCCTGGCCCTAGCTTTTAATTTTCGTTCGCCGGTTCTGCTGGCGGACGAAAAATCCGGCGGCGGCGAATCGGCATCGTTGGCCCAGCGCATTGACGCGGTGATCGCGAAAATTAGAGCGCGCGAACTGAATACCATCGAAGATACTCCGTGGGTGATCATGCACGCCGTGATCGCTTTCGAGAAGGACTTGGCGGTCGTGGACGCCGACGCGGGGAAAAAACGCAACGCGATCGACTACCTTTGTCAAAACGCAAAGTACGACGGCAAGAAAATCTTTCGCGACGAAAACGGCCAGCCCGTGCTGCCCACGCGAGGAATCAGTTTTGGCCTGCGCGAGTCGTTCAAAGTACAGGATCATGTCGACCAGTTTCTGATGGCTTTTGCCGACGCGGATGTGCCGCTGAATGCCGAGATCGTGGCCGAAGGTGGAAAGAAGTTCACCGTCGGCGATATGCTGAAGGCGGCCAAGTCGAATCTTAAGGACGATCAGGAATTGGGCTGGACGCTGGTAGCCACGGCGGTCTATCTGCCGCTGGACGAAAAATGGACGGCTGGCAGCGGCAAGATCTACGATATCGAGCGGCTCGTCGAACTAGCCGTCCAACGCGATCCGCGACGAGAAACGGAAGGTGGCCCCCACCATCTGTACGGCGTTGCCTTCGCCCTGGAAAAGTATCGCGCCCTGCATCCCGCCAAGACTACACCAGCATGGACCAAGGCCCGGTCCTACCTCGACCAATACATTCGCCTCGCGAAAGAGTACCAGCGCGAAGACGGATCGTTTTCCGCCGCCATGTTTCGCGGCTCGCGCGCGGCCAGTTCTCCGCGACAAATGGTCTGGGCGACTGGGCACACGGTGGAATGGTTTACGATTGCCATGACCGCCGACCAATTAAAAGAAGCTTGGGTCGTTCGCGGGGTGGATGCGCTTTTGAAGATGCTGGAAGAAAAGCCGCTCGAAGCATTCAGCGATGGCGGCCTATACCATGCGGCGCATGCCTTGTTGCGATACAAAGCCAAGTTAGGTGCGTGACCTATTTACAAGGCCAACAGCGCCGCCGAGGGCTTCCGAACCACGATTGCGGCGAACATGCTTGGAGTTGTGCCACGGTTTGGAACTACCTTCGCCCCATTTGCGTCTATCGGACAGGATTCGTTTCGTCTGAGAATCGTCAAAAGGGTGAACTCATGATCTACAAAGTGATTAGTTCGTTTGTCGTGGCTTTCCTGTTGCTTACAAGTCATCTGCAGGCAACTGACGTCGTATTCAACGCGGGCGGTTTCGAAATGGGAGTCGCGGGTGAAGCGCCCACGGGTTGGACGGCGTTTCCTCGGTCCGCTAGGCCTTCCGTCAAGATGGTGATGAGCGGAACGAACGGATCGCAACAAAGCCTGCGAGGCGCACGATCCGAATCGGGCGGCTTGACGGCGCTGTCGCGAGAGTTCGATGCTCCCCGGCAGCGCGTGATGATCGAGTTCTCGTTTGCGTTTTCCAAAACGAGCGGGCGTTCGTTGAACATCTGGACGCATGAGCCGAAGGGAAAGGACGCCAGCCAACTCAATTTGTGCATACAAGGCGGAGCGTTGATGCAATTCGATGGCCGCACCCGCACCTGGGAAGAGATCACGAGCAAGATCGAACCGACCCTCGATCCGGCGGAACCGGCGTGGCACCGCTTACGTGCGATCGTGGACTCCAAACAGCCCGGCATAGATTACTGGATTTCCGAGCCTCGCAGTCGCGACTTGCCCGATACGCCGATCACCAGGCAAGCCTATCGCACGGACTTGCCGATCGGCGCATTGGATTTGGTTTCCGGACGTCGTGTCGCGCCGAGTGCGTGGTATCTGATTGATGATTTAAAAGTGACAGCCGGCGAAGATTTGCCCGCGCCGCACAAAGTGCAGCCACTGCCAGAAGAGCTTGCTTTGTGGACCGGTTCGCCAATTCCGCGCGATCTGTCGAAGATTCCCTTCGTATCGGACGTGCGACATCACACGATCCACCGCGCGACCGACGACGGTTACAAGTTTCTACACGGTGCAGCGATCGTTCACCACAAGGGCACGCTGTATGCCAACTGGGCCAACAGCCCGATCAACGAGAACGGGCCGCATGAAACGCTACAAGGGCGGCGATCGACCGACGGCGGAAAAACCTGGTCGGACGTGGAAGTGATCGCGCCGGGATTCAAGGGGGACCAGCGGCATAGCCACGGCGTGTTGTTCGTTCACCAAGATGAACTGTGGGCCATCTGCGCCCGGTGGGGGTTAGGAGCATCTGGCCGCCGTTTTCTTGGCTTGCGGGGCGAAGCGTTTGTTCTGAACGATAAGACGGGGGAGTGGAAATCGCGGGGCGCGGTGATGGACAACTGCTGGCCGTATGACCAGCCCATGCGGATGGCCAACGGCAACTTCATCACGGGCGGGCAAGACAAGGATGGCCTGCCAGTCGTGGCGATCAGTGACGGCGACGATTTGACGAAGTGGGATTCGATTCTGATTCCCTACGATCCGCAGCTCCAACCAAGCTATGCCGAAACAACCGTGTGGGGCGATGGTGAGCGAGTGGTCGCGGTCATTCGTGGCGGAGCCAATGTGGCGTGGGTTGCCACCAGCGACGACTATGGCCGCACTTGGTCCAAGGCGCGACCGAGCAAAATGCCGATGCCGCCGTCCAAGGCCTACCTCGGCATATTGAGTACCGGACAACGCTACATGCTGTCCAATCTAAACAACCGTAACACGCTGGTCGTCTCCGTCAGCAAGCCTGGCGAAAAAACACTCAGCAAGATGTGGAGGATTCGCTGCGGCAAATCCGACGCTCCGCGATTCGCCGGCAAAGGTAAATTCAAGCAATGGTCGTATCCCTACGGTTACGAGCACGACGGGAATTTGTATGTCGTGTATTCGATCGGCAAGGAAGACTGTGGCTTGTCCGTACTGCCAATCGAAACTCTTAGGCCATAACGGGGCCTTTTGCCGTAGCGCCCTCCATCGACCGCTTCTTCTCCCAAATGGTCTGGCATTTTGATTACCGTGGAGCCGAAGCGACCAGGCGGATCAAATCGAATCGCGTGTCCAAAATTCTCGCATGGCAGCTTGCATCAGCAATGCCAGCAAACCGTTGTGAAACGGCGAAAGCACTTGGCGGACAGGGTGCGTCGACGGATCGAGAACCGAAATCTCCCCAGCTAGCAGTGTGGTCGATCCAGTCTTCTCTTGCAGCGGGCGACCGATGTTTCGTATAAGCCTCCGTGATCACCTTGCGGAAACCCGAAGCGTGAAATCCCATGACCAAGGCCGCTTCAACACAAGTTGAAATAGACTGCTCGTTGAATCCAGAAAACGGTGCGCGCCAGAGTGTGCGCCCACGTCCGTCGATCTTTCGCGCGCTAGGCAGGCATGACCCACCAATCCGAGTTCAGATCGATTCCGTGGAATATCGCCGTGACGAAATTTTCAAGCACGATTCGTGGGCGGCGACTGCAACGTATCTTGGCCCCGGTGGCCGCATCGTTTGCAAATTCAACCGCCGGCAACCAATGTTCGGACTGCCCATGGCTTGGCTGGGCCGTATGCTAGCGCGGCGCGAAAGCAATTTTTTGAATCGCTTCGATGATTTGAAGAGCGTGCCACGGAAACTGGGCGACGTCCACTGCGAAGGCATTCGGCAGCGTCATGCCGTCGCACGAGAATATATCTCCGGGCATCCGTTACACAAATACGAAGAAGTAGACGACGATTTTTTTGAGCGGCTCATAGCACTGCTTCGGGAAATCCATCAGCGTGGAGTCGCTTACGTCGATTTACACAAACGCGAAAACATCCTCGTTTCCGACGATGGCTGGCCATTCTTAATCGACTTTCAAATCAGCGTGGCGCTGCCAGCTTGGTGGCCCGGCAACTCGTGGCTTCCACGAGCGTTGTTACGCCTGCTCCAGCGCAGCGACGAATACCACTTGAATAAACATTTTGCCAGCAGCCGTCCCGACCTGTGCGGTTGCACATTGGCGGAAGTACGCCGGAATCATCCTTGGTGGATCCGCTGGCATCGCCGAGTCGCGAAGCCCTATCGGTCGATCCGGCGTCGCCTGTTGGTCGCCTTGCGAATTCGAGACGGCAGTGGTCGGGCCGCCTCGGAGCATTTCCCCGAAGATGCACTTAGGACAAAGTAAAGCGCACGAATTCCAATGCAAATTGGTGTAGTTCTACCGAACTGGATCGGCGACGTCGCCATGGCCACGCCAACGCTGCGCGCGTTGCGACAATTCCAGGGGACCAGCGGTCGCTTGGTCGGAGTGATGCGCCCGCATTTGGCGGAAGTTCTGGCCGGAACATCTTGGCTGGATGAGACCGTGTTCTTCGACCGCAAGTCTTCCAATTCGGCACATCACTTTTGGGCGGCCGCGCGAAAACTCCGCGAATGCAACCTGGATACCATCGTTCTCTTAACCAATTCGCTGTCGACCGCGGCGCTGGCATGGTTCAGCCGCGCCAAGCAACGCGTCGGCTACGTGCGCCACGGACGTGGACTACTGCTGAATCGAAAACTGTATCCGCCTAGGCGGGGCCGACAACTGCTCCCGACTTCGGCGGTGGAATATTATCTGAAACTGGCGTACTCGCTGGGATGCCCCACCGAATCTCGTAGAATCGAGTTGGCTGTCACCCCGAAAGATGCCGACGCGGCGGACAGGGTATGGAACCAACTGAAGTTCACCGGCGGAGAACCGGTTGTCTGCCTCAACACGGGCGGCCGCTACGGCCAGGCCAAACATTGGCCCGCCGAGTACTTCGTGGGATTGGCCCGTCGAATTGTCACGGAGTTGGACGCGCGGGTGCTGCTGATCTGCGGTCCGGCGGAGCGAGAGGCGGTGCGCGCCATCGAACATGCCGCCGCGCATACGCGCGTTCGCAGTTTGGCGGCGGAGAAGCCATGCATTGGACTCAGTAAGGCGTGCGTCGCGCGAAGCCAGTTGCTAGTGACAACGGACAGCGGCCCCCGGCACTTCGCCGCCGCCTTCGAAGTGCCGGTGATCACCCTTTTCGGTGCCAAGGACCCCGCATGGAGCGAGACTCATTTTGATCAGGCGACCCACCTGCGTTTGGACCTGCCTTGCTCGCCATGCGGGCAACGAACCTGTCCGCTCGAGCACCACCGCTGTATGCGGGACTTGACCGTGGACAAGGTGTTCGACGTCGTCCGACAGAAATTGCCAACTCATGCTCCTCTTGCAATCTGAGAATCACGGATGATCGCCAAACAACGTCGACCGCTTGACGACTTGCAGCCCGAACGGGTTTGCATCGTTAAGGTAAGCGCGCTGGGCGACATCGTGCAGGCCTTGCCGGTGCTGGCGGGATTGCGGGCAAGATGGCCTCAAGTCCACGTTTCTTGGATCATCAAAAAATCTCTTGCGAACTTGCTGGAGAACCATCCCCAGATCGACCAACTGATCTACATCGACGACGTCACGACCCGTCTGCGATGGACGCAAGTTCCCGCTTATTGGCAATACATCCGCGGTTGCGGCCCCTTTGACTTGACGATCGACCTGCAAGGACTACTGCGTAGCGGCCTGATGACCTTGGCCACCGGCGCGCGGCATCGCGTTGGCTTTGCCAATGCTCGCGAAGGATCGACGCTGGCTTACACCGACCGAATCGGTGTCCCGACGATGGATGTGCCGGCGGTCGAGCGCTACTGGTCAGTGGTCCGGGCACTCGGTGGCGCGGCACGCCCCTCGGCTCCCACATTGCAAGTTTGTCCCAATGATGCTCAATGGGCCTCGGAACGTCTGGCAAGCTTGCCCAAGCCGATTCTAGCTATCCACCCCGGCAGCACTTGGGACACCAAGCGTTTGCCCACGGCGCATTACATTCACCTCGCCAACGCCGCTTGGAAAAAATTCGGAGCCGGCGTGGTATTGTTCAGCGGAGACGGTGAGGAGGCACTGTGCGGAGAAATCCAAGACGGATTAGATGGCAATGTGGTGAACCTGGCCGGGCAAACGAATCTTTCGCAACTGTCGGCCGCAAGCGCTCACGCCGACGTCTTTCTCTCAGGAGACACCGGCCCCATGCACTTGGCGGCGGCCGTCGGCACGCAAGTAGTGAGCATGTTCACTTGCACCAGCCCGCTACGAGCCGGGCCCTACGGCTCAAGCCACACGGTCATCGCGACGGACGTGAACTGCGCCGGAAGCTACCTTCGCCGGTGTGCCGATCGCATTTGCGTCCACGATCTGACGCCGTTTCGAGTCTGGCCCGAGTTGCGGGCCGCCCTTCACCAATCGGCCGGCGAACGGGTATTGAACGCCGCCTGACGCAACTGACCGATCCCGTCTCTTGCATAGGCAGATTCGAGTTGGTTTCGGATTTCAAGCGGGGCACTCAGCCGTCTGTAACATACGGCCACCCCGCCAGCGTCGATTTTTTAAATCTAGTTTTCGGAATCCGCGCCCCGAAATTCTTCCAGCCACCTTTCCACTTCCTGGGGCTTGAAGCCACCGGGGCCCTTGCCGCCATAATAGGCGACGTTTCCATCTACGCCCACCACAACCAGGCGGTCCGGCCAGCCAGCATAGGCGGCGTTCACCGAGTTGTCTTGCTTGTCGACAAGCGTGGGAATCGACAGTTTCAAACTAGCAGAGCAAACCCGCGCCGTTTCGCCTCGCGCGGCCAGCGAATCTGTTTGCAGGATCTGGTCCAACACACTCGCGCCGTCCTTTTCCACGAACAGCACCGAGTCGGGATGGGCCTCTCGAATGTAAACCAATAAGAATTCAGCGTCGTTCTTGTACGTCTTGTAAAGGCGTTCCAAATCGCCAGACTGGCGACGGAAAGGCGGTCACGTGTAGCTGCCGAAAATCAGCACGACGGGCCTATCTCCTTGGAAACTGGATAGCGTCACTTTGCGTTTGCCATCCGGATCAAGCAGCGTAAAGTCCGGCGCAACCTGACCAACTTCCAGTGTGTCGTCGTAACGTTCTCCCGGAGCGGCACCCGTCACGATCTCGCCTTTGGGGCCGGGGCGCCCGCGCATCTTGAGTAGTTCCGCGGTGGTGAGCTTGCCGTCTTTGTCCGTGTCCAGCGTCGCCAAATGGCTGCTCAACGCCTCGGGTAATTCGGTGTTATCGAGAACGCCATCGCCATCCTTATCAAACTGCCGCAGAAACATGGCGATCGAGCGCTCTTTCGCCTTTTGCCGCGATTTCCGGCGGTCGTTCTCACTAGTCTTGGGTCGCTTGGACGGACGGGGATCCTTGGCGTCCGTCTTCGTCGCGCCCGATTGCGCGTCGCCCATGAATTGATCCACGGCGGGCTCACCCCGCACGTATGCCAGCGATTCCAAAAACTTGTCGGCCGCTTTGAGTGTCGCGATAAACTCCTTGTTGTCGTTGCGCCCCAAGTTGAAGAAGCCGTGGCCAACGCCTTCCCAGGTGAGCACTTCGCAACGGTTCCCTTTGCCTCGCGCGGCCTGCTGGAATTCTTTCGCGCCTTTGACGAACTTGTCATGCGCGCCATAGAACATCATTGACGGCGGCAAGTCCTCACGGACATGATGAAAAGGCATGATCTGTTTCTTGAAGCTGGGGCTCCCATCCGGATCGGTTCGTTCGACCACGGTCGTGCCCATGATGGCCGGATTAAACAGCAACATAGCGTTGGGCGTGTAACTGGTCTCGGCTTTCGAGTTGCCCGCGGAGGGAATCACGCCAACACAAGCCGCGATCAGTCCACCCGCCGAGCCACCCGCCGCGACGATGCGGTGCGAATCGACACCCAATCGCTTGGCGTTGGAACGCACGAATCGCATCGCATCCTTGCCGTCTTCCACCGAATCGGTCGGCGTTGTACCGTGCCGATTCTTGACGCGATAGTCCGCCGTGATCGCCACCATTCCTCGTGTGGCCAGGTATTCGCAGTGCTTGGCGAATTGTGCCGGCGAGCCGGCCACGAATCCACCGCCATAGAAAAACACAATCGCCGGCCGCGGCGAGTTTGGCTTATGGCCTTTCGGCTCGAAGACGTACAGTTTGAGTTTCGTATCGGCGACCGTCTTATACGTCTCCGCCCGAGCACCGGCAATCTTAGGCGGATAGCTTCTGTCGGGCTGCCGCGTTTGCGCCAACACCGGCTGTGCAAGAGAACCGGCGATCAGGATCCAGGCCAAACAGAGAGTCTTCATGAGTCAACTTTCAATAGGACGAATTTGATCTCGCTACTGTAATGTATTAACCCCGCAGCCTCGAAAAATGATCGCGGGCGGTCAAGAAAATATTCGCTTTCGGGGTGTTCAGGCCGCCCAGTCTCTTGCCGCCCGCGTCTTGTTGCCCGCTTCTCGCTGCCCTCTCAGAATGCCGGTTTCTCGGTATTTCGCTGCCAAATCGCCGAAAAGCGTCGCCCTTCGCTGACGCGTCGGGTTACGAAGCAACCTTCATCCAGCGCGTCGATCAGCCGTCACTATCTTGTATTGTACGCGCTTGTATTGTACGCGGATTCGCGCGACTGGTCCAAGTATTGATTGGGCGGGGAGCTTCGATTCAAACGAGGCCCGGACACGCGTCGGATTGGGCTAGTTTCAGATCCTCCCTTCGGACAGAGTTGGCAACCTGCTGAAGCAAGCGTTCGAAGTTGACACGTTGGCAGTGCTGCTCGACGGAGTCTTCAAGCTGCTGGCAATGGGGCGGGGATGCAGAAGCAGTTTAATTGCTTGTCAAGTGTCGTAGCACACCTTGATGACGTTTGGGTTTCAGCTCACCGTTGGCTCGTGTTCTGTATAACCAACGAAACAGTGATACTTGATTTCCATAGGCGGCCAAATCGCTTGCCAGAGAGGTAGTTTGGGACTGATGAGTTAGCAATGAATGACCGGGGGTGCCGTCAGACGTTCGATCACGGCATGACTTCGCGAATGCTCAGTCTAAACTGTAGTTCGCATGTCACCAGCAAGCACCTTAGTCTTGAGCCACATGGCGATCGCACTGGCTGACCGAGGATCGATCCGGCCTGTATTGCTTCACGTGCTTGCTGTCTCAATCCCCCAACTCTTGCGTTTGGACTTTCTGTGTAGAATCAGCTTCGCCGGATTCGTGTAAGATCTTGACGTTCTTGAGATGGCGAAGCGAATCTAGCTCGCTAGCGGCAGTGCCCCTTAAGTCAAGTTCCCGCAGTTGAACGAGGTTCGCTAACGGAGCAACATCAGCAATGGGGGTGTCTGCTAAATACAAAGTCTGCAGGCTCGTCAAATGGGCTAACGGTGTCAGATCGGAGACGTTCGTATACGCCAGTGATAGTAGCTGCAGATTCGGCAGCCCAAATAGCGGTCTAGCATCTGAAATGTTCGTATTCGCCAGATATAGTTTCTCTAGCTTTGGCAGCATGGATAAACCTGACAAGTCAGCTACTGGTGTCTCGGAGAGTTCCAGATGTTTCAGGCTTGAAAGACCGGATAGCGGACGCAGATCCGACACTTTCGTGTTCGTCGCGTGCAGATACTCTAGCTTCGGTAGCATGGATAAAGCTGACAAGTCAGCCACTGGTGTCGAATCAATACGCAACACCCGCAGGTTTGGAAGGCCAGCCAATGGACTCAAATCTGACACTTTCGAATCCCTCAGATCGAGAATCTCCAATTTCTTCAATCTCGCCAAAGCGCTGACATCCGATACGAGCGTGCCTTCAAGGTGAATCTCCCGGAGTTCCGTTAGTTGCGCGAGTGGCAGAACACTGGCAATCGACGAGCGGTCCATGCTAAAAACTTCAAGCTTGCGTGACTCGGAAAGCGCAGTGATATCTGAAATAAGAGAATCCAATGCCCAGAACTCCTTCAGCGAAGGCAGGTTCAAGGAACCAATATCGCCCATTTTCGCACCACTTAGCGTAAGTCTTTGCAGGTTCGGCAATGTGGGAAGCGCAGAAGTGTCGGAAAAGTTGGACAATTCCAGCACACGGAGATTCTCCATCCGGCCCAAGAGAACAAGGGCTCGATCGACGGATTCCTTGTCCGAAGTGCTAGCATCCCAGCTAGCTCCGATAACGCCATCTAATAGATCCGTACCAAGCAAATGCCGAACGAATGCCTGTTGCTCAGGATAGAAAGACAGCCATTCCGTTAAGTTTCCTCCGCCTTCAGGAACTCCATAGCGGACGTCACCTCCACTGCGTTGGATGTCGCGTATTACCACATGCTGCTTCAGGTAGAGGCGCCACCGATTACCAACCCAGCTCAAAGGAATACAAAACACCAAGAAAACAACGAACAGCGTCTTCAACCGGAAGCGGAATGTTTTTTTGGTTGAGTTCGTTCTCATGATTGCGAGCATTTCAAAAGGCACTTTTCTAAGCGCTTCTTTATGGCTATTCTGCAAGCTGCTCGTCCGATGCCATTCTTGTGCATCCTCCAGCAAATCAGCTTGTCGATATGGAAACACTGCTGACCAAGCCGCCACTCGGCAATTCTACCCCAATAGTTTGAATTTCGTAGTCCCACGAGTTGCTGGTGTTTCCCGCAGGCGCTGCCACAGCCAGTTGATTTCCAACAGCATCGTAGACGAAGGTTGTATTAGATCCATTTGCGCCTGAGCGGTGTTCGTTAGTCAATTGGTAAATGTTGTCGTAGATCCCCGCTGCCGGCTAGTGCTCTCACGCTGGCGGATCGCTGGAAGAACTTGGCGGCGGAGACGTGCCGCGGTGTTGTATCAGATGGCGCGCAAGTCGCAGTCGGGCTCGATGCAGTAAGACCCACAAGTTAGATTTGCTGATGTCCAAGGCCTGGCAAATCTCGTCCGCCGACAGGCCCTCAAGTTCTCGCAACACAAAAGCCGTTGCCTGTGTTTGTGGCAGTTTGTCGAGGCTAGTTCGCAAGTCTTTCCACACCTCGCGGTCCTGGGCGATCTTGGCCGGATCCACATCGACAAAAACCAAGTCCGCGTTCAAGCGTCCTGAATCATCGAACAACGACTCGACCCATTTGTCGCTCTGCCAATGAAACTCGCGCTGTTCGATCCGAACTCGCATTCGCGCGTAGTCCACGATCTTGCGGCGGAGGATTGCCAAGAACCATGCCCGCTCAGCTCCATTCCCAACGAATTGCTCGCGAAATCGCCAGGCTGCCAGAAACGTCTCTTGGACGACTTCCTCCGCCGCGTGAACTTTCCGCAGGCGGCTGAAGGCGTAGCGGTATAGCTGATCTCCATACAGCTCGACCCACTTCGTTGGGTCGCTTGGGGAATTACTGTTTGTCATTTCGTGTGGCACGCGAATACCGTCTTGAGCCGAGTCCGCGGTGGCTTCTTTTCCTTCTTTTTCTTACGATGCTCTTGTCTTCGACGATGCCTATTAGCAACGACGCTCTTGAGCGCCGTTGTTGTCATTCGCCGAAGTGAACAATTCTGACAACACCCCATAGACGGTGACGTGATTCAATCCTTACATCTCCATCATTGAATTCACTCTTGCCCTAGCGCTGGCAACATGGCGACGGCCGCGACCAGATGCCGTTCGATGTACTGCTCGGACGACCGATTGGCCAAGATTGCGGATTTAGGTTCGAAATTCGCGTGGGCGCGTAAGGAGTGGCCCGCAGCTTCGTCCTACCTGTTGGAGATTGCACCGATTCGATTGGAAAGGAGTTGAAACATGGGATGGGCAGTTGTTATTTTCGTGGCCGTCGCCTGGTTGGTTTTGCAGGTCTGGATTCTTCCCAGATTTGGTGTGTCGACGTGAATGAGTGGTTCCTGTGGCTCGAGTTCGAGCACGGAACAGGGCCTTCCAAAACGAGACCTTGACGTCGACGTAGAGGAAGACCGCGAAATGACAGCGTCGTCAAAGTGACGTCGTCATGAAGAGCGGCTGGAAACCATGTACTCAGTTCGGTTTGCGGCAAGCTGCAACCTGACGGTACGATGGCGGTGGTGCCCAAGAACTGTCAAGATAATAACAGGCGTTTCCGCGATCCACGGCGGGAAATTCGCCACGTCACATCGGGGACACTCGTCTGGCGGCCCCCGACATCACGGAATTGGGTTTCAATTCTTGAAACAGTGTAAGAATCCGTCGGCCTCGTCGTCTTCTAGATAGTTCGACCGTGGTAAGAGAGAATCTGGCTGCCAAGCGGCGTGAATGGCCGGCGGGTTGGTGGACGTCGACAAGGCGGACGGATTATCGAACACGGAAGGCCGGAGGCCGAGAACGAACATGAACTTGAGACGACTCCAGAATACTTCCGGCAGCAAACTGCTGTGGCTGCCGCGGCTATTGGCGGGCGGTCCGCTTGTGTTGTTCAGCCTGATCCACCTCAAAAACCCAGAACACTTTCGAGATTTGTTGCTGGCTAGTGGCATGCCGATGGTCGACCTGAACGTGTACGCCGCGTCAATCGCCGAGTTGGCCGCCGGGCTGCTCATGCTGACCGGTCTGTTCGCGCGGATCGGCGGACTGCTGGGAATGGGGACCATGGTGCCGGCAATCTACAGCACGGTGGTGCTGATGCACATGGTTCCCAGCGACCTGCCCGACGGAGTAACGCAGGTGCCCTTCGTACCGCCGATTGCCCTGCCCATCATGGTGCTATTGTTCTCGGGTCTGATCTTCATATTCGGCGGCGGTAAATTCAGCGTGGACCGGAAAGCGACCAAACAACGACTAACCGCGTTGGTGTGACGCCGGTAGTGCCAGCCAAACTGGCGGAATGCACGACATGCCCTGGTGCTTAGATTCCGATGAACGAGACGCTACTTCCTGGCCGCCAGGTACCAGGGTGCTATCGTCGATGTTTCGTGGTCCGCTAGTTGGGATGCTGTTTGCCGATCAATGCCGCGCTTCGTGGGTCACGCGGAGCGGCGAGGTTTAGAATTCAGTTGGGAGATCGACGACTTGAGCATGGAAAGCTTGGACGACATTCTCGAAATGATCGTCACGGTCCTGTCGGCGTTGGGTGTCTTCATCATGGTCTGGGGCGCGGCCTGCGCCGCCATACGGCTGACAGCCATGGAGATCTGCTTTCTTCGCGGCCAAGATTGCGCCAGCCGCCGCGACGGCATCCGGCAGCATCTTGGCTTCTACTTGCTGCTTGGTCTCGAGTTTTTGATCGCCGTCGACGTGATCGAGACATTGCGAAACCCGACGCTTGAGCAGTTAGGCGTGCTGGGCGGCGTCGTTGTCGTTCGAACCGTGATCAGCTTCAGTTTGCACTGGGAACTTCAGCACGGCGAATCAAAGCGTAAGCACCAGACCAGCGAAGCGCCGGAAAACGGAGGTGTGTCGTGATTCAGTTGGCCCGAACGAGTGACATGGCGGATGGCGACATGGCAGGCATCCACCTGGAGGGAGCGCATGGCGTCCTGGACACAACGGTCGGTGCCTGGGGCGAGTTCCTTCAATTGGCTTGCGATCACGGTTGGAATTCGGAGAACCCGCCAAGCTACTACCAGCTTGGCGTCCCGCTCCACGTGTCAGCCGACGATGCCAACCGCCTTGCCGATGCGTTGCAGAACGCGCTGCGAAAGATCGTTAAACTGACTCGCTCGGACAGGACCGACATTCAAGCGCTGGTTAGTGATGTCCTGGACTTGATCACGTTCTGTCGCGACGGGTGTTTTAAGATCCACGCCGATCGACGTGTCCGGCGCGTAGTGACCGATTGCAGCGGCCCGGCTCTGGCAGAAGATGATTTTGAATAATAACAGCGGATTTTTCTTGGAAATACCTATTCGCTAACACTGGCTCTCTAGAGGAAATCGCGATGACAAGCGAACACGAAAGCAAACAACCGACCATCCATTGCGCCAAGAACGGCCCGTTCCTAGTCCGGAATCTAGAGAACTTCTCCAACTCTTATGGCGAGAGTATCACGTCCAAGAGTACGATAGCCTTGTGCCGCTGCGGGGCGTCCAAGAACAAGCCGTATTGCGATGGCAGCCATGACGGTGCCGGTTTCTCGGACGAGAAGAGTGAAGAGCGTCTCCCGGACAAGCGGGACGTGTATGAGGGCCAGGGCATCACGATCCACGACAATCGCGGCGTCTGTTCCCATGCGGGATTTTGCACGTCCGGCTGCCCCGCAGTGTGGCGAATGGGCGTCGAGCCGTGGATCGATGCCGACGGGGCGGACGTCGAGAAGGTCATCGAGACCATCAAGAAGTGTCCTTCGGGGGCGCTCAGCTACGCGATCGACGGCGTTGAGCAGCAGGCGGAAGATCGAGATCCGGAGATTCAGATCTCGAAAGATGGGCCGTACCTTGTGCGGGGCGGCGTCGAGTTGCTGGACGTCGAATTTGGCGAGGGGGCGCCGGCCGATCACTGCGCCCTCTGTCGCTGTGGCGGATCCAAGAACAAGCCCTTTTGCGACGGGACTCATTGGTACATCAACTTTCAGGACGACGAAAGCAAGACGCGCGTCACCCAGCCAGAGTCCACGGAGAGTGAACGCACTTGGTATCGAGTCGCGGATCTTGACGCTCTGCCGGAGGGCCGCGTGACCACCGTCATGGCCGGCACGCACCCGGTCGCGCTGGCTAACGTCGGCGGTAAGGTCGGCGCTCTTTGCAACCACTGTCCGCACCAAGGCGGGCCGCTGGGCGAGGGGACCATTGAAGAAGGTGTGTTGCGGTGTCCCTGGCACGGCTGGGATTTCGATCCGCTGACCGGCCAATCGAAAGACGCCCACGCCGACCACGTGCCCGTGTATCCGTGCGAGGTGCGCGACGGCGGGATCCACGTCGCGATTGACGAGCCGATTAAGCATCTCCGCACCGTCAGCGACGTGATGGCCGAGACGATGACGAATTGGGGCGTTGATACCGTGTTTGGAATCGTCGGACATTCCAACCTGGGAGTCGCCGATGCACTGCGGCTGCAAGAGGTAGCGGGACGGCTGCGGTACTTCGGTGTCCGTCATGAAGGAGCGGCGGCCTTTGCCTGTTCGGGCTATGCCAAACTGACGGGCAAGCCGGCGGCCTGCCTGGGCATCGCCGGTCCCGGGTCGACGAATCTGTTAACCGGGCTGTGGGATGCCAAAGTCGACCGCGCGCCGGTGCTGGCCCTGTGCGGCCAGGTGCAGACCCAGGTGTTCGGGCCGGGAGCGTTTCAGGATATCGATTTGAAAGCGGCGTTCGAGCCGGTGTCAAGCTTCAATCAATTAGTACTTCACAAAACGCGTCACGCCGAACTGATGACCTTGGCGCTCAAGCATGCGATCGTCAATCGCGACGTCGCTAATTTGATTTTCCCCGACGAGGTCGCTTCGCTGCCCGTGGAAGCGAGCGCTCATGCGTCGGGTCCCGAAGGGCGTATCGGGCCGACGTCCATCTCGCCGCCAGCCGATTCCCTATCGCGGGCCATCGCCAGTATCAAACAGGCCAAGCGCCCGATCATTATTGTCGGCTATGGCACCCGCGACGGAATGGAATCCGTCATTCAGTTGGCCGAACGGCTCGACTGTCCCGTGCTGACGACCTTTAAGGGCAAAGCGCAAATCTCCGACCGCCATCCGTTGGCCGGCGGAGTGCTCGGCCGGAGCGGAACGCCGGTTGCAAGTTGGTTCATGAACGAATCCGACCTGCTGATCGTCTTCGGCGCGTCGTTCTCGGCTCACACCGGCATCGACCGCCAGAAGGATATCGTCCAAGTTGACGTTGATCAAATGGCGCTGGGGAAATTTCACCCCGTACAAGTGCCTGTGTGGGGCGACGTGGCC
>JAJDEH010000261.1 GCA_029259935.1 Planctomycetota bacterium
CATGAGCGTCCGCACCGCGCAAGGCGCTGTGGCCTGGGCCATGAGCCTCGTGGCCATGCCGTTTTTGGCGTTGCCGCTGTACTGGATATTTGGCCGCAACAAGTTTCAGGGGTATATCCGCGCGCGAAGGAACGACAATTCGGCGATGCGGGACGCGGTTCGCGAGGTTGCCACCAAGGGCGTGGAACTCGGCTTACTGAGGAGAACCAAGCGCTCTTCGGACCGGGTCTTGGAAGAATTGGCCCATATGCCCTTCACTAAAAAGAATCAGGTACGGTTGCTGGTGGACGGAGACGACACCTTCGGGGCTATCTTCAAGGGAATCGACGCGGCTCAAGATTATGTTGTCGTTCAGTTTTTTATCGTTCGCGATGACAATCTCGGGCGGGAACTCAAACGACGTTTGGTGGAAAAGGCTCGTGCCGGAGTACGGATCTATTTTCTGTACGACGAAGTTGGCTCTCACAGTCTTGCCAACAAATACATCCGTGAACTGCGCGACGCGGGCGTCGAGGTGCGTGCTTTTCAGACTACCAGGGGCGGCCTGTGGAATCGATTTCAATTGAACTTTCGCAATCACCGTAAGGTCGTTATTGTCGATGGCTTGCGGGCCTATGTCGGCGGGTTGAATGTCGGCGATGAGTATATGGGATTGAGCGAGCAGTTTGGCCGTTGGCGAGATACGCATGTCGAAATCGAAGGGCCGGCCGTACACGCCACCCAGCTTGGATTCTTGGAAGATTGGTACTGGGCCACGGGAGCAATTCCACAACTCGATTGGACACCTCGGCCGGCCGAAAACGCCACTCAAGACGTGCTGGTGTTACCCTCGGGTCCGGCGGACCAAATTGAAACTTGCGGCATGCTGTTCACGCACTTGATCAATTCAGCGCGCCAGCGACTGTGGATCGCCAGTCCCTATTTCGTGCCGGATTCGAATGTGGTCGTGGCGTTGCAACTAGCCGCCATGCGGGGCGTGGACGTAAGAATCATGCTGCCCGAGAAGCCGGATCACTTGCTCGTCTTTCTATCCGGATTCACCTACCTCGAATCGACGGAATCGGCGGGCGTGAAGACTTATCGTTATCAGGCCGGGTTTCTGCATCAGAAGGTGATCCTTGTCGACGAGGAACTGGCTGGCGTCGGCACCGCGAATCTTGACAATCGTTCGTTCAGGCTGAACTTCGAAATCACGATTCTCGTGGACGATCGCCAATTCAACCAGCAGGTTGAAGAAATGCTGCGCCGCGACTTCGAGGAGTGCCGATTGGTCAAAGCGGCCGAGTTTCAGGAGCGGTCCGTGGTGTTTCGAGCCGCCGCGCGATTGGCTCGACTCATGGCACCCGTGCAATAGTGCCCGTCCCTCGCGGTGCCACACCTGCCGGCACGGGCAGCCCCGAGCTGCCTTGGCGCGCCGCCGGGCTAGAATGCTTAGAGGGGATCACTTAAGTTTGGTAGTGGATGGAATCTCCCGACATTCGAGGCCAAAGGTTCAAGGACACCGTTTTGGAATTTCAACTTCAAGCTCCCTACAAGCCCGCTGGCGACCAACCACGAGCAATTTCCGCACTCACGGAAGGGATTCGGGCGGGACGAGACAGTCAAGTGCTGATGGGAGTCACCGGTTCTGGAAAGACGTTCACCATGGCGAACGTGATCCAGAACTTCCAGCGGCCGGCGCTGGTGATTTCGCACAACAAGACGCTCGCGGCGCAACTCTACGGCGAATTCAAGGCGTTTTTCCCCCACAACGCCGTGCATTATTTTGTTAGCTATTACGACTACTATCAACCCGAAGCTTACATTCCCCAGCGCGACATCTACATTGAAAAAGATGCTTCGATTAACGATGAAATCGATCGACTGCGTTTGGCGTCGACCAGTTCACTGGTCAGCCGTCGTGATGTCATTATCGTGGCCAGTGTCTCCAGCATTTACGGCATTGGTTCGCCGGACGACTACAAAGAAATGATGGTCGCCCTCAAGCGGGGCGAAACGGTCGACCGCGACGACATGCTGATGAAGCTGGTGGATATTCAATACGAACGAAATGACGTCAGCTTTGCCCGCAGCAAGTTCCGCGTCCGTGGCGACTGTGTCGAGATTTGGCCGTCTTATGAAGAATATGCCTATCGTATCGAACTATGGGGGGATGAAGTCGACCAATTGTCGATTATCAATCCGACCAGTGGCGAAACGATCTCGCACGAGCCGCAACTGTTTATCTACCCCGCGAAGCACTTTGTGATGCCCGAGGAACGCATCGCCGAGGCCATCGACTCGATCAAAGAGGAACTGGAACGGCAACTGCAAAAATTCCGCGAGGAAGGCAAACTGCTGGAGGCTCAGCGCCTTAGCGCGCGAACGCGGTTCGATATCGAGATGTTGCAAGAGGTTGGGCACTGCCCAGGAATTGAAAATTACAGCGGTCCCTTGTCCGGACGCGAAGAAGGCGAAGCGGCGGAAACGTTGTACAGTTTCTTTCCGAAGGATTTCTTGCTGTTCGTGGATGAATCTCATGCCACCGTCCCGCAAATACGTGCCATGTATCACGGCGACCGCAGTCGTAAGCAGACATTAGTGGAACATGGATTTCGGCTGCCCAGCGCGCTGGACAATCGCCCGCTGAAGTTTGAGGAATGGGAGCAGGGGCTGAATCAAGTTGTCTATGTCTCCGCCACGCCGAATGACTACGAATTGGAAAAGACCGAGGGCGAGGTCGTCGAACAGATCATTCGGCCGACCGGTCTGCTCGATCCCGTGGTGGAAGTTTCGCCCGCCCGGGGCCAGGTGCCGCATTTGCTGGAACAGATTCGCCAGCGATCCGCCGTCGACGAACGCGTGCTGGTCACCACGCTCACCAAACGGCTGGCGGAAGACCTTTCCTCGTATCTCAATGAACAGCACGTGGCCTGCAAATGGCTGCATAGCGAACTGGATGCCTTTGAACGTGTTGAACTGTTGCGAGAACTGCGCGAAGGCCGATTCGAGGCCCTGATCGGTGTGAACCTGCTACGGGAAGGGCTCGACTTGCCCGAAGTCTCCTTGGTCGCCATTCTCGATGCCGACAAGGAGGGGTTTCTGCGCAGCGAGACGTCGCTGATTCAGACGATCGGACGGTCCGCGCGAAACGTCAACGCCAAGGTGATACTGTATGCCGACAAGGTGACCAATTCGATGCAGCGGGCTATCGACGAAACTCTCCGCCGCCGCGAACTTCAGCGACAATACAACGAAGAACACGGCATTACTCCCGAGACGATTCGCAAGAGTATTCGATCGGGCATCGAGGCCGAAGTGGCGGCGCATCGTGATGCCAATGCGGCGGTTGGGAAAACCGACGATGCGGAATACATCACCCAAGAGTACGTGAATGAACTTGAAGCCGAAATGATGGCCGCCGCCGACGAGCTGGATTTTGAACGGGCGGCCGCGATCCGCGATCGCATTACGCAGCTTCAAGATTCCATTGGCGAAAAGGTGAACGAAGTACCCGTCGAGTCTTACAAGCCACAAGGTCGCCGTCGTGGACGCGGTGCCAGGCGCGGGGCCAAGGTGCCTCGTCCGAAGAAAGGGTAGCTGTTACTCCGAGTTGTCGTCAGCCTTCGGCTTCTCGCCCTTCACCGCCGGGCGAGCCTTCCACTTGTCAAACGCCGCCTGGCGCTCGTCGTCGTCCTTGAAGCCAAGCGTGCTGGTGCTGAACACGACTTGCTGGTGGCGTTGTAAACGCGAGAAGCCAAATTTCTTGGGATCTTCCCCCGCGA
Organism: Planctomycetota bacterium; assembly: GCA_029259935.1. The sequence goes on from JAJDEH010000261.1 coordinate 3,765, forward strand.
GATGAATGAGGGCGGCGAGCGCGACATCGCGAATCTGCGTCTCAAAACTCACGTTGTTAATTCGCCGTGTTGTCGTGCGCGTGTTGTCGTCCAGGTAGCTCTCCAGCAATGGCAGATGCTTCTCCGTGCCTAATTTGGCGATCATAAGCATGGCGTACTGCACAACATAAGCCTGATTGCCGTTGGTCAACGTCGACTCGGCGACTTCAATGCCCTGTTGAAGGTCATAACGCATCGAAAGAGCCAACGCCTGGTAGGCGTTTCTGCCGTCCGACCGGGCAACCCACTGGCCCAGCAATCGGCGGACCACCTCCTTGCCATTGCCACGGTCGATGGCCGTTTGGAAACTAGGCTGATAGCAGAACCCGAACACGGCCGCCGAAGCAGCTTCCGGCAGGACGATTTTCTTATTGGTCGCTATGAACAACATGGCCGCGATGGTTCCCAAGTTGAGCTGGGCGCGATGCATCCGAATGCCTTCCTGCAACTGTTGGCAACGCAACGTAAGCGCCTGCGAACCTCGTTCGGGACTCTTCTCGGCCGCGTCGATAATTTCCGATTCGGCGCGTTGCATTTCGACAAAAACGGCACGGGCGGGGCCGTCGCTGCCGATGCTCTCGCGAAACCGTTCCCATCCGGGCAAGGTGATGTCGCCTTGGCCCTCGCTCTCGGCAAATGCATCCAAACGCTTTTTGAAATCGAGCCGTTTCACGGCGTGCAGAATTCGCGCGCAGCGGAAGCGGATTTCTCGATCGGGATCGCTCAGCCCGATCTCCATGGCGGGCGCGGCCGAGAGGCCAATTTCCATCAGCCGTTGCGTGGCCGTTTCGCGCGCGGAGAACTCTTCCGCGCCAAGCTGTTGCACTAGCTCGCTGATTTCCCGAGTGGAATCCTCGCGCGGTGCTTCGGCCGCCATCACCACGGGTGCAATAGCCCACGGCAGCAGCAAGATTGCTTGTTTCGCGATTATCTTCATTCCCCAGATCCTTTGAGCCACAGGATGCCAGATGAGTCTCTATTCTATGTCAACGAGCCGGCGGGCGTCCAGGAAGCCTCGTCGGAATATGACAGACCCGTCTATTTCGCGGAGTTCGTCTTACGGGCGGGGAGCAAAGTGTTCCCTGTCGCCGCAACTCCAAGGCCACGGCCGGCCAGCACCGCGCGAATTGCCGGGGTTCTTGGGCCATTCGTAAACCATGAGTACGGCAGTAAGGCAATGGCACGCCACAAAAACAGAAACACAAATCGAAGGCTGGGCATCGAGACTGCCGGCCCGATCATCTCAATCATCCAGTCCGTTCGGTGAAATGAGAATCTGGGTAGCACATGTTGTCCGGATGTTGCTGCTCATCAACGTCGGCCCGAATTTGGCGTCATCAAAGACGATATCCGGTGCCGCGCCGCCTAAGGTAATTCATTGCCGTCCATAGACAGTGGTACATGGAATTCTGAACTTGTTGCTTTGGAGAGGATGTTTGATAATCGATTTGCCCGCCGATCGTGTTCAAACTCGCGTGAGGTTTCCAGTATTTCAGCACGTCGGCGGCCAGAAAATCGTCGCCTGCTCGGAGGCTTACAATGACTGCCCAAGGTCTATCCGTTCTTTCTATTTGCTTTCTGTTGTTTGGCTGTGTCGACGGAATGAATGACAGTGTTGACTCAGCAACAAAGCCCGCGCCAAAAATAGCGGACAACGCCCCCAACTTCAAAGAGAATCCAGAGACGAAGGCGACGACAACGGCGATCGGGAGAAAGGTGAGTGCCATCGCTGATGAGGCACATAAGTGGGAGAGAATTTCTTACCCCGAATTTGAGTGCAGCTTCGGTGACGGTACGGCTTCGGCGTCCATTTATGCAGCCACTCAACCAGACGAGAAAGGGCTTCGGTTTGCCCTCGAATTCTCGTGGCCAATGGCGGACGAAAATAAGGAAGGTTTTGCCCGGCCAGACGGGAGCAAAATTCGATTGCGACTACACTACGCTGATGGCAGTGTTGTGGCTCCTTGCCATTCCGATTTCACCAAACCTTTTTATTATAGCCCCATGGGGCGATATTGGCACGAGCAGCTCAGGTGCGTTTTTCCGTGGGGCACGAACCAAATGCAAGAAGGGTGGTTGGAATTAGTTTTTCCCGAGCGTTCGTACTGGCTAGCGATCCCGTATGGTTTCACACGCGATCCAAGTTCAGCGAAACTTCCGACGTCGAACTCGGGGCGGCTAAAACTGGCTCCGGCAATGAAGACACTCCCAAAGAATGCGCAGCTCGTGAATTGGAATGACGTATTCTATAAAATCGGTGCCGAAGATGACTTTTTCGTATCGCTGTTCCATTCCAATCGCGTTTCGATGTATTCCATGCCGTTTGACGCACGTTCACAAATCAGTTTAGTGCGTAGAATCCGCAAACGCAGTTGGGATCTAAACTCACCACGCACCAGCGTGTCCATTCTCCATGAGAGTGGCTACACGCTAAAAGGCGTTGCAAGCGGTGTTCGCTTAAGTGAATATGACGCCCACCGAACCGCCGAGTTTGTTTTCAGGCGAAACCCCCGCGATGAGGAGATTCGTGACTGGGGCACTATTGTGGTCACTGTGGATGACAAGCAATGGAAAACGATAATTCCATCTAGTCTTTACAAATACCTCCATGCTACGATTCCGTGAACGTGGCCTACACTGAATCAAGATTGACTCATGGCAACAGATCCGATTTGTGGGATGGAGGTCTCCGAGGAGACGGGGCTCTCGGCGGAACGGGATGGGCAGCGGTACTTCTTCTGCTGCGACCATTGCCGAAGGCGGTTTCTCAATGAAGCAGACGGGCTGGTCAGCATTTCGCTTGCGCCGCCCGCCGCCCCTGCCGACGAAAACGCGATCTACACTTGCCCCATGCATCCGGAAATTGAGCAAGTGGGGCCGGGCGATTGTCCTAAGTGCGGCATGGATTTGGAGCCGAAGTTTGTGTCCGGCGAGGAAGACGACACGGAACTGCGGCGGATGACGCTCCGGCTGTGGGTCGCCGTGGCTTTGGGACTGCCGGTCTTTTTGTTGGCGATGCTGCCCATGTTCAACGGCTCGGTCCTAGCGTGGATTCCAGCGGCGGTGTCGCCTTGGATTCAGCTTGCGCTAAGCACGCCGGTCGTGCTGTGGTGCGGAGCGCCGTTTTTCCGCCGAGCTGTGAACTCGATCATTACCTGGAACTTGAATATGTTCACGTTGATCGCCATCGGGACGGGAGTGGCCTATGGGTACAGCTTGTTCGCGCTGCTAATGCCGGGCTTCATTCCCGCCGCGTTCAAGGACGGCGATCACGTGCAGGTCTACTTCGAGGCGGCGGCCATGATCACGGCGTTGGTCTTGCTGGGCCAAGTCCTGGAATTGCGGGCTCGCCAGCGGACCGGTAGCACGATTCGAGAATTGCTGTCGCTCACGCCGCCCATGGCGCGCGTCATGCGGGACGGAACGGAACACGAAGTACCAACCGATCAAGTCACCGTCGGCGACATCTTGAAAGTGTTGCCCGGTGACAAGATTCCCGTGGATGGACTGGTGACAAGCGGAAGCAGCAGCGTGAACGAGTCAATGATGAGCGGTGAGCCCGTGCCGGTCGAGAAGCATGCCGGCGATCAGGTAACCGGGGGAACGATCAATCAAACGGGCTCGTTTGAAATGCGAGCCGAGCGGACGGGGCCCGATACGGTGCTGTCGCAAATTGTGCAGATGGTCGCGGAAGCCCAACGCAGCCGCGCGCCGATTCAACGAATCGCGGACTTGGTTGCCAGTTGGTTTGTTCCCGTGGTCGTGGCCGTGGCGGTCATTACTTTCATAACCTGGGCGGCGTTCTATCCCGGCGAGCGTGCCTTGGCTTACGCCCTGGTCAACGCGGTTGCCGTGTTGATTATTGCTTGTCCCTGCGCGCTCGGTCTGGCGACGCCGATGTCGATCATGGTCGGCATTGGCCGCGGGGCGCACGCCGGTGTGCTGATCAAGAATGCCGAACTTCTGGAAACGATGGAGAAGGTCGACACGATCGTCGTCGACAAGACCGGCACGCTGACCGAAGGGCGGCCGCGATTGACCAAGTGCATCGCTGCACCGCCATACTCGGAAGATGACGTGTTGCGGCTGGCGGCATCGCTGGAGAAAAACAGCGAGCATCCGTTGGCACGCGTGCTGGTGGACGCGGCGAACGAGCGCGGCTTGCAGGTTGCTGCCCCGGCCGATTTTGAATCCGTGACGGGGCAGGGAGTGCGAGGCAGCGTGGAAGATCGCCGCATTCTTGTCGGGAATCAAGAATTGCTTAAGTCGAACAACGTCGAACATCTGGACGACTTCGATGAACAAGCGGCCGCTTTGCAGCACGAGGGCCAGACGACGATGCTGGTCGTCGTGGACGGCCGGCTTGCGGGTCTCGTGGCGGTTTCCGATCCGGTTCGGCCAACCACTCCGCGGGCCATGCAGGCGCTGCACGAGTTAGGGCTGCGCGTGATCATGTTGACGGGTGACAACGAGCGAACCGCGCGGGCCGTGGCTGGCACTTTGAAAATCGATCACATCGAAGCCGGCCTCAGTCCTCGGCAAAAGCACGACAAGGTCTTGGAATTGAAGGCGGCTGGAAACATCGTGGCGATGGCGGGCGACGGCATCAACGATGCGCCGGCGCTGGCCGCCGCGGATGTCGGCATCGCCATG
>JAJDEH010000262.1 GCA_029259935.1 Planctomycetota bacterium
GTGGACGACAAGTGGATGCAAACACCGCGGGGCATTCTGCCGCTACGGCGATTCTTCGTTGGAGGTACGCAAACCGCCGGTGGCGAAGATGTCGCTTGGGACAAGATTCGCATCAAGCTTCAGGAAATCATCGATCACGAAGACAAGGCGAAGCCTTACAGTGACGACCAATTGGTTGACAAACTGAAGAATCAGGGCCTTACGGTCGCGCGGCGGACCGTGACCAAGTATCGCAAGAAGATGAGCATCCCAAGTTCGCGACAACGACGTGAATGGACGGACAAGCCATAGTCGCTCGACAATCGCTGCTTGATATTTTTGGCCTGTTGAATTGAGGTGCCAGTTGGGTTCTTTTGCGGAGAGGTTCAACTCAAGCCGTGGTGACCTGGTCTACTTGGTCCGTGGAACTGACAATGGACGCAAGGCGTGGCACTATGTCCTCGTGGACAAATTGAAGCTGCCGATTTTTCTGAAAAAGATCGAAACCGGGTCGCTGGACCTGGCGGATTACGGTGCGGTACTCGCTTCAGGCTGGGGAGAAGATCCGCCCGAATCGGTGAAGAAGAGTATTAGTGAGCAGTATTCTTAACTGCGGTCCCAAGAGAAAACCTCTCGGAACTCAAGCCGCGTGTGCGCAACGAAAGTTGGGCCGCCCCTGGCTGTACCGCTCGGCGACCGACCGGAATTCAAACGGGTTCATGTGCGGACACCGATCTAGGAATCACCGGGCTCCTTTTGGTTGCTGGGGCGCGCCGTGCAATTCGATTATAGATGCGTTCAACGACAACGCATATCGATAGCGACTCAAGCGAGGCTGGACTATTCAGCATCCAGTGGATCCGCGGCCGCTTCGTCGCTGGCTAAATGCGCGACAGCGCCTCGGCCCGCGGTCCAAAACAGCGCGGGACGCACGAAGAACTCCAAGAGCGTGGAACTGATAAGTCCGCCGATGATGACGGTTGCCACGGGATAGAGGATTTCCTTGCCGGACTCGCCGCCGAAAATTACTAGCGGCAAGAGGCCAATCCCCGACGTCAGCGCCGTCATCAAAACCGGAGCCACGCGTTCCTGACCCGCGCGAACCACCATATCTTCGGTCAACTGCTCGCCTTCATGCTTCAAGAGGTGCAGGTAATGGGAAATCAGGAGGATGCCGTTGCGCGAGGCAATTCCGGCCAATGTGATGAACCCCACCATGCTCGGCACGCTCAAGTCTTGGCCAGTCAGCAACAGCGCCGCCACGCCGCCGATCGCCGCCATCGGCAGAGCGACCATGACCTGCAAGGCAAGATTCACGGATCGAAACAGGCTGTACAGCACCAACAAGATACCGATCAGCGAGATGCTGCTCAGTATCAGCAGACGGCGAGTGGCAGCTTGCTCGCTTTCAAACTGCCCTCCGTATTCAATGTAGTAGCCCGATCCGAGTTTCGACAATCGTTCGGCGACGGGCTCCAGCTTTTTCTGAATGTCGTCGCGAACGTCGCTCAGCGCCCGTCCGGACGCGTTGCATTGGACGACGATCCGCCGGCTGCCTTTTTCGCGATTGATGGCGTTGGGGCCAACTCGGTTGGGGATCACATCCGCCACGTCTGCAAGTGGAACATGACCGCTAGAAGGCAGCGACAGTGACAGCGATTGTAGAGCTTGGGGGTCATTTCGAAAACGGTCGTCAAAACGCACCACGACGTCAAACCACCGCTGGCGGTCCAGGTATTGCGAAACCGTTCTGCCTTGCATGGCCGTTTCGACCACGTGGTTGACGTCGCCCGGTGTAAGCCCGCGCAGCGCCAGTTTGCGGCGGTCCGAGCGGATTTGCAATTGCGGCACGAGTACTAGCTGTTCGACCGCTAGGTCGTCGACTCCCTCGGTGTCGGTGATGGCGGCGCGGATTTCTTCCGCCGTATTCCGCAATACGTCCAAGTCGTCGCCGTAAACTTTGATCGCGATCTGGGCCTTGACGCCCGAGAGCATATGCGACATCAGGTGCGAGATCGGCTGCTCGGTGGTCACCCTGCCGGAAGTGCTTTCCACACCGGGCACTTTGTCGATCGCGTCGCGAATGAGGACAAGCTGCTGCTCCCGCGTGTGGGGCGATTCATGATCGATATCCAGCAGCAGTTCTGAAAATCCAACGCCCGCCACGTGCTCGTCTTCTTCGGCGCGCCCGGTGCGCCGGCCTACTTGTTTCACGTCGTCCAGTTCGAGCAGAGCGAGGTCGACTTGACGGGCGATTTGATCCGACTGTTCCAGCGAAGTCTCCGGCGGCAGTGCCACGCTGACCTGTACACTGCCCTCGTTGAACGGCGGTAAGAAGTTTCGTCCCAAGGTCGCCAAGACGATCAAACTGGCGACGGCCAACGCACCGGCGCAGCCAAGTACCAGCCAACGCAAACGGACGCTCCAGCGGATCACGTTTCCGGCGACCGCCCGCAGGGCACTCAACAAAGCCCCTTCCTTTTCGCGTTCCATAAACCGCGCTTGGGGCAGCAACCAGTAGGACAACACGGGTGTCACCGTCAGCGATACCAACAGCGACGCCAGAATGGAAACGATGTAGGCGATACCCAGCGGCGTGAACAAGCGGCCCGGCATGCCGCTGAGGGCGAATAGGGGAATGAAAACCAACACGACCAACATTGTGGCGAAGACGATCGAATTGCGAACCTCGACGCTGGCCTGATACACAACCACTAGCGCCGGCTTGGGGTTCGTCGCGTGCCGGTTCTCGCGCAGCCGGCGGTAAATGTTCTCGACATCGACAATGGCGTCGTCGACGAGTTCTCCAATGGCGACCGCAATGCCACCCAGCGTCATTGTATTGATGGAGAGGTCAAACCAACGAAACACCAAGACGGTGACTGCCAATGATAAGGGGATCGCCGTCAACGTAATCAAGGTGGTGCGGAAGTTCAGCAAAAACACAAACAGAATAATGACCACGAGAATGCCGCCATCGCGGAGCGCATCCAACACATTCTTGATAGCCCGGTCGATGAACCTATCCATCCGATAGACTTCCGGATTGACGCGCACATCGGGAGGCAGCGACTTTTGCAGATCATCAAGTTCGGTCACTACTTCGCGGGTCAGTCGACGCGTGTCCGCGCCGGGTTGCTTCACAACCACCAACATGACGGCGGGCTTGGCATCAAGAGCGGCGCGGCCGATTGGTATCTGAGGTCCTTCGACAACGCGAGCTACCTGATGCAATTGAACGGGAGGGGTGCGGCTGCCATCGACGACCAGTGTTTCGAGTTGTTCCGGCGATTCAATGCGTCCCAGAATGCGCACCAGCCGGCGGTTCGATCCCGCGTCCAGATAGCCGCCGGTCGCGTTCTCATTCGCGCTGGAGATCGCGTCTTCGACTTGATGCAAGGTCACGTTCAGCCGCCGCAATCGACGTGGATTGACCAGGACTTGTACTTGCCGTTTGCCCCCCTTTTCGCCGCCGATGGCGAACACCTGAGCAACGCCTTTGACGTTCTTTAACCGCCGCGTCACGAGCCAATCGGCATAGTCGCGCAGCTCAAGCATCGTGGTGGGTGGCCGGTCGGCGGCGGAATCATCAGGGCTTTCGACCGACATGGCAATCAGCATGATTTGGCCCATGATCGACGAAATGGGAGCCAGTTGCGGCTGCACTCCCGCCGGCATGTTCCGTTCGACCGCCGTCAGCCGCTCGCTGACCACTTGCCGGTCGGTGTAGATATCGGTGCCCCAGGCAAACTCGACGAAGATCACTGAGATGCCGATGCCGGCCGAACTGCGCACCGCCTCGACGCCGGTTGCCCCGCGCATTTCCGCCTCGATGGGCACGTTGATCAGCGTTTCGATCTCTTCAGGCGCGAGACCGGGAGCTTCGGTGATGATCACGACGCGCGGACGGTCCAAGTCGGGAAAAACATCAACTGGCAGGCGTGTGGCTTCCCAAATTCCAACCCCCAACAGCACGATCGCGAATACCGCGACGATAATCGGCTGGCGGAGCGAGAATTTAATGATCGAATTGAGCATCAGACGAGGAAGCAATTAGAGGTTGAAATACAGGTCCGCGCCATCTTCGACTAGTGAGAGTGTCCTGCATGGCTGTTTTCGACCGGACCACGCGCCCGATTCAACAAAGAAAGCTGTAGTTGATACGCCGCCGACATGGCGATCGATTTGCCCTCGTAGGTTTTCACCTCTTCGCCCAACACACACTGTTCCTCGTCACGATAAATGACGGTGACTTCACGGCGCAGAAACTTGTCGCCGCTAACCTGAAAGATGTAATTATCCAAGCCATCGATGGCCACCGCCTCGACAGGCACGACCAAGGCTTGCGGAAAAGATTGCACGGGAACTCGAAGCTCCACGCGTTGTCCAGGAATGAACTGCAAGGGCGGGTAGGGCCGATCCTTAGCCTTCTTTGGCATCGGGTTGATGTTGTCCAAATCGACGTAAAACCGAGCCGACCGTGATGCAGAATCGACGACCGGGTCGATATTGACGATCGGCAGTCCGTCGCGAATAGTTTGAGTACCGATGCTTGAATCCACGACGGCCTGTACTTTTTGGCCTTCGCTCTTGGCCCGTCGCACGGCAGCTAAATCACGTTCAAATGCCTGGCCTTCGATATACAGGTGGCGAAAGTCGCCAAGGCGGCAAAGCAGGTCGCCCACGTCGACATGCTGTCCCGGACTCACCAGCAGCCGCTCCATGATGAATCCGCTCGGCGTTTTCCCTTCGGATCGCTGCATTTCCGGCGCGACGATTTGAATTTTCACGATTAGCGACCGCGATTTGTGCTCCGTTTCACTGCCTTCGTCGATCTTTCGGTGATGCTCGCGATGGCGCTCGACCAGCGTTTCGACGGCGTTAGGGTCAAGCCCCAACAGCACGAGCATCTGCTTTCGCGATTCGACCGTGTGTTCAAGATGGCTCAATTCATACTGCTGCTTGAGCAACCGAGTGCCAGCGACCGCACCAGGACTCTTCGTCTCAAGTTCTTTAAGTCGGGTGAGTTCCGCGCGGACGACCTCCTGTTTGGCCAACGCGTCGAGCAAGTCCAGTTGATGCTGGATGGCCTCTTCGTGAACCAAGCCCATCTCGAACAACGGTTCACCGGGCCAAACCGCCTGTCCGTCCAAAACATGAATTCGCGCAATTTCGCCTGACGATTTGGCGGTAACATCGCGCTGGGTCAGACCTGGAATCTTGACGACTTGGCCTGGGATGTTGATGAACCGCGCATAGTCGCTGCGTTGCAGTTTGCGGACTTCGATGTTCATGGATTTCTGGGCATGGTCGCTCACTTCTAGGACATCCGCCGGCAGTGGCCCGTGATCGTGACCCGCGTGAGGGTCATCCGGCTGGTCTTCCCCACCGGCTCCCAGGCCACACCCAGACAATGTCAGCGCGACCGCGATGAGTGCCGTCCACGAGAGAGGCATCAAAATTCGCATTGCCCATGTGTCACGAACGCTAAGGGGAAAACCCAGAAGTGGCCACATCACCAATGAACCTCAAAGAGGGCACGAATCGAGAGTGGAAAAGAAGTAAATCGCCGCGGCTACATTCCATCCAGGCTCGATCAACTGTCTCGCAATAGATAACCTTCGATCTCAGCGATCGCGGTCCACGCTTGGCGCAACGACTCAATATACGTCAAATTCGCCTCGAAGTAGCTACGCTGGGCGACCAACAAATCCAGATAACTGGTTTCCTGGGCTTCGTACAAAGCCGTGGCGACCGTCAACGCCTTTTGTGTATTCTCAAGGATTCCGCCCGTTTGGGAATAGCGGTCCGCCTGATTGCGGGCAATTTGATATCGCTGGAAAGCATGCGACAGTTTGCCCATCTGCTCTAGCTCTGATCGGCCAACAGCCAGTCGGGCGGCGACCAAAACGGCCTTGGCCTGTTGAATGCCGCCTTGATTACGGTCAAAAACGGGCAAGGGCATTTTCAGCACCAGATTCGCGTTCGTGCTGTTGGTCCCTTGATCTGATTGGACGACCGCTTCGATATCAACATTGGGAGTCGGCTCGGCAACGGCTCGGCGCAGGGCTCGCTGAGCACGCTCGACTTCGATCCAAGCCGCGGCGACGTCTGGGCTGCCTTGCAATACTTCAGCACGGGTCTGTTCCCAAGACAGGTTCGGCAGGTTGCGGTCCAAGCGCCCGGCGACCCAAACTGTCTGCATTCCTGGTTGCCCCAACACCGCCGATAGACGCCGCCAGGCCGCGATTCGTTCCGCCCGCCGATTGGCGAGGGCGACGTTCGCCAAATCGCCTTGAACGCGGGCTTGTAGCTGTGTCGACAGATTGATATCACCTGTCGCGCGCAGGACATCGGACATCTGGGACGTCTTTTTACCGATGCGAACGAGTTCTTCGGTCAATGAGATCTTCTTTTGGGCGGCGAGTGTTTCGTAGAAGTGGGCCCGTACATCAGCCCGCAATTTCAAACGCACTGCACGCAATCGCTGCTCGGCCGCGCGAATTTCCTGAGCCGCGATACTTCTATTGAGCGCCAGCTTGTGGCCCCGCACGAATTCTTGACCCAGCAGAAAGCCGTTCTGCTCGGCCTGCCCTCCGCTGCCCAGTTGTTGTCCCGAATAGCCGATGGTCGGATTAGGCCACAGTCCTACTTGAACCCACTTTCCGCGCGTTGCCCGCAGGCGAGCTTCCGCTTCCGGAATCGCGGGGTTATTCATCAAGGCAATGTGATACATCGATTCGAGATCAAAAAATGCGTCCGAGTTCCCTCGCGGCGCTTCATTCGCGCCTGAAACGAGCGGCAATTCCTCGGCGGGCGTCACCGTCGCCTCACTTTGCAGACTGACGGGGCGGATCAGCGCCGCTCTCAAACCGGGTGACTCCACACCTTGGTGGTGAAGTTGAACGTCGGTTTGAAGGGCCCGGACGTTTTGGGACACGAAGCCACTACGGGCGGGGAATTCTGAACTGGATGCGAGTTCGCCTTGGTCGCCGCCCCGGTGGATGGACGCAGCCTTGTATCGACCCGCTGTTTGCGCGCAGCCCGTCAACAGTGCGAAGCTGGCCATAATCAGGAAGGCGGTGTCCGTTGATTTCATCAAATAATCATTGCCGGCGGAAGCCGGCCGAGCGTTATGTTGGAGGTAGGGTCAATCTTCCAGGGCGTCGGCCCGGCGATCGGAAACCATCTGTGGTGACCATCGTGTGGTGAACATCGTGCAGGGAATCCGTCAGAGGGGCGACGTCTCTTCGTTCCATATAGACGGCGTCCCACTCCATTCCCTCACTATCCTTCGGTCAGAAATAGGTGGCGAAATCCGTGGATCTCGCGGAATTCGGATGATGCCGCCTCGGCGCGTAAACCGTATGAATGGAAGCGATTCCACAACGAACAAAACGGAGAAGGTTGTCTGGGCAAATCGTACGGGTCGTAGGGAAACCGGCGGGTCGCGAGTTCCTGGTAGAGTGAACGTCGTGGGCGATTTACAATTCGAGAGCCTGGTAATTCAGAATCCGTGCGAGACACGCGCGGGTCGTTTGCGGCCCCCTTCCGTTAAGGAGTTAAGGAGAAACCTTATGCCATTTATCGATATTGACGACGTCCAACCGTTGGAGGTCGTGCCGGGCTGCCGGATGCGGACCCCGTATGGTGAACACCTGATGCTGTCGTATCTGGAAATGGACGAAGGCGCGGTCGTGCCGTTGCACGATCACCCCCACGAACAAGGCGGCATGTTATTGCAAGGCCGAATGGAATTGACCATTGGCCAGGAGACGCGCGTCGTTGAAGCCGGGTCGATGTTCATCATTCCTCCCGACACACCGCACAAGGCCGTGGCGGTGGATGGCCCGGCCGTCGTGCTGGATGTCTTCAGCCCCGTACGCGAAGACTATGCGGAACTGTACAACAAGTACATTCCGTCTTCAAACGACCCTTAAGCGTGGAATCGCGTCGGACCTACACGAGCCGCTGAAAAGAACATGCGGTCGAGTTGGCTCGTCGGTTTAAGGATTAAACGCCGGGTCGTTTGCCAACGAAAAAATAACGAAGACAATATTCGCGGCGAACAGCAGAACACCGATGATGGCGATCACAACACCGACGATTGCCAGGATGCGACCCGTATTGGTCGTCGACAGGCCGGTCGGGTCCATTGCACCAGCTCGCAGAATGGGCAGATCCTTATTGCCCATAACCCAGGCGGTGATGCCGCAGGCCAGTGCCGCAATGTGAAACACCGGCGAAAGGATCGCACAACAACATGTAAAGAAGATCCCAACGATGCTCGTGACTAGGCTGATGATTCCCAGCACCAGGATCATCGAGCCACGATGAGGTGCCTGATTTGGGTTGATGCCATAAGTGACGGAACTGGGTCCGGCCGGATAGCTTCCGGCGGGCGAGGCATAAGGATTCGGCACGGCGGCCGGCGGCGATCCCCAAGCAGAGGCTGCTGGCTGCGAGGCCGCGGTTCCAAACGATGAAAATGGATCAGCTTCTTCTGGTGCCGCCGCCTTCGCGTCTGGCAATTGCGCGTCTGGCAATTCGCTGCCGGGAAGCTGGTCATACAGCGACCGATCGGGGGTCGGCTTGGATTCGCCAATCGGCGTATCGACATTACTATACAGATCGCCGCTTGAATCCAGCGGCTGCGAACTCTTGGGCACCAACATGACTCCACCACAATGCGGGCACTTACCTTGCTTGCCCCCACTGTTGTCCGGAGTCCGTAATCTCTTACCACACGTTCCGCAGGAAAATTCGATTGGCACGGGGCGTACTCGTTCTTGTGGTGAATTTGAACCAGTATTGCAGCATAACAAGGACGATCCACGACGTATACAGAGCGCTTTTGCTCGTCCGAAGTTGGCGAATTTTCCGGCGCGGGGAATCGCCCTTTTCGCTTTCCAGCGGTGCGGCGTTTCACTGCGAATAATCCACAAATCCACATCCCTGACTTGCACTTTGACCCCGCTCGGTGAACGATAGGCATCCAGACCATGAAAAATCCACTCACTCGATAACGGCACACTCCATATGCTACTGTCGCATCTCGTCGGATCCGCGCACGTTTTGCTTTCATTGATCGGACTGCCTGAGGAAAGCATGGACCGCCAATTTGAACAAATTGCCGCAAGATATGTGGATGAATTCCCAGCGTTTTCGCCCGTCGCGGCCACCGCGCTGGGC
>JAJDEH010000263.1 GCA_029259935.1 Planctomycetota bacterium
AGTTCCCTTACAATTCGAACGACGACTGCCACTCCCACCCTCCGTTTCCCTCCTTTGCGTTGCTCGACCCATGAAATCTTCGCGCCACCTCATTCTTGGACTCTTTGTTTCCTGGCTACTTACGCTGCATTCCGTCGGTCGTGCGGATGATCGTGATGCAATCGGGGCGGGCGATGCCAGTGCGAAGGTGACTCGGATTGAGTTGGTGATCGACGAACCTTATGAGCATCGCGGCGTGGCCTGGCCGGTGACGACCGGGATCCCGCTGCCCCGGGGGTTGTTAAATGATCCTCGCAATTGCCGGCTGGTTGACGATCAAGGGACTGGCCAGCCATTACAAGCCCGCGTCGCGGCGTGGTGGCCCGAGAAAGCCAGTATTCGTTGGCTGACGATCGATTTCATCGCCGAGCCGGACCGCGAGTATTGGCTTGAGTGCGGCCGCAACATCCAGCCGGTCGAACCGCGATTGCCGGTAACGGTCAAACGACGGAAAGGTTCCGTTCAAATCGCCACGGGCGCTATTGTTGCTGAATTCTCCCAAGAAGCGCCGGCGGCACTTTCGTCGATTCGCGCGGACCTCAATGGCGACCGGCGGATTGCATCGGATGAGGTTGTTCTTACCGGCGTTCAAGCGGGCGACCACTACTACCTCAACCAGAACGGGCAACGATTTTCGAGTTCCGGTGACGGGGTCGAGCGAGAAATCGTCGTCGAATCGCCGGGACCGGTTCGCGCTTGCGTGCGAGTGGACGGCTTCTACAGCGGACCGGCCGGCGATCGCATCGTCCAATATCGGACCCGTTATCACTTCTTCAGCGGCTTGGGGCTAATCAAAGCCGTCAACGAATTCAAAATCGTTGGATCCACCAAGGAAACGCGGTTCGCGGATATCGGGTTTGCCTTCAAGCTGGCCGGAGATGTCTCGAAACGCCAGGTGTCCGTCGATAAATCGGGAGCGGAAGGCAATCAGATCATTACCACCGACTGGCAGACGGATACCAAATCGATTTCCTCATTTCAGGAAACGTATCGGCACTTCGGCAACCCGGAATGTCGTGGCGCGGTGGTGGAATCACGAGCAGACAACGAACGGGAGTTGCACGCGTCGGATCATGTTGGCGAGTGGATACAAGTGGTCGACGACCGCGCCGCATTGACCGGGTCGCTGCGCGGATTCTGGCAACAGTTCCCCAAGGAGTGGCAAGTCACGCCCGACGAAATGGTACTCCATTTATGGAGCCCACGCGGCGGCCCGCTTGATTTTGGCCCTGCCGGCTTGCGACACTTTTTCGGCGAAGCGGGCGACAAATACATTTTGAACTGGCCCGGAGTTCGAGGAACGTTGACGCCGATTTCCAATTACTTCTATTTTGCCGGGCACGCGGCACTGGCTCGTGGAGATGTCGACGGAAAGGGCATCAACAAGCATCACGAGTTTTACTTTCACATCGCTTCCGCCGATCAGGCGAAGGCGGGGCAAGAGTACGGCAGCCTGGCGGCCAAACCGCCGCTCGCACTGGCGAGCGGCGAGTGGAATTGCTCGACCGACGTTTTCGGTCCGCTGTCCGCTCGCCCCAACGATTCCAAGTATGAAGCGATCGTCGATCGCATTTTTGATCTGGGCCGCGACGCGCAAGATTCGTTCGGCGACTACGGCTGGTGGGCGTACGGCAGCGGTCCGCATTACAGCTACCAATGGGACGACGAAACCAAGCGGCACTACGCCGACCCGCGGCGATTCGAATACCACACTTACCAAAAAGAAACGCAATTGTGGTGGTGCTATCTGCGCGGCGGCGAGCGAAAGTTCCGCGATTGGGCGTTCGCCTCGGAAGACCACTGGGTGGATATCGCCATTACGCATGTCCCGCTGACCTATAAGTGCGATTGGCGTGGCGGATTTCGCCAGCGGCGAACATTGCACTTTCGCCCGGGCGATTGGTCAATTGATAGCGCGCTGTTCTACGTCCGGCATCGCGATTCGGCCGAAGCGTGGCTGCGTGGCGGTTCGCAGTTTTGGGCCAGTTATCACCGCACGTTGGAAACTACGACGCTCGCCTATTACCTGACGGGCGACGAGCGATATAACGACGTCTTGAATTACTGGCGCGACTATTGGCGCGACCTGGCGGGCAAGACCAGCGCTTCACAAGATTTCAAGCCGTGGCATCGCGAGCAGCCGTGGCATGTTCTGACCGACCCGGATCAACCGGCGAAAAGTTGGGCCCGAATGATCCGCGATTATTGCCCGTTCACTTCAGGCCTGCGGCACCAGATGACTCAGTTTTTCAATCTGGCCACCCTTTATGAACACACGTTGGATCCGAAGATCAAGCAGGTACTCACGGAATGTGCCGACGTGTATTTGGATCCCGATCATCGCATCGGCGTATGGCGGACGCAGGAAAATGGCCTGCCCAACAAGGCGGACGCCCCATTGCTCTGTCACTTTTGGGTTCCGGCGCTGTGGAAGTACGAACGGGCGACCGGCGATCCGCGCATGAAAGAAATCTTTCGTCGTTACTTTGACGCCTGCTACGCCGCCGACCCCTTCCGCGAAGACGTGGGCCGCTATTCCAATGTGCATCTGGGCTATGCGTTCTATTACACCCACGATCCGCGCCACCTGCGGCCCGCGCGGATGGAACTAGAGCACTTGCTACCCAATGCTCTGCCGCTGCAAGACCCGAAGACTCTGGGCCGCCGGCTATACAATCCTTATGCGCCGATCCAATGTCTCACGGCCGTTCCACGACTGACGTGGGCACTCGACCAGGCACGCCGCGAGGGTGTTCGCGCTTTCGACCCGCCACCGCTCAAGCCGCAGCGAACGGCCATTGGCATCATAAAGAAGAAGGACGAAGCACTGCGAATGACGCTGTGGGGTTACGACCGCCGTCCCAAGTTCCTCGGCCCCGATGCCCGACCTTTCGATGGCTTTCAAGTTGCCACCCAACAGGCCGCGTCGGACATTCAGCCCTTTGATCGCAATTTACGAAACTTTGAAGTCTACTTGCACGAAGTGGTGATTTCCGCCGCCGCGCCGCCCGGCTATTACGTACTCGCTCCCAATTTGGAATTAGCAGTTCTCGCGGCGTCGAATCGGTCGAGCGTCGTGGTGAACGCCTCCAGGCCCGTCGCGCTCGACATCGGCGAGAGCTGCCTATTGCCGTTGGTGGCTGATCGGAAAGAACTGGAGATGCTGAGTGCGCATGCGTCCTCGCTGGGATTAACGTCCGTGGACGGAACTTCGCTGTCGACGGCAATCAAGGACAATCGAGTGACGCTGTCGCGACCGGAAACCAATACGATTCGAATTCAGAACCACCACGGCCGGCAAAAGATCTGGTTCCAAGTTGCCAATCAACCGGCCGAATCTTGCTGGGTGACGTTCGCGGGAAAGGTGCCATCAACTCGTCCTTCCCGCACGCAGTCGATTGCGGCGGTAAAGGTGGAAGATCTAGATACAGTCGAAGACGACGACGCGGCGTTTGTCGCGGGCCGATTTGGCAACGCCGTTCCAATTACCTCCGATGGCGCGCTGCGCATCCCCGATCACGTGATCGTCAACGATCAGACGACTCGCTTTTTTGATCTCGAGCAAGGGACCATTGAGTTCTGGATCAAGAAGCAGTGGGACGAACGGCTGGTGGCGGCCAAGCCGGTCACGTTTCTTTCCAACGGGCTGTTGCAAGCTTGGTGCCCCTGGAAGTTGCCGGTTGGCGAGTGGGCGCATGTCGCCGTGGAGTGGCGGCCGCTGAAACGCGACCCCGGGCGACAGGCCGTCCATATCTACGTCAACGGCCATGATCCACGAAACTACCGCAGCACGTGGTGGGAAGGGTATAGCCAAAAACCGCTGACGTTTCCCACGAAGAAAGAGTGGCTCAAGGAGTTTCTTTGCGCGGCGCAGCCAAAGGCGGCTTTCGTTATCGACGAACTGCGCATCTCCAGCGTGCCGCGTTACGCCGATTTGAACGTCCAACTGGGCGGCCAGCAGACATTTAACCCGTCACGTTTCGATCCACCGGACCAACCCTTCAGCATCGACGAGCAAACACTGTTATTGTTTCATTTCGACAAAAACCTGGGCGGCGAAAGCTCGGCGACCGACCAAGCCATCGAAGCGACGTTGAAAACCGAGTGATGAACCTCGCTTACAACTGACGACACCGGGGCCGATTCCTTAAGGATCACCAGATGTACCCACGATGCTTTGCCTTACTGCTGCTGTCGCCGCTGGTGTATGGTCCGTTCGCTTTCGCGGCCGAGCATGATTGGCCACGAGACAAATGGCAACGGGCCACCCCCGCCGAAGTCGGCATGGATTCCGCGCGTCTCAAGGAGGCACGCGACTATGCTTTGACCGGCGGCGGCTCCGGAATGATCACCCGTCACGGGCGGATGGTGATGTCGTGGGGAGATCTCGCCCGGCGTTATGATTTGAAGTCGACGACCAAGTCCATCGGTGTGACCGCGCTGGGACTGGCGATCGCGGATGGAAAAATTCGCCTTGAAGATCCAGTCGTCAAGCATCATCCGGCCTTTGCCGTTCCGCCCGAGTCAAATCGGAAAACCGGTTGGGTCGATCGTATCACCGTCCAGCATCTGGCGACGCAGACGGCTGGGTTCGAGAAATCGGGCGGATTCACGAAGCTAATCTTCTCGCCGGGAACGAAATGGTCGTATAGCGATGGCGGACCGAATTGGTTGGCCGAATGTGTAACGTTGGCGTACAAGCGCGACGTCGATCAACTCATGTTCGAACGCGTTTTCACTCCGCTGGGAATTCAGCGCCAGGACCTCACATGGCGGCGCAACAGCTATCGCCCCAAGCAGATCGAAGGTGTCGCCCGCCGCGAGTTCGGTTCCGGCATTAGCGCCAACGTCGATGCGATGGCTCGAATTGGTTACCTCTACCTGCGCCGTGGCCAGTGGCGGGACCAACAAATTCTTCCAGCGGATTTTGTCGCGGCGGCCAGCCACACGGTCGAATCGGTAGCGGGATTGCCGGAAGTTGATTCCAAGCGATATGGAAATGCGTCGGAGCACTATGGATTGTTGTGGTGGAACAACGCCGATGGAACACTGAAAAATGTTCCCCGCGACGCGTATTGGTCGTGGGGACTGTACGACAGCCTGATCGTTGTCATTCCAAGTTTGGATGTCGTCGCCGCTCGCGCCGGGAAGTCTTGGAAGCGAGATTGGTCGGGCCACTACGACGTGTTGAAACCATTCCTCGAGTCCATCGTGCTTTCGGTGGCAGCGGACGCGGATCCGTCCGGCGACCGACAACACAAGAACGTCGACCGTGCGGGGCAGTCCGCGCCCAGTCCGGTGATCAAAAACATTCAGTGGGCCGACGCCGCGTCGATTGTTCGCCGGGCCAAGGGGGGCGATAACTGGCCGACGACTTGGGGCGACGACGGCCACCTCTACACCGCCTACGGCGACGGTCGCGGCTTTCAACCGTTTGTCGAGAAGAAATTGAGCATGGGATTGTGTCGCGTAAGCGGTGCGCCGCATGACTTCCGCGGAGTAAATCTACGCTCGTCAACCGCCGAACGAACGGGAGGCGGGAAGAGCGGCCCAAAAGTCAGCGGCCTGTTAATGGTGGATGGCGTGCTGTACATGTGGACCCGTAATACCGGGAACTCGCAACTAGCCTGGTCCAAGGACCGCGGCCGCTCTTGGACATGGAGCGACTGGAAATTTGAAACAAGCTTCGGCTATCCCGCGTTTCTGAATTTCGGACGGAACTATCAGGGAGCGCGGGACGACTATGTGTATGTCTATTCGCATGACTCCGACAGTGCTTACCAGCGGGCTGACCGGATGGTACTCGCGCGTGTCCACAAATCAAACATGAAGAATCGAGACGCCTACGAATTTTATCAGAAGCTCGACGCCGGTTCGCCGGTGTGGACTGAAGACGTGAAGCAACGCGGCGCGGTCTTCACGGCCGAAGGGCAATGTTATCGCTCGTCGGTCAGCTACAACGCTGCACTACGGCGTTACCTCTGGTGCCAAACCGGTGCGGGCGGCGACACTCGCTTTCGCGGAGGTTTGGCCATTCGCGACGCTCCCGAACCATGGGGTCCCTGGACGACGGCGTTCGCGACCTCACACTGGGATGTCGGCCCAGGTGAAACATCCTGTCTGCCGACGAAGTGGATCAGCGACGATGGTCGCACCGTCCATTTGGTATTTTCGGGCGACGATTGCTTCTCGGTCCGCCAAGGAACGTTGGTGCTTCACGACTTGGTGCTTCATGAATAGGCAAGCAAACAAACCAAGGAAACCAAACGTAACGAAATGCGAACCCGAGGCGTCGCTGAACAGGTTGCGGCGCTTCGCAAGTTAACCCACCGCGAAGTTTTGCGGAGTTTTGACCCGAGACTGGACCGCGGCATCGACATGCCGTTAAAATGGTCATGCTCCCAGCACACTCTCTGCTGATCTCTGTCCCAGGAGGACATGGCAGCGTGGCGATGATCCTTACAAGTCGACGAGTATTAGGATGGTGTTGCGGTCTGGATGACGAGCGAGCCATCTTTTTCACGCCTTGGTGCTTCGCCTTTCTCTACGCGGTTACGATCTACGCGGCCAGCGTCTGTTTAGCAGACGAGCCGGTCGAAATCACGGCGAAGTCTGGTGTCGAAATTTCGTTGAAGCCGACCGGTATCCTCGGCGATGGTCGCTTCAAACACGCGGCCCGCATTACGCATATTTCGATGCTTCCCAACGGCACGCAAGCTCTAACGAGTGCGCGGGATGGGACCGCGCGGCTGTGGGACTTAGAGTCGGGCCGGGAGATTCGACGCTTTTACCATCCCGATGGAGAGGATATTTGGAATCTTCAGGTTCTGTCCAAAGATCGGCTGCTGACCTGCGGAGAAGACCAGCACGTAACGCTGTGGGACCTGAATACGGGAAAGAAGGTCAGGCGATTCAACCAGAGCACGACAATTCATCGACTGGCTGTCCTGCCGGGTGGAAAACAATTTGTGGCCGCTGGCCACGACAAGGTGTCGGTTAAATGGGAGGCCGCTTCGGGCAAGCAACTGCTCAGCTTCAAGGGCCACACCGAATCGGTGTATGGTGTTTCCATCGCGCCGGACGGACGCACGATGGCGACTTGCAGCGACGACAAAACCATTCGTATTTGGGATTTGAAATCTGGCAAGGAACTGCGCAAAGTTCGTGGTCACGGTGGCGACATTTACACCGTCGTATTTGCTCCGAACGGCAAGCAATTAGCAACCTGCAGCGACGATTCGACGGTCCGCTTGTTTGAAGCCGGATCGGGTAAAGAAGTATGGAAAGCGGAATTAAGCGATGACGTGACCGTGGTCGCCTGGTCTCCCGACGGCAAACGTATCGCTGCGACTTGCGACGATAAGCACATTTATGTTTTCAATGCCGAATCGGGAAAGGAAGTTCTGAAGATCGCCGTACCCGGAGGTTATCACTGGCCGGTGGCGTACTCGCCTGACGGGCGGCGGTTGTACTCCGCGGGCGACCAGCAAATTTACGGCTGGGATTCCAGCACCGGAAAACAGGTCTTACCCGTCGTTTCCGAAATTCGCCCGATGCGCGGAAGCGTCGACGCACTGGTACTTTCCGCTGATCAAGGGAAGCTGTTCGTGGCGGGCGGAGACGACGAGGACCGCATTCATGTCTGGGACCGCCACTCGGGGAAACAGGTTGCCACATGGAGCGCACCGGGCGACGTGGCTAGCCTTGATATTTCCCCGGACGGCAAGCGGTTGTTGGCGGCCAGTAATTCGAGCGGCATCTGGATCCTGGATTCGACCAGCGGCGAGCAGTTAAAGAAAATTGAATTCGAGAGTGGCCTGGTGAAGGCGGCGTTTGTCAATGGCGGTCGCCGAGTCGTCGCCGCCACCAAAAACAAGACGCTCGTGATCTGGGATGCCCAAGGCCGACAACTGAATGAATTGGCCGGACACGAAGAAGCAATCAACGATCTGGCCGTGTCCCCGGACGGGCGTCTGTTCGCAACGGCATCGGACGACAAAACGGTCCGCATTTGGAGCGCCCAAGAAGCCACGCAATTGGCTGTCATTACTTGCACGGCCGCAGCCACGCAATGTGCCTTTTTAGGTGACAGCCGATCTCTTCTGGTCGGATGCGGCGACAACACGCTGCACCAGTGGATCGCACCCAAGGTGGTCGACTCGGGCGTGCTAAGCAAAGAACGTGTCGTTCGCTTGGTTGGCCAATTGGGAGCCGACCGGTTCACGGCACGAGAGAAAGCACAGCAAGAACTCATCGGTTTCGGCAGCCGTGTCTTGCCGTATTTGAAAGCCATCGATTCCAGTGATCTCGAAGTGAACTGGCGTGTCAAGGAAGTCCACCAGCGACTGCTGAGCGCGGACATTCCCACGGTCAAACTGGGGAAGTCGCTGAGTACCGGCGATACGATTAAGTCGCTTTGCGTGCATCCCGACGGAATTCATTGGGTCGCCGCCCTTCGTTACGACGCCGGTGCGAAACTTATTTCCGGTAAATTCACGCCTTTGGGCCTAGTGCTGATTAGTGAAACGACGGACGGCCGCAGTCCCCACGGATTGCTGTTTAGCAAGGACGGTGGAATGCTCTATACGGGGAACAGGGATTCCACGATCAGCGTTTACCGAGTGGAGTAAGCACCATGGCCTACGCAAGTCGCTTTGTCGTCGTCACGGTCTGTTTGCTGATTTCTCCCACGACGTCGCTGGCCCACCACGGTGCTTTTTACAAGGCCGTCTATTGGGCCTTTCGAGATAAGAAAGTGGATTCGATCAAGGAACTGTTTTCCGATTCGGCATGGAAGGGCCAAGATGGAAGCATCTCTGGTGCCAAATTGCGCGAGTTAATGAAGACTTATGAAACGGCCGGTTTCAACGAAAACGGAAGCCGCGACAAGAAGCGAACGCGGTGCTACGTGGTGATTTTTCTGAAGCGACCCGGCGCGAAAGAGGTCGAAAAGAGAATTTGGCTGCTGGCAAAGTATATGGGCGGCATCGGGAACCGTGACTCCAAGGCGTGGCAAATCGTGCGCGTGGTCAACAGCAAAGAAGAGACCCTGTCGTTTATTTCGAACAAGCTTGGTCGCAGCGGCTTTCCCATGCAGGTTGGCTACCGGTGGACCTATGCTTGGGGCGACAAGGACGTCGTGTTTGAGGTGCTGCGAAACGAAATGCTGGACAAACACGCCGTCTTCGTCGTACGCCGAACCATCGGCGAATCGTCGGTGGAATTCAAGTTGGCGATCGAGAAGGACGGCGTCTACATTCACCAAGAAGGAGAGAAAAAATTCGAGCCGCCGCTCCGCCAATTCGCATTCGACGCCGGGCGTGAGGAACCCTGGAAGTGGAGTGGGAAATTTGGCGGCGACCCGCGCGGCGAACAATTCGAAAATCTCGAACTCCAAGAGACGGAAGTGCCCGCTGGAAAATATTTCACCATCGGCGTGCGGCAGCACAACCCCGACACAGCCGACGAATCGACATTCTGGTTGGCCAATGGAATCGGCGTGGTCCGACTGGCCGGCAAGTCCGAGTTCTTGTCCGACGATCCCAAACAGGGCAAGGTGGTGTTTGAATGGAAGCTGAAAAAGTTTGAGACTGGTAAGAAGCAGTAGTCGTTAGCAATTCCTCCGAAAGTCAAAATGTGGTCTTATCTGAAATCTCCACGAGCGACGATCAATCTTGATCACCAAGCAGGATCACGCTTGCCGCATTGAGTGGGACAGCACGCTCAATCGGCATCCCAATGCGCTCGCCGCCTGCCGCATTGTTTACAAGCGAAAACGTAGACAGCAATACGTTGGCCCAGTGCATCCCACGAATCTGTTGGAACTCCTTCAACCACCGAATAATATAGCTGTTCCCCGTTTCCATCCGCCGCATTGTCGTTGAATTGCCGCCGTTGCCATTCGCCGACGTAGGTCATCGGGTTCCGGCAGCAGAACAGCCAACGTTCTCCTTGCCACGTGCCATACGTCGGTGTTCTCAACAATTCGAACATGATCTCTTGGGGAAGCTTCACGCCGAGCCAATTCTCCTCGGCATCAAGAACAACCGGTTCAAATTGGTCTTGCCGCAAACCGGGGACGCCGTTTGTGACGCCCGAAAACGCCTGATCCCACGAGACCAATCCAAATTCCGTAGCCTTGGTCAGTGCGGCTTTCCCGGCTCGAAGGCAATGGTAACAGGTCTTCGGTTCTTTCTTGGCGGCCACGCGATCGGGCAAGTCGACGACCGTTTCGCAGACGCGACACGGGACACCGGATTTATTATCAACGTCCAGCCCGTTGGCCGCGCCGCATTCGGGACAGTCGATTATCAGCGCCTTGCCAATGCCGAGGGAAAAGCAAGGTGAGTCGGGCGTTCCGCAGATACAGCACCTACCGCGCCCGCTATAGTCCGAATCGTCCGCTGTATCGATCGGAGCTTCGTAAAGCGGAAACGGAATGCCAAGCTCAGCGAACGTGTTCATTTCATTGGCCTCCGCATTGCTAACCGTGCGCCACGCGCACACGATTCAGCGACCTTGTTACTTGCTCTCAAGTTTCTTTCTACTTGGGCGAACCGCCACCAGCGCGATCATCAGTCCGGCCAATCCGCCCAGGTAACTTGCATTATGAATGTAGGCGACGCGAACAAAAGACCAGGTGTCGGTGATCTCGAATTCCTGGATTGCCCAGGACCACGACGAATAATCCGCTTGGGGCCCGCGCCACAAACCGTAAGCAAATCCAATCGCCGCCGCCAGCACCCCGCTTGCAAAAACACAAGCGAATCCCGCGCCAATCTGCCGATATGCGTGAGAACGGGGTTGGTTGGGAATCAGCCGTCGAGCCAGAAACCAGGCGATGATGAAGCCGACCCACCAGGTCGCCAAGAATCCGATCGCGGCGACGAAAACACGTTCACCCAGTCCCAAGTCCGCATAGTGAAATTGCTCGAACTTCAGCTTGGTGAAGTACTCCGGGGAAATCGAGTACGTTATCTGATCATGCAGAATGCCGTACAGGCCCGCAAAGACCGCCCCGACCAATGCGACGCCAAACATGGGAGGCAAGTCGGCCAAAGCGATTCGCGGTAGAAGGTATTTGAGCATTGCGATATTAGACCATTAGCCGATCATGTTTATCAATCCATTGCGAATCCCAATTCGGTGGCATTACCGCACGGCGTCTCCTGTCGCGAAGCGTGCTTCCCTCCAGCGGAGTACTGCTGGCCATGGTCGAGGTTGCGAGTAACTTCCCGGGTGCGGCGATTGCCATTCGGCCTTTGGCGGATTATCGTATTTAGGTCAAGTAATCCGTTTGCGGAATCCAATTCAGCCGCGAAACTCCTGCCTCACCCATCAACCCCGCCTAGTGAACCATGAAACTTCGCATTCGCCTGTTCTCGCTCGCCCTTATCATGCTTTTGACTGTCTCGTTGCAGGCCGAAAATTGGCCGCAATGGCGGGGTGCCGATTGGAATGGCGTTAGTGGCGAAACCGATGTCCCCGTTAAATGGGACAAAGATACGAACATCGCTTGGCGCTTGGCCATGCCAGGTCCGGCGGGATCAACGCCCGCGGTTTGGGGTGATCGAGTATTCGTCACCAGTACCGCGGACAAGGATCTGCTGCTGCTGTGCGTTTCCACATCGGGCAAGGAACTGTGGCGAGCGAAACTAGGCACGGGCAATCGCGACGTACGCGGCGATGAAGGCAACTCGGCTTCTCCTTCTCCGGCCACCGACGGCAAGCATGTTTGGGCAACCATGGCCAACGGCTTGGTGGCTTGCTACACGATCGAAGGAAAGGAAGTGTGGCAGCTCGATTTGCAAGAGCGGTACGGCAAATTCAAGATTGCTTTTGGCATGACCGCCACGCCCGTTCTCGACAAAGGACGGATCTACTATCAGTTGATTCACGGTGAAGGCCGGGCGGAAACACAAGAGGCCATGGTCGCCTGCTTGGATGCCGCGACTGGCGATGAAATCTGGAAACAAGATCGCGTCACCGGTGCGAGCAAAGAGAATGAACATTCCTACGCTTCGCCGATGCTCTACCGTGACAAGTCGCGCGAATTCCTCGTGACCCACGGTGGCGACTATGCCATCGCCCATCAACTGGCCGACGGCAAGGAGATCTGGCGTTGTTGCATGAATCCGCAGGGCGCGTCGTATCATCCGACACTACGTTTCGTATCCTCGCCGCTGGCGGTACCGGGCATGATCGTGG
>JAJDEH010000264.1 GCA_029259935.1 Planctomycetota bacterium
CGTGACGACATGCGCGAACAAATTCGCAAGAAGATCAAAAACGACGATCTGTACGAAGGCTGCCGCGTGGCATTTCGCAACAACTATCAAGGCGTGAAGCTGTACTTCATGTGCGGACTGCCGGGCGAACGGCCGGTCGACCTGGACGGCATCATCGAAATGTCCGAGACAATCGCCCGCATCGGCAAGGAAGAAATGGGCCGCTACGCCAAGGTCACGGCCAGCGTTTCCAATTTCGTTCCCAAGGCGCATACGGCGTATCAATGGAACGGCATGCAAACGGGCGACTACTTCAAATGGGCCCACAAGTACCTCTGGCAAAAGCGAAATATTCGCAGCATCAACGTCAAGTGCCACAACGTGGAAACCAGCTTGCTGGAAGGCGTGCTCAGCCGTGGCGACCGGCGCAGCGCGGAAGCCATTCGCTTAGCCTGGCAGCGCGGAGCGCGGCTCGATAGTTGGTCGGAGAACTTTCAAAGCGACCGCTGGTGGCAGGCATTTGAGGATTGCGGAATCGACGTGCAGCGGGCACTGCACGAGCCGTACGAAGTGGGCGCGCGTCTGCCGTGGGATCACGTCAACGTGAAGTATGGACGGCCATTCTTGGAAAAGGAACAGGCTCGGTCGGCGGTTCAACTCGACGCCATGGCCGACGCTCAGTAATCCGTGATTGGCCACAAATCAAGGATGGAAGATGATACGACCGAAATTCACCATCGCGAATCTGCTGATGTTGACCGTCATCGTCGCCATGGCGGCGCTCATGGTTCGCAATCGGGTTCGCGTCCAGCAGATCGAAGCTCGCGATCGAGTCCGGATCCAGCATCTCGAGGCTCAGCTTGCTCTGCACGACGCCGTGCGTGCCCAGGCACGGCGAGTCCGCCAGCGAGAATTGGAACTCCGCGCAACGCTTCAGCAGACACTACCGGAGCTTGATATCGCTGCTCAATATCGGTGGACCGGATTGGGCGAACGGTTGCAGTCGACCGTTGTCCGCAACTCTTCGCGGCAGCGCGCGTCGGGGGCGTCGACACCGGACGCGACGACGGCCTGGCAGAGCGGAATGGAAATTATCCATCCCATTGGATTTCGTCGCGCGAAGTTGAAGGTGCGAAACTCGCAACTTCAGTTAGCACGAGAGCAGGCTGTTCTCGAACGCCTTGAGCAAGAATTGAGTCAATGAACCGCGGAACCCAAACGCCCATGTGCACGGACGCCAAGTAAAATTCGACACGGTCGAGATTCAGCCCCGTTCAACGGGTAGTTGGGCGATCAGTTCGAAGTACTCGGTACCGTGGGCGAAGGGGCGTCCCATCCACGCTTCAAAACCAGGCTGCTCGGTCGGCACGAATCCGCTGGCCGGAAGCCAGGTCCCGTACAGCCAGTCCAACGCCCGCATTTCGAGGTCGATCGCTCCGCGAATTTCGACTTCGGCAACCTGCATCGCGGGAAACTCAATCCGACCGACGTCGCCGCGCGGAGTCACCTCGGGAACTTCGAGACCCACGTCATAGCGGCAGTTCTGATGGTCGACGATTTCCGGGTCGTCCCACATATATCCAAGCCATTGTCCGTCCGCCAAACCACGAGCCTCCGCCCACTGCACCAGTTGCTCGGCAGCGCGTGCCACCGCGCCGGGACGGTAGGAATCCAGAACGCGAATGTAAGCAACACACCGCGGAGGCAGGTGCCGGAGCCGAACCTCGAAGCCATCCGGGTTCGCACCTGGTTCCAGCCGGTCGAGCAGATGCCGATGCTCGGGTTCAGTGACCGCGGTTTGCCATTCCTCACGCCGCTGCATCCGAAACGAATCGACGTCGAATTCGCTGGGCGGCACGCCGTACCGCTGCTTGAAGCATCGCGAGAAATCCGAAGACGAGCCGAAACCACATTCGAATGCGATCTCGGTGAGCGATTGCGTTCGCCGCGTCGCCAAGTTCTTTCGAGACATCAGGGCGAGCGCACGCTCCAGCCGCACGCGTTTGACAAATTCGGCCAGAGACTCACCGATCAACGATCGAAAGATCCGATGGAAGTGAAACGGTGAGAAACACGCGGCTCTGGCGACCACCTCAAGCTTGAGCGATTGGTCGAGATTCCGCAAAATGAAGTCAATCGCTCGATTGACCCGATCGATGTAGTCAAGCGACTCGGGTCCAGGTTGTTCAGATTCGTTTCGCAAGATTTGTCAAGCAGCGCTAAACGGGATTGGTTAGAAAGAGGACTTGAACCGTGGAATCCAATTCTCTCACGATGTAACCACACTCGCCAGCGGGCGAATGGATCGTGGGCAACTCCGGCACGAACTACCACACTTTCATCGGAACCAGTTTGATCATGAATCCCATCGCAAGGAACATCTTGGCGGCAATTGTCGGTTTTCTCATTGGCAGCGTGGTCAATATTGGGCTGGTCAACATCGGCTCGTCGGTCGTTCCCCTTCCCGAGGGCGCTGACGTCTCCACCATGGAAGGCCTCCGCGAGAGCATGAAGTTGTTCGCGCCAGCGAATTTCCTGTTTCCATTTCTGGCTCACGCGCTGGGAACGCTCGCCGGCGCTTTCGTTGCTGCCAAGCTTGCGGCCAGCCATCCCATGAAGTTTGCCATTGGCATTGGCGTGTGTTTTCTAATCGGCGGTATCATGATGATCTTGATGTGCGGCGGTCCCATGTGGTTCATCGCATCCGACTTGCTGCTGGCGTACATTCCCATGGCGTTCCTTGGAGGCATCCTTGCCGGCGGCAGGAAGACTCAAGCCAAGTGACGTTGGATCGATTGGAACAACGCAAGTTGGCTACGTCGAATTATCATGCCATCGCCGGTTTCCACGCAGCTTCACTGGGCCGCCAACGGGGAATGGTTGAGATCATAGGAATTCGGCCGCCCAGCAACAACAAATCTGACGAATCACCCTCGCCAAACAAGACACAATGTCTTGAATCTACCGGAATATCTAGTAAGGTGGTGTGATGGCGTGGAACTTAGAAATCAAGGTCGTTGAACGTTCACCAGGAGCCAAACCAATGTCGCAACAACCGGCGTCGATCCGGACATGTCTGACACTATTGGGATACCTACTCGCGACCTCGTGGGTAGCGATACCTAACGTCGCGACTGCCGAAGATCGGGAAGGTGAGTCAGATCAGGCTGCGCGGGCGGCGAGCTTGCTGCGGATCCGAGACAAGGCGGGCGAGTTTACTGTTGCGAGGTTGGCGACACCCGACGAGCGACCCAAGCTTTGTGCGGCACCACTTCTTCGGTACAGCGACCCTTCCAACGGTTATCGGGACGCGGCGGTCTGGGCTTGGGAAATCGATGGCTTTCCGATCGCACTCGCCAAGGTGGAAGATTCGCGGAAAATCTGGCAGTACTGTGTTGCTTCCCTGGCACCCGACGAAATCTTGGTATCGCGGCCGGGACAGCAGGCGTGGAAATCGAAGGGTCCGGGGATCACATTTCAGGAGATACCCGCGGCACCTCGTGCCGTCGAAAGTCCTTCCGGGCGATTGCGGTCCATGAAGTCTCTGGCGCGCCGCTTTGGAGGTAGGTTCCAGTTAGGAGCAAACGGTGAAAGTGAACAGATGCGTCCATTGCCGCGACCCATTCACCGCTTCTCAGCTCCCAACATGGGTCTGATCGATGGAGCCATTTTTGTATTTGCGGTAAGCGGAACCAACCCGACCGCGCTGGTCGTTATCACGTTGCGCGACGACGGCGGTAACCCGAAAACTCGGCATTGGGATTATGGTGTTGTGGGAATGACGGCCGATTCGGCATCGATCTACCTTGATGATCGAATCGTCTGGAGCAAAAAGGCAAATTACAAGAAGAAGTTTTACGAAAATTGGTATTTCCATCAACAACCAAAGTAGATTGTCGCGAACCGCCCTCTCTTGATTGCCTCAATCTCGGATCATGCAACTCGTATTGCTCGACATCGACGGGACGCTGACCGACACGAACGAAATCGATTCGTCGTGCTTCGTGCAGGCCCTTGCCGACGTGTACGGCATTCGCGAAGTAGACACCGAGTGGGCGGCGTATCCGAACGTGACGGACTCCGCACTTACCGCACACTTGGTCGAGAATCAGCGGGGACGTCCTCCTGGTCATGACGAAATCATCCGTATGCAAGAACGCTTCCACTCGCTGCTGGAGGCTGCGTTCACGGATTCCCGAGAACTTTGTCAGGCGATTTCTGGCGGTACTCGCTTCCTAGATTGGCTTTCCAACGCCTCCGACCGTGCGGTCGCGTTTGCGACAGGCGGCTGGAGACTAACAGCTCGTCTCAAACTCAAGACAGCCGGCTATCACTTCGCAAGTATTCCAATGGCTTCGGCGGATGACGCGCACCGCCGCGTCGACATTTGTTCAATTTCAGTGCATCGTTCGCTTAGCCAACACGCAGTGTCGCGGTTCGACTCGATCGTCTACTTCGGTGATGGCATCTGGGACGCTCGGGCGGCTGCTGAACTGGGTTATCGGTTTGTTGGCGTGGCGAGCGGACGCTCCGCCGAGTTACTGCGTGACGAGGGTGCGGAAGTGGTAATTCCCGATTTCGACGGCGTGGACCACGCGGAACTACTCGCTCACCTGTCGCGCTAAACGACCTTTTTTTCGGTTTTCAAAAGTCCGCGGAAACGCACCGTATTCCGAGACACTAACTTCGTCAGTTGTTTTTTAGACCTTTGACATTATCAACGGTTTCCGATACAAGTTTTCTTTGTCTGACCGCTTGTAGCTTGCCGGATTTGCAAATCTGGAATGATGCAGACTCTGTTCACGGATTCATGGAGCAACCTATGCCGAATATGATTCGATTCATCGTATGTGCCGTGGCGATGCTCGCCGGTTGTCAACTATTCGCGGCCCCCGATCTATCCAAGATCGACCGTTCCATTGGCAAGGAACCGAAATACGAATCGCAGCCTCGGTATTGTCTGTTGGTTTTCGGCGAGAAGGCAAGCACTCGCGTGTGGCTCGTTGAAGATGGCGAAACGATTTACGTCGATCGCAACGCCAACGGCGATCTCACCGAGAAGGATGAAGCGATTCACCCGACCAAGAAGCGTGACTTGGGTAATTACCGCGACGCCAAATTCGAAATTGGCGACATTGTTCCAACCCAAGGATCTCCGAAGCACACCGACTTTGAATTGAGCAAATATCAAACGAAGGACAATCCCACTAAGTATGTTGTCAAAGTTAAAGTCAACGGCAAGCTGCAGCAGTTTGCCGGCTGGCGTCCGATTTTTTCGGAGTCGCGTCAAAAGGCGAACGTCATTCACTTCGGTGGCAAATTCATCCCACGCCCACTGCGTGAAAAGGAATTGAGCCTGACAAAGAATGATCAGGAAGTGCATCTTTGTCTGGTTACGCCGGGGCTGGGAAACGGCATGAATGCCAAGCTAGGATATGAAGCGATTCCCAGCGACGTCACGCCAATTGCTGAAATCGAGTGGCCGTCTACTGAATCCGGCAAGACAATACAGACGGAAGTGACGCTCGTCCACCGCTGCTGATACTATGAATTCTACGGCCCGGTCCGGGTCCCCAAGAATGCGGCGAAGGGAACAGCAAAAATTACCGTGACGATTCCCGGGCGGAACGAGATCGGCTTCGCGAAAACTTCGTATGAAATCCCCGTGGTTGATTAAAAACGCGAGACCGTCCCCGTTGCTCTCCGTAGGTCCCATCTATTGAGAGGCTCCGAGAAGACCAGCATAACTCACGTCGTAAATCGCCACGCCTGGTGATCTGGGTACGGACAGGCCGCCGCCACCGCGAGCCTCATTTGCGGGCAATCAAAGCTGTCCTGTTGCACACGGTTGCACTATCCTTAGATTATGTGAGGCCGTTGTGAAGCGAATTCTCGTTGGATGAAGCGTCGCGGCCGCGTCGGCTTATTTCGCGAACCGTCAAATTGAGTTGTTCATGGCTCATTTAGCTAAAAGATGCACGTCCGTTGCTTTCTTCGCCTTGGCGATTTGCGGCCTGCGCGCCGACGGCATCCTGGCGAACGACCTGCAACAGGCCGAACTGTTGCGATTAAAGGGACAGTATCAGGAGGCGACGGAAGCTTTTCAAAAACTGTCGAAGGCCGCGCCGATCGCGTCGGCGCTCGGAATCTCTCGCTGCCAGCGATTACAAGGACAACTCGACGCGGCCGAGGCGTCGCTGGGTGCGGCGATTCAAGACCACGCCAACAACGCCGACATGCACGCGGAATTTGCGGAGCTGCGATTTACTCGCGGAGACTACGACACCGCGCGGCAACAGGTTGATCTGACTTTGGGGCTGAATCGGGACCACTTGCTGGCGCGCTGGATTGACGCCGAGTTACTGCGTTCGACCGGCAAGCTAGAAAAGGCGAACGAGGCGTATCGCTGGTTCGTCCGTTATTACAACCAACATCAGCGAGAAATCAAAACCCCGCGTGACGTGCGGCTCATCGGTCTCGCGGCGTCCCAGTATGCTCGTTGGAATCGCAATAGCGAGCAGTTCAGCTTTCTCGTCAATCGACTCTACCCCAAAGCGCTCAAGCTGAATGAAAACTACTGGCCCGCCCGTCTTGAGTCCGGTTTGTTGTTTTTGGAAAAGTACAACGATTCGGATGCCACGACGGACTTGAACGCGGCGTTGGCGATCAACCCGAATGCGGCCGAAGTTCATGCCGCGCGAGCGCTGATGGCGCTGCAAAACTTTGATCTAGACGCGGCCAAGACGTCGATCGATCGGGCTCTCGAACTCAATCCCAACCTGTTGGAAGCACACCACTATCTGGCCGACTTCTTGATGGCGAACTTTCGGCTTCCAGAAGCGATCAAGGAACTGGAGAAGACCCGCCGGCTCAACCCATTGCACGCTGAGACGTTGGGCCGTTTGGCGGCCGTTTATGGAACGATCGACGGGCTACGCAAAGAAGATGACGATTCGCGAATGGACGAACTGATCAGCGCCGAGATTGTCAGGAACGAAAACTGCGGCGAGTTCTTTTTCGCTCTGGCGTCGACGTTAGAACTGCTGCGGAAGTATCCGCACGCGGCGAAGTACTATGAGCAAGCTCAGCGGCGGATGCCGCAGTTGGTGGGTGTCCGTGGTCGGTTGGGTTTGATGTACATGCGACTGGGCGAGGAGGTCAAAGCGGCCAAGCTGATGAACGAGTCGTTTGAAATCGATCCGTTCAATCTGCGAATCAAGAACATGCTGGCGGTACTCGAGTTACTCGAAAAATATGCCGTACTCGAGACCGAACACTTCATCATCAAGTTTGACCGCGGTCGCGACGACATATTGGCCCAATATGCCGCGCGATATCTGGAAGACGAAGTCTATCCCGAGATCGTCGACAAGTTGGGTTACAAGCCGAAAGGCAAGTCGCTGTTCGAGATTTTCAGTCGCTCGGGGCGCACCAGCGGCCACAGTTGGTTTAGCGCCCGGATGGTCGGCTTGCCCTATGTGGGAACGGTAGGTGCCTGCGCCGGGAAGATGGTCGCGCTGGCATCACCCAATGACATGCCAACGCCGTACAACTGGGCCCGGGTACTCAAGCACGAATTTGTGCATGTGGTCAATTTGCAACAAACCGATTTCAATATCCCGCATTGGTACACGGAAGCCTTGGCAGTGCTGAATGAAGGCTATCCACGACCCCCGCAATGGAATCAGATCTTGGCAAAACGAGTTGCTGAAAAGCGGCTGTTCAATTTGGATACGATCAACCTAGGATTCCTGCGTCCGGGCGCGGGCGACGATTGGACGCTGGCCTACTGCCAGGCGGAATTGTATGCCGAATACATGCTGAAGGAGTTTGGCGACGATGCACTCTCAAAACTATTACGGGCCTATGCCGACAATCCGTCGACCCGCGAAGCGATTACGCACTGCTTTGCTATTTCGCAAGAAGAATTTGAAGCCGGCTATTTGAAGTTTCTTAGCGAGGTTGTGGCAGATCTAAAAGTCAAGCCGCCTCCAACCGGGCGGACGTTGTCGGAACTGCAGAAGTTTCTTCAGGAGAATCCACGCGACGCCGACGCGCTGGCCGAAACGGCGTTGGCGTATCTGAATCGTAAGTCGAACACGCGGGCCCGCCGCTTTGCCGACGCGGCTCGCAAGGTCGAAGAGGGCCATCAACTGGCCAGCTACGTGGTCGCTCGCCTGTATCTTTCGATTGGCGACGTCGACCCGGCAATGAAGTTGTTAGAGGAGACACTGGACGAAGAGCAACCGCAGGTCAATCACCTGGGACTGCTGGCCGGGTTAAAGTTGCGGGCCGAGCAACATGACGAGGCCGAGCGACTGTATTTGCTGGGTGCCGACAAGCATCCTCATGCCAGTAAGTGGCTCAAGGCCTTGGTCCGGGTCTATCTTGGATCGGATGACGAGAAACTGGCCGAGGTACTGCGAAAACTGGCCGAGCTTGAAACGGATAACGTGACGATTCGCAAGAAGTTGGCCCAATTGGCGCTGGACGCCAAACGCTTCAACGAAGCAGCCGGCTGGGCGAACCAGGCGGTCCAAATTAACGTAATGGACGGGGAGGTCCACGCCATGTTGGCCGCCGCCTATCGAGGCTTGAAGAATCCGCTTCGCTCCCTATCGGCCGCGGAAACTGCCGTCCGCATCGCCCCCGATCGCATCGAGTGGCAAGTGGAACTGGCGCGAACTTACATCGAGGCCGAACAAACGAACAAGGCCAAATCGATTCTGAAAAAAATACTCCGGCTGGAACCGGATCACGCGGTCGCCCAAAAGATGCTGGAGAGTTTGAATCCGTGAGCCTTGAAGACGACACCGCTCGTTCGGGACCGGACCGTTCCGATGTCTCGCTGGCGGATTTTCAGCGGTTGATCCGCGAAATGTACCACGACAAGGACGCCGCCCGCGGAGTCGATGGCACCTTCATGTGGCTAATGGAAGAGGTCGGCGAATTGGCGGCCGCCTTGCGCGAAGGCTCGCATGAAGACAAGAGCGAAGAGTTTGCCGATGTCTTGGCATGGTTGGCGACAATTGCCAACGTGGTGGACATCGACCTCAGCGCGGCGATTGCAAAAAAATACGGCTCGGGATGTCCAGGATGCGGACAATTCGTGTGTACCTGCCCCGATGAAGGAAAGCCATGAGCCGATTGTGTTGCCGTTTTGAATCGCCGGGTCGATGCGGACCCCCTCTAACTCGCCCTTGGCAAGGGGGAGAACCAGGTTCCCCTCCTTTACAAGCAGGGGCTAGGAGAGGTTCTTTCGCATCAACACCATTTATTGTGTGGCTGCTGGCGATTTTTGCGCCGATTTGTCTTCTCGGCGTATCGACTGCCCGGGCGGAAGAGTCGCCGCCCGCGCCTAGCTTCAACAACGTTCACATCGGCTTTGGCCAAGAATTCAAGCTCGGTTACTGGACGCCGGTGTGGGTTGACGTCGAAGGTGGAAGCGATGCCGTGCGAGGCGACTTGGAGATCGTGACTCAGGATGGCGACGGCGTGCAAACCTCGTTTCAGATGCTGGGCGAGGACCCGGTCGAAGTTGCGGCCGGATCCAAGGTCCGGCTCTTGCGATACGTCAAATTTGGACGCGGCGTCAGCTCCGCGTCCGTGCGTCTACGGGACAAGACCAACGTGCTCGCGCAACAACCGTTGTCGTCGCTTACCAAGAGCCAAGCGGTGGATTCGAAGCGAGATCTGATTGTTTCCGTGGGTGCCGACGCGGGAGTTCAAGACGCGCTGAAAACACGGCGGCGGGCGGCGGGCGAACTCGAAAAGCTGACGGTCGTCGTTACCGACGCCGATCGGCTTCCAGATCATTGGCTCGGTTACGAAAGTGTGACGACGCTGGTGTTGCCAACCGGCGACGCGGATTTTATGGATTCGCTGAAGCCCGGGCAAATTCAAGCCATCGTGCGGTGGGTCGAAATGGGCGGGTTTCTCGTGATTTCGGTGGGTCGAAACGGCGAGCGGCTGCTGAAAGACGAAGGCCCTCTGACGGCATTCGTCCCCGGTCGATTGGATCGCGTCCGCGCCATGCGCAAGACCGACAACCTGGAAATGTTCGCCAGCGAAGAAGAGCAGCCACTCGACATTCTGGCCCAGGAGCACCCACTGCGGTTTAGTTCACTGGTCGACATTCGTGGCACGGTCGAAGCTTCGGAAGGACAGCCAGGGCAGGGGCCGACCGTGGTCCGGCGGCCGCTTGGTTTCGGCCAAGTGCTGTTCATCGCCGTCGATCTGGATGCTCCACCCGTATCTCAATGGAACGGCCGAGCGCGGCTGGTGGCCCGATTGATCTCGAACGAGCAAGAACAACGCGAGGACCGGACAAGTCTTTTGGAGTCGGGCCAAGTCGTGCATGAAGGCTACGACGACATGGTCGGTCAATTGCGAACCGCGCTGGATCAATTCAACGGTGTCGCCGTGGTGGACTTCACAACCGTCGCCGCGCTGACAGTGATTTACATTCTGCTCATCGGCCCGGCGGACTATTTTCTGCTGAGGCGCTTCGTGCGACGGATGGAAATCACTTGGGTGACTTTTCCTTTAACGGTCGTCTTGTTCTGCACGGTGGCCGGATTCCTGGCATTCTCCACCAAGGGTCAGCAACTGCGGGTCAACCAAGTCGAACTCGTCGAGATCGATGCGGAAACCTCGTCCGTGCGGGGAACCGTGTGGGCGCATCTCTACAGTCCGCGCGCCGACCGCTATGACCTGTCGTTCCAGCCCGAATTATCGATGCCCTTCAAATCCCAAGGGTCAGTGCTGTCTTGGCAAGGGCTGCCTGGCGAAGGATTGGGTGGTTTGCAAAGTGGATCCGGGGCACAATTATTCAACCAGGTTTTCAGCGCATCGTACGCCGTCGACACGTGGCAAGACGGCCCCAACGGGTTCGAGACAGCCGTTAAGCAAATGCCGCTGCAGGTCTCGTCGACCAAGTCGCTATCGGCGCGCTGGTGGGGCAGGGTAGGGCAGGCCGTGAAAAGCGACTTATATCTTGATGAATATGATCGATTGCACGGCCAACTCACCAATCCGTTGGACGTCGACCTGATGGAGTGTGTCGTTTCGCACGGTACGTCGACCTATCGCTTGAACCGAAAACTCAATGCGGGCGAGACGATCGATATCGACGGCGACGGCCTGCGCGAGCGATCGCTGGCCATGCATTTGACGCGACGCACGGTTGACGAATCCGCCAAACAGTGGGATCCCGCCGGCGGCGACATTCCCCGTATCTTGGAAGTTATGATGTTCTACTACACGGCGGGTGGCAGAACGTACACGAATCTCTCCAACCGCTATCAGCCGTACATCGACATGAGCCGTCACTTGCCGCTCGACGTGGCGATTTTGACCGGTTGGACGCAGCAGCATCTCGGCCACCTAAAACGCGGCGACGAATCTCTAACCAATGACTACGACCGGACGTGGACTTTTTATCGAATTGTGATGCCTGTTGAAAAAAGTCGCTGATCGCTCCGCGATCATGGCGTTTTCGCCTTGTTCGCGCATCGTTTTCAACGGCATCGTCTTCAACGGCATCGTCTTCAACGGCATCGCACAGCCCACCCCTCGGCAAGGAACCAAGCAACCGTGATTGAAGCGAACGACCTGACCAAGAAATACGGCGAGATGTTCGCCATTCAGGCCATCGAGTTAAAGCTGGACGAAGGCGATCTGTTCGGCTTTATCGGCCCTAACGGCGCGGGCAAAACGACCACGATGCGAATTATCGCCACGTTGCTCGAACCGACCTGGGGCGAGGCCTACGTCTGCGGGCATTCGATCTACACCAAGCAACAAGACGTGCGGCGGCTGGTCGGCTACATGCCGGATTTCTTCGGCGTCTACGACGACATGAAGGTCATCGAATACTTGGAGTTCTTCGCGGCCGCCTATCGCATCAACGGCGAAGCGCGCCGCAAGCGGTGCAACGAAATGCTGGAGATCGTCGATCTCGACTTCAAACGCGATGCCTTCGCCAACACGTTATCGCGCGGACAAACTCAACGCCTGGGACTGGCCCGCACGCTGCTGCACGACCCTCAAGTCTTGTTGCTCGACGAACCGCTCAGCGGCCTCGACCCGCGAGCCCGCATCGAAATGCGGAACCTGCTCCGCCGCCTCGGCGAAATGGGCAAGACGATCATCGTCTCTAGCCACATTTTGCCGGAACTAGCCGACATCTGTAACAAGATCGGCATCATCGACCGCGGAGTCATGTCGGTGAACGCGTCGGTAGCCGACGTGATGAAGCAAGTTCGCGAGCGAACCGTCCTGCACATTCGAGTCGCCGGCGACATGGACGCCGCGGCCAAGTTCACCGAGACTCACAATTTAGTAGACGCAGTCGAAGTCAACGACGGCCGAATCATCGTCACGCTCAACGAGGGCGTCGAGGATTATGCGGAACTTAATTCCGAACTGGTCGCGGCCGGCCACAAGATAAAATTCTTCGGCGAAGAAGAAGTCAGCCTGGAAGCAGCTTTCATGACGCTGACCAAAGGAGTGGGGGCGAAGATCTAGCAGGCCGAACCGTCGAGCAGTGTCAGTTTAGTTGCGTTGGCTTGATCTCAAACGCCGAATTCGACCGAAAGAAACACACGTCGAATTCCATGAAGAAATTGACTTGCCCTAGTATTACCGGCACCTGATTATTTCGGGATCCACGCAAAAGCCAATCGGACCGGAGCGAAATGACCGACAGTCGCGGTTAAAAGAATTGCGCGTGCATCGGAATGCGCTAGGTTGCCGGCCAATTGCACGGGAATGGCCTGCTGCTCCCAAACCGCGCCCAGTTGGGTGCCGACGTCGTATGGCAACACGCTGAGCGCCGCCCCGCTATCGACCAATGCGGAAACGGAAACGCTGTTGCCATCTAGTTTGAGTTCGAGCGGTGCATACGGAAGGGCGCTTGCCGCGCCAAGTGACGGGTCGACTTCGACGTAGGAAAATCGTTGAGCTTTGGCCATCAGGACGCAGGTTTTTCATCATTGAGCACGTTCAGCAATGTGGCAGCGCCTTGGAACGACTCATGGGGCGACCAAATCGGGATCGTCTTGTCAGCCAAGTCAAGTGCGATTCCCTCGTCGCGAGCGACATCGGCGGCGAGTAGTTGAATCAGACGCAGCTTGTCGGCACGTGGCAGCGACTGAATCTTCGGCAGCATTTCAGAGAGTGTCATGGTTTCACCGGATGTACCTGGAACGCAGAAGTCATCCTAGTCAAGTCTTCGCCCCTTCTTGCAAGGCCCCACGCCATCATTATCTCATCAACCGCGACATTGTAAACGTGAGTTTGAATCCCAGAAGATGAAATCGCTCCTTCTGCCCTGTTGGTGTCTGCTCCCACGTTCGTGGAAAAGTGATGTCAAAAACATTTGCATTCGTTGATGTAAATTGCTAGGATGATCACACTGCCGCTAGTCGCGTTGTAAGGGGCCGACTGGCGTGCCTATTCTCTATGAGGCGTTTCTATACGTCACGGATTCCGAGAGGGGAAAATCATGAGAGTTGTTGTTTTTGCGCGATGCTGCGCGCTCGTCGGATTTGTCGGTTCACTGGTTTTGTTTTGCGGCGGTGTCATGGCGGTTGAGCGATCGCACCCGGCGCAACAGTTGGTCGAGAAAGCGTTGTCCCGTGAAATCAAGGGATTGGGTTCCGAACGCGACAAACTTCTTCGCCAAGCGTTGCAAGTGTCGCCAACTTACGCTCCGGCCAAATGGCATCAAGGGATGGTTCAAGTCAAAGGCCGCTGGATGAAGGCGGAGGCTGTTCCTGGCCAGTTGGGTGGCAGCCGTTGGCTGGCTGCGTATCAAAATGCGCGCAAGGAAGCTCCCAATACCGCGGCCGGCCAACTGGCGCTCGCCAATTGGTGCCGCGACCACAAATTGCCCGACCAAGAGCGAGCCCACCTGACCCAGATCCTGGAACACGATCCCGACAACACCACGGCGCTGGCTCGCCTGGGCTTTCGGCAGATTGACGGCCGCTGGGTCGCGCTGCGGGAACTTCGCCAGACCAAGCAACAGCAGCAACAATCACGGCAAGCACTCTTGCAATGGCAACCAGCCGTTAGAAAAATCGTCACCGGGTTGAACCATCGCAAACAACGTCAACAGCAGATTGCCCTGCGGCAACTCCGCAAGATCGACGATCCCGCGGCGATTCCCGCTCTGGAACAAGCGATCGCCGACAGCGATCCGTTGGTCTCGATCCTCTTGGTCGGAGTGCTGGACAAGTTTCGCGAAAACGAGGCCGCTCAGGCGCTGGCCCGGCAGTCCATCTTTTCCGCGGATGCCGAGGTGCGCGCGGCCGCGGCCAAGTTGCTCCGTTCGCGGGACCGCGATGCCTACGTTCCGCTCATGCTGGCCGCGATGCAGACGCCCATTACGACTCGAACCTTGTCCTATCAGAAGGCGGGCTTCACCGTCTTCCTGCACAGCATGACGCACGAAGACCAGACCGAGCGCAAGGAAGTCGTCCTCCAGTCGCTGCGCGCTGACTCGCGGAAAACGGAAGACGTGCAGCAGCAGAACGGCAAGACCCAAGCCATCAACGAGCGCGTCACGCAGGCCTTGAATATTGCCACCGAGCAAGCGCTGCCGGCCGAACCAAAGAAATGGTGGAGTTGGTGGAACGACGAGAATGAGATCTTCGTGGAAGGTGAGAAGCCGTTGTACGCCATCGGCAACACCGAGCAACTGGCCCGCGTCGACCGAGCACGCGAACTGGAAGAAGCGGCGCGCCGATCCGAGCAACAGCGTCAAGCGAATCTACAACGTGCACTTCAACGGCCAGGCTCGTCATCGTCAAGTTCCCAGCGGCGTCGAGATTGCTTGGCGGCCGGAACACCCGTGTGGACCTTGGCGGGACCGATCGCCGTCGAGAAAATCCAACCGGGCGACATGGTCTTATCGCAAGACGTGGAAACGGGCGAACTGGCGTACAAGCCGGTGCTGCAAACCACGATCCGCCCCACGTCGAAACTGATCCACATCGAGGCCGACAACGACACGATTCAAGCCAGCGGCGGACACCCGTTTTGGATTTCCGGCAAGGGTTGGATCAAGGCCCGCGATCTCAAGCCCGGCATGGAACTGCACTGCGTCAACGGCACGGTTCGCATCGGCGACGTCGGCGACGGGCGCCAAGAGCAGACCTACAACCTGATCGTGGCGGACTTTGGCACCTACTTCATCGGAGAATCAAAAATCCTCAACCACGACAACACGATCCGCCAGGCCACCAACGCCATCGTGCCGGGATTGATCGAGTACTAGCTGGTGCCAGCTATCCGGAAAGAAGAACTCCTCGGCGTGGGCATTGTGCTCACGCCTTTTTCTGTTTGTTACCTGTCCAAAGCGCGGGGTAGTCTAACGCACGAGTGTGAATATCGAATATCGAACACGGAATGTCGAAGGATGAATGAAAGAGAAGAATGACACTGCAACGATCAAGCAGCGGTGTCAAAGCCGTGAAAACGGTGGCAGCATGTAACTGCGGGTGTCAGCCCGCAGCTACATGACGGATCCTTCGTCAAGCCGCGATAGCGGCGACAGTGGTTCCGCATAGTGCCACAACTCGATGCGCTGTCGCCGCTTTCGCGGCTCGGTTTTCCACGGCCAACTTTCCGCCGGCTGACACCGGCGGCTACATGCTATCGCCGTTTCACGGCTCTTGAGTCATACTCAATTGGTGCATGAAGCACGGCATCCGACAGCGGATAGACGCTTGGCGTGATGGGTTTATTTAAACTCTAGACTCGGTGATCGGGAAAAATCAATGACGCACTGGATGCAGCAAATCCGCGTCCCACTATCTTCCGGGGCGATCCGATTGTCCGTCGTTATCTTGTCCATTGTGATTTATCTTGTGTCGCTTTTTCTTCCGGCGTTCGTGGTGCGATTTCCCGATATAGCGGGCGATCCGCTTGGTTGGGAGTGTTTGCTATTTGGCTGGGGTAATCTGTTTGAACTACAGCCAGCTTGGTTGGCAAATCCCTTGCTGTTCATCGCGCTCTTTCTTATTGCTAAGCGGCGGACTGACGTGAGCGTGATACTGCTGGCGGTGGCCATTGTTGCGGCATTTTTTTCTCTTCGAGTGGACGAAGTACTCCGTCCCGCTCGAATGCGTACCGTAGAAGCAATGGGAACGGGCTTTTACGTTTGGTTGACGAGCCTAATCGTTCCGGCTGCCTATGCGTTGCTCATCGGCGGCGTTGATCGCCATCAAAGACTGCAGCAGGGAGAGTCAGAACTGGCCAAAGGGCGAAGCCCCTCCGCCAAAAGTGGATGAATCACTCTTTCCGTTTGCAGCCAATCGACGTGCGCCTTGCTGAAGGCCCTATTCACTTGCCGCATAGGCTTAGTTGGCGCGAGACGCGGAGTTTTGAGAATCCATCGCGCGGGCGGGCCACTTGATAAAATGGAAAGCCGTCAAGCCAAACAGGGCCGAGCGCGGAGGCCTGCCCGCCGTCCAAGAGAAGACCATGCCACGCAATCGTTATTCGTTAGCGGATGTCTTTCGTGTTTTCATTTTATTGGGAACGCTATTCGCCGCGATCGCCAACTTTTGGCACGGTGGTTACAGCGTGGCGCAAGTGGCGATTTGTGGCTTGGGAATTGGATTCAATAGGACTCCGCCCTGGGCCGCCGCGGGTGGATCGTCGCGTCTATTTCGCATTTACCTCTCGCTAGAGTCCATCGGCATGGCGGCGGCTGGCACGGTTTGTGCGATCGCCCTAACGGAGGCGTTCTTTGGAGGGTCATTCGGCCTTCCCGGTCGAACCCGGACGATGTTCGGGGATGTAATTCTTCCCTTCCTGGGTGCCTGCGCTTCGCTAAAGGTCCCCTTGGCCAGACGCCTGTTTTGACGTTTCTGCTTCATTGCGGCGAGTTATGGCGTTCGCCCCATCTCGAATTCCATTCCTTCAAAGATCACGGGGATTGGTTTCTCACGCTCCACTTGGTAACCGCGCTCCGCCAGTTTTCGTTGAAGAATCACGGTGTAAATAGACTCCAGAAGACCAGGCCCCAGCGCCATGTGAAGCTGCATGGAAGCGTCGACCACATCGGTTGCGATCTTTTCCAAATCTTCATTCATAAGAATTCTCACACGAAGGCACGAAGTATCGGATTGAACGGAATGACGTTAGATTATCAAGGTGCGTCGACATTGGCCACAAGGGCCGCGAGATTGAAGTCACCGCACCTTCGTGTCTTTGTGTCTTTGTGTGAGATACCGGTCTATTTCCTACAGTGATC
This sequence comes from Planctomycetota bacterium, assembly GCA_029259935.1. The sequence continues at coordinate 17,246 of JAJDEH010000264.1, forward strand.
AACGTCGGCACATGCAAACTTCACGATCATTCGCTTTGTTTGGCCTGCCGCCGTTCATCACGTTGGGCTTCGCTCTCTGCTGTTTCGGTGTCTGCCCGCTCATGGACTTTTTTGATCCACGGGATGCCGGTGCTGTTTTCGTCTATTTCACCTTCGGTGCCATCAGTGCGGCTTTCGCTTTGCTGGCCATTTTTTCCGTTGTGTGGTCTCTACCGCTTTGGCTTCGCTTGGGGCTGAGCATTGCGGTGGGATTCGCTTTGTATTTCTGCTGGCTTGTCGGGTTCATGGTAGCGTCGGTCGAGCATGGTCTTTCATTCGACGACGAAGGACGCCAGGCCGCCGCCACGCTGCTCTGTTTGCCAATCATTTTCATGGCGATTCAATCGCCGCTGTGGCTGGTCCGCCACCTGTGCCGATGGCAAGTGGCTTTGCAAGGGCCGCCGATCCCGCCGCCGCTAAGTCCGCTGACGATACGTGACATCTTAATCGGAACGGGCCTCATTGGGTTGGCATTGGCCGCCGCACAATTTGCCCGGCAGGTCGCGGATGAACCGTCGTCCCATGCTGAATTCGGAATGGTGATCGGCATTGGCCTGGCGTGCGGCTTCGGCATCAGCCTGGCAAGTACAATCCCTGTCGTGATCGCCACCTTGCGAGCGCGGAATCCCGCTTGGGGCATGCTGGCCATCGCCCACTACACAGCGATCGCGCTGGCCATCACGTTCGTGGTTGTCGGATTAGTGGAAGGACGAGTGCCTCAGTTTTGGGATGTGTTCGGCTGGTCCATTTCGATAGTGACTTTCATGGGGGCGATGGCGACGCCGCTGCTATTGGCGCGTGGCCTTGGCTTCCGCTTGCGGTGGGGGCGTGAATCGATGGTCGATTCGGTGGGAAAATTGGACACGGAGGCCAAGAGCCATTAGGTGCAACGGTCGCTAGTTCGCAATGCGTTTGATTCCGTTCTTGAGCAATGCTTCTGCAAAGTTGATCAGCAGGCCGAGCCTGAATCCGGTCACCTTCAGGTAGGTGAGGAGTTGTTTTGCATGTACTGGCGCGAGTCTCTCGACCGACTTTAGTTCGACGATGAAGCAACCATTGATCACCAGATCGGCTCGGAATCCCATCTCGAATTCCATTTCTTCAAAGATCACGGGGATTGGTTTCTCACGCTCCACCTGGTAACCGCGCTCTGCCAGTTTTCGTTGAAGAATCACGGTGTAAATAGACTCCAGAAGACCAGGCCCCAGCGCCATGTGAAGCTGCATGGAAGTGTCGACCACATCGGTTGCGATCTTTTCCAAATCTTCATTCATAAGAATTCTCACACGAAGGCACAAAGGCACGAAGTATCGGATTGACCGGAAAGACGTTAGATTATCAAGGTGCGTCGACATTGGCCACGTCGACATTGGCCACGTCGACATTGGCCACGTCGACATTGGCCACAAGGGCCACGGGATTGAAGTCACCGTACCTTCGTGTCTTTGTGCCTTTGTGTGAGATGCCCGTCTATTTCCTATAGTGGCGAATCTCGATCGGCGGCGGAAGCGGCGCTCCACTGCGGATCATTGCGGTCACAAAGCAATGAACTCATATCGCCCGCGGATAAAGGTTGTAGCGCCCCCTTGACTAGTCCGGCCGTTATGGCTACACTTATAGCCATAACGATTACATCCATAGTCAAGGAGTCCTCCGTGCCGCTGCCCTTGTCCGACGGGCAACGAGAAATCATGGAGATCGTCTGGGACCAAGGTGAGGTCTCGGCATTCGAAGTGCGCGACATCCTGTCCGAAACACGCGAAGTCGCCCGTAACACCGTCCGCACGATGCTGGAACGGATGGAAGAGAAGGGTTGGCTGAAGCACCGTGTCATCGGGCGAACCTTTTTCTATTCGGCCCTCGTCCCGCGCGAAGTCAGCCTCGGCCAGCGCGTGGCGGAGATCGTCGACAAGGCGTGCGGCGGCGAACCGGAACGGCTTATGTCCGCCCTACTCGACTACCGCGGGCTGACCGAGGACGAGGCCCGGCGAATTCGCGACATGCTCAACGCCGCCGACAAAACGCCGCGCCGCCGCAACCAGCGAAAGAAGTGACAAGATGATGATCGCCCCATTCGTTGACCAGGTGAATGACTGGTTCGCCAACAGCCGGGTGCTTGCCTTCGGGACCACCGTTCTAATACAGATCACGTTGCTCTTGATTTTGGCGTTAGCGCTATCCCGCTTGTTTCGTCGCGACCCCGCGATGCGCTATTGCTTGCTACTGTCCGCGCTGGTGTGCGTGACGGTGATTCCCATGTTGACGGCCGGGTTTCAGCGAGTTGGATTTTCGTTCCTCGCGGTGACCTGGACAGCCGGTCCGACTCACCAGCCGGCACCGATCGACCGCGATGCGTCGTTTGACATCGGCGTTGACGAAGAGATGCTGATACCGCCAAAAAACGCCGATGGCGGCGTGGACCATGTGACCGCCGGGGCAGCATCAGGAGAGACGGCTTTGCCATTGGCGGCGGCACCAAGTCTCTCTGTCGTGCTTCCGTGGGCCAAGTCGATCGCCTTTTCGATTTGGATTGCGGGCTGTTGCATTGGATTTTTCAGTCTTGCCAGAAGCCATCTGAAGGTTTGTCGAATTTTGCGAACTGCTCGCCCGGCCGACATGGCGCGCCTGTCGCGAGTCAAGCGCGAAGTGTGCCGCATCCTGGGTGTCAAATCGTTGCCCCCACTTGTCTGTTCGCCTTGCGTCGACAGTCCGACCGTGGCGGGCATGCTGCGGGCCCGCATTGTTCTGCCAACAAGACTTGCTGGCATACTGAGCCCGCGCGAATTAAGGGACGTGTTGCTACATGAAACAGCGCACGTGCTGCGCCGCGACCAATTGGTACTCTTGCTTCAACAGATAATCGGTGTGCTCCTTTGGCCGCACCCGATGATACACCTCCTCAACGCGTTACTGGCCCGTGCGCGTGAGGAGGTGTGCGATAACTATGTGCTGGAAGTTGCCGCGCCCACCGAATACGGACACACGCTCTTGCGCGTGTGCGAACTGATGCCGGCTCCCCAAACTCTACGCGGCACGACGGGGATGCTCGGCGGACGTTGGAAACTGGAAGACCGCATCGCCGACCTTCTCGACACTAGGAGAAATTCGATGATCCATTTGCAAGCGACTCGGACCCTGGCCATTACGTTGTGCGCGCTGAGCCTGTTGGTGCTGCTCGCGGGAAGCCAACTGAGTTGGGCCGCCGGGCCTCCCGATTCCGAAACGAGCGATGATGCCAGACAGCCCGACCAGAGCGCCAGTCCCACCGCTTCGGAAGCCGAAGTCGCCGACGCCGTACAGGGCACCGTGAAGCTCCTCAAGCGCCGGACGATGCCCGACGCGGATGCCGAAGGCAAGGAGAGCCTACTGGATCTGTTCGCCATCGACGTCACCAGTGGTGAGGTGGTGGTGGTTGCGAAGCGGCCCCAACCGGAATTGACGTATTGCGGAACGCCTTCCTGGTCGCGCGACGGCGGAAAAATTCTGTTTGACGCCACGCCGGGAAAGGTCTGGAGTCGAACCCGCTTGCTTGTCGTCGACCTGCTGCAAATGTCCGCCGATCCCGTGGACCTGGGCGCGGGCAATTGCCCGACTCTCTCGCCCGACGGCAAACAAATTGCCTTCCTGCTGAACGCCGCGGGCGGTGGGGGTGGGATCTGGATCATGAACTCCGACGGCACCAACCGCCGCCGCCTGGGCGGGTCCGGCATCCCGAAGTGGTCGCCCGACGGTAAGAACCTGCTGCTCACCAGTTTCTCAACCGATCGCGATCTCTCGCTGATAAATGTGGAGACCGGAGCGATCGAACCGATTCAATTCGCTGGTCACAGGTTCTATTCGCGAGCCGGTTGGGGCGGCGACGGGGACACGATCTTGTCGGTCGTCGGTTCCGATCGCGGAACGGAAATCGCGTTGGTCGACATCTCCACGCCCGCCGCAGCCAAGATCAAGCGGGTCCTGTGGAGCAGGGGAGACGGTTCAAGCGCCGCTCCCACTTGCCCCGTCTACTCGGCCAAGGCACAGCGGTGCGTTTTCACCGGCCGCGGTAAGACCGGCACGGCCCTCTACATGCTCGACACAAGCGAAAAGGGTACGCCCGTTCGTGTCGAGCCACAAATCGAAGACAATTTCATGACCAGCCTCGGCATGTCCCCCGACGGCCGCTACGTCCTATTCTGCAGCGACCGGCTGGTCCGCAAAACTCAATGAGCGGGCAACTCAGCGCCGGCCAAAGTTGATTGTGGTAATTGTGGTGCAGGCGTCCCGCCTGCACTCTACAAAGCCGTGTAGGGTGTGTACTCGCACCTTGCTAATGCGGCATGGCCACAACCGACCTTTTCCGCGAATTGCAGGCCGAAAATACGAAGCGGACACCGAATATCGCTGCAATGGCTCCGTGCTGCTATAATGGCGTCCTGCCATATTGCCGACCGTACTTGAAAGCGGACCCACCTACCTACCACGAGCGCTTGCCGCCCACCTACCGACAGTCGTCCACGAGATGACCAAAATAGCTCCTCCGTTCGATCGCAATGTTTGTCATCGCGCAAAACAACTTACGCACGTCTCGGAACTGGCTGAAAAGAAAAAGGCGCCTAAGTGAATACTCTGAGAATTACGATCCTGCTGGTACTCGGCAGCGCCTGCCCGGTGCTGGCCGACGAGCCTGATGCCGACCCAACGACTTTGGAACAGGCCAAGGAATTGGGGCGGGTGAAATCTCGATTCTTGAAAGAACGTAGTTCAGACAAGAAGGCCGCCCACGCCATTCCCAAGGCGAATATTTCTCACTTTCAAAAAGTGATCGGGCCTCTCCTGAACAAGAGCTGCGTAGCATGTCATGGTCCCAAAAAGTCCGAGGGAAGACTTCGTGTCGACACGTTAAACCCCGACCTGTTAACTGGTGCCGACGTTGAGCGATGGCGGGAGGTTTACAACGTTTTAAGTAACTCAGAGATGCCGCCAGAAGACGAGCCAGATTATGCACTGGCCGATGCGGATCGTGGCAAGATTGTCGAATGGCTCGGCGACGAAATGAATAAGGCGTCTGTCGCGCGACGCAACAACACCCAGCACTCGTCTTTTCGTCGGCTGACGAAATACGAATACAACTACGCCTTGCAAGATCTGCTGGGCTTGCCCTATACGCTCGCCAATAGCCTGCCTCCGGAAACCCCATCCGAGGATGGGTTCAAGAACAGTTCTGACATGCTGCAGATGTCGACCATGCAGTTCGAGGCGTATCGTGAAATCGGGCTTAGAGCTTTAAAGCGAGCCACCGTGCGTGGCGAGCGTCCGAAAGCCGTCACTTACATCATCTCGATGCAGGAAGAGATGGACAAAGCGGCCTCGGCAAAGAAAGCAAAGACATTCAATAAATCTGACAAGACTTACAGCAACGATCGGAACCGGCAACATTTATTTAATCAAGAAACGGGCAACGGTGTTCATTTCTCCGGTGGAAAGTCGGTCCCTAAGTCGGATGCAGTCGTTGGTCGAGTGCCTGCTGTATCGCCCGTTGTTCTAGTTCTCCCCCAGTCCAATGAGTTGAAGCTGAATCTGGATCGATTCCTTCCTGATGAAGGCATCATGCGCGTTCGCATACGCGCCGGGCGAACGACCATGAACGCCAACGAATATGCAAGTCTGCGATTGGTATTCAGTGCCCACACCAGCAACAACGCCAACTTCTCGCAAGTGATCAGCGAGCGTGACATTCCCGTTACGGCACCTGCCGACAAACCACAATTCATCGATTTCCATATTCCTCTGAGTGACATCCAGCGAAACCCATTCCGAAAACTGACAACCACATTTCCTAGGCGGGATGAGTTCCTAACGATTCGAAATGTTTCCAACGCAAGTAATCGGAAAGAACCGCTGCACGTTCTTATCGATCACATCGAAATCAGCGCTCCGTTCTTCGAGCAATGGCCGCCCCAAACTCATCGTGAAATTTTCATCAAGAGCGACAACAGAGACGATGAGGAAAAATATGGCCGCGAAGTTCTGACTAGATTCATGAGACGTGTCTGGCGTCGTCCCGTCAGTTCGCCGGAAGTTGACCAGTTCATGGCCCTGTTTGCGAAATACCGACCGGGATTTTCAAACTTCGAAGATGCCATGTTGGAAGTGTTGGCTACCGCTCTGGCCACGCCGGAGTTTCTCTACCTGACGCAAAAACTTCCCGCCGATCCCAAGGAAAACCCCAAAACGATCACTGATTTGGAACTGGCCAGCCGTCTCTCGATTTTTCTGTGGTCCAGCATTCCTGACGAGCAGCTGCTCAGCCTCGCTCAGCAAGGAACACTCAAAGATCCCGAGGTTTTGACGGCTCAAGTCAAGCGAATGTTGGCGGACCCACGTGCCAGACGCTTCTCTCAGAATTTCGTTCAGCAGTGGCTCGGCATGGATGGCATGAACAGTGTGACTCATGTCACCGACAGCTCATTGAAGGAGGCGATGCAGGAAGAGCCCATCGCCCTTTTTGATGAAGTTCTGAATCGCAACCGCAGCGTCATGGACTTCATCCATTCGGACTACGCAGTGGTGAACGAACGCTTGGCCGCACACTATCGCATTCCAGATGTCCATGGCCCTCACTTCCGCAAAGTTCCGATCGAGCCACAAACGAATCGTGGCGGGATTTTGACAGGTGCCGCGATCTTAACGATGAACTCCGATGGCAAGGATTCTCATCCTCTCAAGCGCGGAATCTGGATGCTGGAACGTATCCTCCAGGATCCACCGCCACCACCACCGCCCAATGTCCCGGAAGTCGATCTGACGGATCCGGAGATATTGAAAATGACTCTGAAAGAACGCATCGCCGATCATCGGAATAAGCCCGCCTGTATTTCGTGTCATGCCAAGATTGATCCCTGGGGGATCGCGTTTGAAAACTACGATGCCTTGGGAGCCTACCGTACTCGAATCAAAAACAAGCCCGTCGATGCGACTTCAAAACTGTTCAACAAGGAAAAACTGGCGGGGATGGATGGCTTAAAACGATACTTGCTCAGGGATCGGCAAGATCAATTTGCCAGAGCCATGGTTCACAAAATGACCGCTTATGCACTTGGCCGTCCATTGTCTTTTAGCGATCATGCCGATATTGACAGCATGACCGCGGAATTCAGAAAACGTGGTGATCGTCTTGGCGATTTGGTAAACTTGATCGTCAGCAGTGAGCTGTTTCACGCGAAGTAGGAGCAAAAACACATCGTGACTAAAAACCCAATGTCATTGAATCGTAGAAGTTTTCTTTACGGTGCGGGTATCGCCCTGGCTTTGCCAAAGTTTGAAACGTTTGCCGCGGAGAATCCAAGTCCAAACGATACACCGAAACGTTTCGTTAGCGTTTACCATCCTGATGGTGTCGGTCTGCCGCTCAAAGCAGATCCGGCCTGGAAGGATTGGAGCTGGTTCCCTCGGGGCGGCGAGACAGATTTCGAATTGACCAAAGTGCTCGATGTGCTCGAGCCGTTGCGCGGCGAAATCACAATTTATTCAGGGCTGTCCCACCCGGCCGCAAGATCGGTTCATGGCCATTCCAATGCCGATCAATACTTGACCGGCGCGGCAACGGGAGGCCACGGGCTCTACAAGAATTCGATTTCTGTTGATCAGGCCTACGCGGCGCACGCGGGAGAATTCACTCGCCATTCTTCCTTGGTGATGTCCACGAATGGCGGCATCGGTGGCCCGCGTGGCGCGCAAACTCAGTCTTTCAATCGTCAAGGACGGCCAATTCCAGCGATGAATAAACCCAAGCAGATCTTCGATTTGCTTTTCGTGACCAGTGGCAAGGATGCCGCCGCAAAACTGGCAAGAAGCAAAAGTGCCCTCGATCTGCTCATCGCCAACACGCGATCGTTGGGGCGGCAACTCTCCAAGCACGATCAACAGACTCTCCAGCAGTATCTTGACGCAGTCCGCGATACGGAAACTAAGTTGGCGAAAGCTCAAAAGTGGATTGATACACCGATTCCCAAGGTGGGTACCCGAAATTTGACGCTCGATGCGGATCCGAAAGAAGCTCGGCTCTATTTCCAAACCATGTATGAACTGATCTACCTAGCCTTCCTGAGCGATTCAACTCGCGTGGCGACGTTTCAGTTGGGTAGAGAAAATGGCGAAGGTCCCCACGACCTGTTATCAAGGGCGGTCGGTCTGGGTAATGCTCATGCCCTAACGCACGCCGTGAAGAAGCCGAACGGTTGGAAAAACCTCGGTACCTATAATCGCTATCAAGCCGAAGAGTTCGGCCGTTTCGCGCAACGGCTAAAAGATACTCCAGAACCGACGGGCAAAGGGAACATGCTGGATAACACGTTTGCCATGCATGGTTCCGCTTCCAGCAGCTTCCACCTCTCGCGCAATTATCCGATTATTTCCGCCGGCGGTAAGAACCTCGGCTTCAACAATGGCCGGTACCTCAAGTTCGGCAAAGGAAATGAAGACAATCAAGCCGGCGCTGGAATCGTCAGCGATGCCGGCTGGAGAGGCAAAGTTCAAGCTGAAGAGCTTCCACTGGCGCAACTCTTTGTCACCATCTTACAAAGACTCGGCGTCGAGACCGAATCGTTCGCTGGAACCACCGGAACGCTGAGTAGGGTTTGAGTCGTTTGAGTTTTTGTTTTCAGGAAGAGATTCAAAGGCTCTCGCGCAGTCCGCCCAAGTCAACAAGTTGGCAAAACTCAACGAGCGGGTGCCATTGAGCGCCGTCCGAAGTTTATTGTGTTGATTGTGTTGATTGTGGTGAAGGCGTCCCGCCTGCACTCTGCGGAAGCCGTATAGGATGTGTAGGTTGTTGCGCCGGAACACACACCCTACCTCACTACATTGCCGGAAAACTCCGGTCGATTCTAGTTCGTCCCCTGGGTGTCTTCATGGCTTTGCGTGGGTTCCTCCTTTCGCCGTTTAACACGGCGTTGCCGCCGAACAGCCGCCATTCGCCTCGGTTGTGTTGGTGGTAGCCAGCCCCTTCATTATTGGCCAGTCGCCAAAAGTTGTCCAGAACTCCATCTTGCCGAGCCGGGCTTTGAATTTCATGGACCATTCGTTGGTGGAAAGGTCTCGCTGAGTCGCGAAAAACGAAGACATGAGGGCACGCGAAAGTGCGACGCCTTGGGAAGTCGAAAAGGGCAGGGCAGGGGGTGAATGGTGGAATTTGGATTGCGGACGGATGCCGCTGCCAAGGTAAGAGTCACCGGGAAGCTACCACGTCCCACTCGCCGGATTCCCCGGATTTATGGAAATCGCCCCCCATCTGGAAATTCGACGCTTCTTGAGCTGGCGTTCCGATTTGGTGAAACGGTCGGGTGCCCCATTGCGCCAAGCAGTGCTTGGAAAAGGAGAATGCGGGGCAAGGAAACAACTTTGAAGCCTTTCGTAGGAACCTTGCGGCTCGAAAGCCCGCCCGGTAGCACCTGACCAGCGGCCGGTCGTCATATTGTTGGAGCCCATCTATGAGCAGGACTTTTTGGACTGTTCGAATGGTTTCCGACCCGGGCGATCGGCGCACCAAGCGTCGGAAGGCTTCCGGAACCAGATGATGCACTGTCGGGGCGGCTTTCTGCAGATGCGCGATCACGACACGATCCTGTCCATGATTCTCCGCTCGGACTGCACCGCGCGATACATGACCAGCCCGTGATCTGTCGCAATTTCCAAACGGGGGGATGCGAGTTCCACAAAGTCGTGGAACAAGCGGAGATTCTGAAGCCGAGCAACAAACGACCGTTTGTTGATCGAGGCTTTTGAGCTCTACGCTACGGACGTTGCGTCATTGGCCGTCATGCGACGGCAAGGTTCGACCATTCCCGGCGGTGGATGAATCGTCCGTCTCTTCCACTGGATCGAGGCCTTCGCCGTACTCCTTCCATGTCTGCTCGTCGACGACGCGCACGACTTCGTCGGCGCACTGAGGTAAGCGAAAAGAGTCGAAGAACTTGGCCGTCGCGAGTTTGCCCGCGCTGCCTTTCTTGTAATTGGCGGTGAACTGGAAAACGCATCTCTCCACGACGAAGGCGCGAAATTCCTTGATTCCCGTGAATTTGGGTTGAACGTCCGTGATCGTCACTCCTCGGCCTTTGTATCCACACAGCAGCAGGTGGTCCTCTTCCACGTGCTGATCAGTGACGTTGTCTAAGCGGTCCTGAATAGCACCATCAAGAATCTGGTCGATGAAGTGTCCGAAAGGTACGATCCTGTTTGGCGCAACGCTGAATGCCGAAACCCGTAAGGCCACGTCATGTTCCAGGTTGTCGTCAAATTCATAATAGATCAACTCGTCCTCTTTCCGGATCGTCAGCTTATCGGCATTAGGAAAGGACACTCGACAGCCGCCCGCAATCTTGGCGCAATGCCAACCCTTGGGGTTACCGGCGAATCGCGCCACGTCTTTGTTTGCCGCTTCCTGCGTCAGCGAATTGATCATCGCACGGACGGCCATTTCGTCGAAATAACCGCGGTCTAGGTCCGCGTCGAGGAAAACCGGCCGCTGGTTGCCTTGAAAATATCCCGAAACGTGTATCGTTTGCTGGTACGACTTGATCACGAACTTCGCCGGTTGCTCCTTCACAGTCAGTTCGACTGGCGATTCGTCAATCGGTTGTTCTGGTTCGCCGCCGACCATCCTGGCCGCACGCTCACGCGTCTGGTCCAGTGTGCTGTTGAAGTGCAACCCTTGATCTGGCGAGGTTACCAGCGAAAAGTAGCTCAGTCCGTCCGGGTCGCTGTACTCGATCCGCCGCAAGTCCGTCAAGCGATTCTTGGAGTAGGACTTAGGCACGAGAACGGTGGGGAGTTCGAGATCTGTCATGTTGCTCGTAGCAGCGATAATCTCATCCGTGTCGTCCGTTTTCTCCAAGGATTGCAGGCCAAGAAAGAAAATCACTCCCGGACCACCGCAACAGACAAGCAACACCATCCCGAGACAGCCCATCACCGAGAAGATGATCCAAGTAGTGGTGGAGCGCTTGTTGTTTACGGCTGACTGAGTTGGTTGCGGCGGAAGGGTAGACATGGAAAACTCCGGTTCGAGTATCGCATGGTTTTCACGTAGCGTAACTTAGTTAGGGCACGCGGTATTCTACCTCTTTTCTGAGTTGCCGCAGCAAACGTCTGTATTTCGGTTCTCTGATCGGCCATCCGAGACCATCCACCGCAGATGGCGACTTCGAGTCCCGAGAACTCGCCGGACAGGGGTTTGTGACGAGCCCTGGCAATCGAACGTATTATGCGACAGCTGAAAGATTAGTCGCAGAGCCGCAGCGGATGTCACTCTAGCGGCAACTCGTCCTTGAGTCCGAGTGAATCTTCTTGGCCAAAGCATCGATCCCTTCATCGCACGTGTCGTAGATCGTCCACAGGTCATCGAGCCGGACAATCGTGAGTTCCGCCCTCAAGTCGCCTGCTGCATCTTTGGCTCACCCTATTTGCCTGTCGCCCAAACTTTGATGACTTGGTTTTGAAAACCGGCTGCGATCAGGCTGCCGTCCGGGCTGAACGCCACACTCTCGACATACCCACTCTCGCCGCCGAGAGTGTGGACGGACTTGCCGTTACACTCGTCGAACTGCCCCGCTTTGCGGGAATGACCGGCGCGTACCACTCCAAACCGGGCCACTTGAAAGTGGCGGCAGGCTATTGTTGCTACGACTTGAAAAAGAATCACTCAATATCGAGCGACGTCTTTGGCCGCTTCTTCCGGAGCCAGTTGGGCGATCGTTTCTTGAGCCGATTGCGTCATGAATTTCAGTTCGCTGCCGATGGCCATGAACCGCATGCCTTGTTCGACGCGTTGAATCGCGGCTGGGGCGTCCATGGCGTGCAGTCCGGTCGCCGTGCCCACCTTCTTGCCAGCCGTGATCACGCGTTGGATCATCGCTTCGTGTTCTTCGGGCGTGGGGAATGTGCCGTCGGGTGCCCGCATTTGAAATCGCAAATCGTTCGGTCCGATAAAGATCGCGTCGACGCCGGGCAGACTGTAAATTTCTTCGGCGTTGTCCACTCCTTGCGGGCTCTCGGTCATCAGCACGACCACAATTTCATCGTTGGCTTTTTCAAAGTACTCGCCGGCGGTTGCTCCGAAGTTCATCGAGTGCATGCCGCCGCCGATGCTGCGATTGCCGACCGGCGGATATTTGGCGGCGGCGATGGCAATTTTCGCTTGTTCCACGGTATCGACCATCGGGACGACGATTCCCCACGCTCCCGCGTCCAAGGCCCGCTTGATGTAGTGGTGCGTTCCTTCCGGAACTCGCGCCAGCGGAACACAGCCGGCGTCCGAAACGGCTCCAAATATCTTCGTTGCTTGCGACCAGTCGATGGCCGAATGCTCCATGTCCAGCGTCAGCCAGTCGAATCCCAAACGGGCAATGACGCGGGTGGCGTACAGATCGCCCAAGGACAGCCATGTGCCAAACGTAGGCTGGCCGTTGCGAAGTTTCTCTTTGATGATGTTCGTTCTCATGTCCGTTTCTCCGGCTGGGTTGTTTTCAATGGCCCCCACAAATCCGCAACGTTGGCGGAAGGGCAGGGGGGCCTCGCCAGCGCTGCGGGTCGGTGGGGTGTAATCGTCGTAATCGATTTCTTCCCGCCAATGGGAGGCCTCATCATGAGGATTGGTATCCGAGAAATCAACCCACGGGGCGTGGAGGCCAGTTTTGGTTCAGAATGCGTTATAATGGATCTCAACGTGCGGGCCGGCGCGTTGCAGTCCCACGAGAAGACGAGCAGGGCAGGGGAGTGGCAAGAAGCTCCCGCCCCAACGGCCTTCGCAAACACGAGGCGCAGGATTATGAAATCGATCAAGATCGCGACCGCATGTTGCCTAGCTCTCACGTTGCTGGCCGGTCAGGGCCAATCATGGGCACAGAGCAAGCAGGCGCTTAAGCAAGCCCGCAAAAAGATGGTGGATCAGTTTATCGTCGGTGGCGGAATCAAAAACAAGCGGGTGATTGAGTCGATGTCGACGACGCCTCGTCACGAATTCGTGCGGGCCTATTTGCAAAATAAAGCCTATTTCGACATGGCGCTGGCGATCGGCGACAAGCAGACGATATCGTCGCCGTTTATCGTCGGCTATATGACCGAAGCGATTGACCCGCAGCCCAATGATAAAGTTTTGGAAATCGGAACCGGCAGCGGATACCAAGCGGCCGTGCTAAGCCCGCTGGCGGCCGAAGTGTACACCATCGAAATCGTCAAGCCACTCGGGCTTCGAGCGCAGCGCGCGCTGAAACGGCTGAAGTACGATAACGTGCACGTCAAAGTTGGCGATGGCTTTAAGGGCTGGCCCGAACATGCTCCCTTCGACAAGATCATCGTCACCTGTTCACCGGAAAAAGTACCCGAGCCGCTGGTCGAGCAACTTGCGGAAGGCGGGCTGATCGTGATTCCGGTCGGCGAGCGTTATCAGCAGACGCTGTACCTGATGCGCAAGATCGACGGGAAACTGGAACGCTTGGCGCTGCGGCCTACCTTGTTCGTCCCGATGACGGGTGCCGCGGAAGATCGGCGGCGAGTGCTGCCCGATCCGCTCAATCCGGTGGCGGTCAACGGGCGATTTGAAGAACCGCTGGGCGAGGACGAGTTTATTCGTGGTTGGTACTATCAGCGTCAGTTCGAATGGGAAACGAGCAAGATCGCGCCGGAAGGCGAACACTTCATCACGTTTCGCAACGAAGACGAAGGACGCGAGGCCCATGCAATTCAGGGGTTTCCAATCGACGGACGGAAGATTTCGAGACTGCGCCTGTCGGCCTTTGTGAAGTTCAGCAAGATCCGCGCGGGACGCGACCCGGCGGATCTGCCGGCAATTGCCATCTCGTTTTACGACGGCGACCGGAAAGACCTGGGGTATGTCATGGTGGGGCCGTTCCGTGGCGAGCAGGATTGGCACGATGTCGCCAAGACCGTTCGCGTTCCGCCCAAGGCACGTGAGGGGATCTTACGGATTGGCCTGTTTGGAGCCACGGGTGAGGTGTCCTTTGATCACGTCAAAATGACGCCAGTGGACGACTAATTCCGTTGAAGGAAAGATGTTCCACAGAGAAAGGAGGATGGAGTCACAGTGTTCCCCAGTGAATGGAATCGCAGTTCGACTGACCCAACCAACGACCCCCCATTTGGGTTGATCGACTGTTTTTTCTCCCCTCATTCTGCCTAGTCTTTGCAACCGTAAAATTCTACCTCAGCTTGTTGAATTGCGTGCTATCGTTGTTATGCTAGTGCTTTACCGAAAACTTTACCTATTTTGTAAAAATCTGTTCACGCAAGGGGGACAAGCTTTGACGATTTTATCTTTCAGGAAAGCAATTACATTTGGTGCCATTTTTTCGTTTGCCGTTTTTGCTCTGGCTACGAGTGAAACTCAGGCGGGTTGGTGGCATAGCAGCGGTTCGAGCGGCGGATCCTACGGTAGCTATGGCTCGAGTGGTGGTTCCTACGGCAGCTACGGTTCAAGTGGCGGGTCTTACGGAAGTCGCGGCGGCCCAATCCGACGATTGATCTCGCGCATTCACCACCGACATTCCAGTGGTGGTTCTTACGGCAGCTATGGCAGCCACGGCTCGAGCGGTGGTAGCTATGGCAGTTACGGATCCAGCGGTGGTTCGTATGGCAGTTATGGTTCGAGTGGTGGTTCGTATAGCTATGGCAGTTACGGTTCCAGTGGTGGATCGTATGGTAGCCATGGCTCAAGCGGTGGTGGCGTGATCTACAGCCAGGAAGCCCACACTCCCACCTACGATCAGCCTTTGGAAGGCGGTTCGGACCCTGACGCCGATCCAGCGGATCTTCCGGGTGCCGGCGCAGGCGATACGATTCCCGAACCGACCGACGCCAATCTGTTGCGCCGACGACGAAGTGCCGTGTTGACCGTCAACGTTCCCGCCGGAGCGAAGGTTTATGTTAACGGGCATCTGACCAAGAGTACCGGTTCAAGGCGTAGCTACGTTTCTAATAACTTGACGCCTGGTAGCGATTACACCTACCGCGTCCGCGCGGAAGTCATGCGGGATGGCCAAAAGTTTGAGGAAACCAAGAATGTCGAATTGCGAGTCGGACAGTCGCGTCTGGTCGCTTTCGATTTGAAGCCGCAAGTGCCGATGACGACACTGACCTTGAACGTTCCCGAAAACGCCAAAGTGAAACTCGCCGGAGCCAACACCAAGGCGACCGGCAAGGTTCGCGTTTTCAAGACGACGAAGCTGGCCAAGGACGCAAGCTGGTCGGATTACAAAGTCGTGGTCACGTTGGACCGTGAAGGCCGTTCGGTCACTAAAGAGAAAGTGATCACGCTCAGTTCGGGTGAAAAGCAAGAACTGACATTCGCCTTCGATGACGACAAAGTAGCAGCGGCCGAATAGTGGCGGCACCCAACGAGGGTGATTGCTACTAAGATTGTTACGAAACTAAAAAGCACTAGAACCCCTGCACGAGTCAAACTCGTTGCAGGGGTTTTTCCTTTGGAGTTTACCTGGTCGTTATTGTCGGAATACCTTGCGCACTTTGGGGCACATGCCCGATATGACTCGTAGGACAAGCGTCTTGCTCGTTGCTTCAGGCTTTTGGTTCACGCTATGCGCAAGAAGAAATCAAATCCTCCATCCGCATCGCCAGATACTCCCGCCCATGGCTTGGCGTTTCATTGGCGGTTGATCATTAGCATCTTGGTGATCGTTCACTTGACGGCGGTGTTCGTGCCGCCCATTGGGCTGCAGGCTCAATCACGTGTAACCAATTCTCGATTTGTCCGGTCGCTGCAGTGGGCGTTGGGGTGGTACATCGATGCGGCCTACTTAAACCATGGGTACGCATTCTTTGGGCCGGACCCAGGACCGAGCCACTTGATTGAATACACCGTGGAGTTTGAAGACGACCGGCCGGCGCTAACTCAGACGTTTCCGGATCTTAAGCGGCATTGGCCTCGTCTGTTGTACCACCGTCACTTCATGCTCAGCGAGCACCTCAACTCCAGTTTTACTCAACCAGAAGCCCCACCGCGTCCTCAGCGTTTTGCCGGGCAGAGCGACTTGGAGTGGAACGAAATCGAGCAGCGTTGGAAGGCCAATGTCGAGCGATGGGATCGTGCCCGCACTGGCTACGAAGCTCGTTGGCGTTCGTTTCAGCAGCATTTGGAAGAGACGCATGGCGGCCAAGTAACGATGACCCGCGTCCGCCATCTCATACATCCTCCGGTTGCTCGGCATGGCAAGGTCGATCTCAAGGACGATGAGTCTTACCTCCGTGCTGGGCGCGATGAACTCTTTTCGGACGCACGGGGAGAGGAGTTTCTTTTAACTCAGCCGGGAGCAGCATTGGTTCCCAATCCGCAATTGGAAGAGATCGTACCTGGTCCGTAAAGAGAAGATCCATGACGGGCGTCCTGAAAACGAGTCGTGAATGGTTGGCCGCGGTTGGTGACGGCTGGAACCGCTTTTGGTTTACACCCGAGGCCCCGCACACGCTGGCGATGATCCGCATACTGGGCGGAGCGATGCTGCTCTACACGCACTTGGTGTGGACGTTGGATCTGATGGCTTTCGTGGGTCCCAACAGTTGGATTACCAGCGACGTTTCGATTCAAATTCAGCGCGACATGGGCAACCTCACGGCCTGGAGTTTCCTGTGGTATATCGAATCGCCCACCGTGCTGTGGACGGTGCATCTGTTCGCTTTGGTAGTGTTCGCGATGCTGACTTGCGGCTTGTTTACGCGTGTCACGTCGGTTCTGGCATTCGTGCTGACGCTTTCTTATTGCCATCGTCTGAATGGCGCTTTGTTCGGCCTCGATCAAGTCAACGCGATGCTGTCGATGTACTTGATGCTCGCACCCTGTGGCGCGGTGTATTCGATCGACCGCTGGCTAAAGCTGCGGCGGTCGCCGGCGGCGAAGCATGATGATCTTCGCGCCCTTGCCACGAATGTCGCCATTCGACTGATTCAACTTCACCTGTGCGTGATCTATCTGTTCGGCGGCATCGGAAAGATGCGGGGCGAACTGTGGTGGGACGGCAACGCGACTTGGTTTGCCGTGGCGAATCTTGAATATCAATCGCTCGACATGACGTGGATGGTGCACTACCCGTGGCTGATTGCCTTGTTGACACACGTGACGGTGTTTTGGGAGACGTTTTACTGTGCGTTGGTGTGGCCGCGGGCGACACGGCCGATTGCGTTGCTGTTGGCGGTTTTTGTACACGGCGGCATATGCTTATTTTTGGGCATGATCACGTTTGGCTCGGCTATGTTGATTGTGAATCTTTCGTTTGTGTCTCCGCGGATCGTCCAAGGCGTGGTCACTTGGGGGGCGGGATTCTTTAAGATGTCAGGGGAGGGCAGGGCGGTCGCCGCCCCGGCGAGCGGTCGGCATTAGCTGTCGGTTGCATCGGGATACGCGATGGCGTTCGTGTTGAGTATGCTCGACCGGTCCCCTTCGATATTCTCAAGCGTCTGACTATACTGAGATGTTTGCGACCCCTTTCAGTTCTTTTGAGGAGCCGAGCCCGTGTACCAGAGCCTGGCGCTAATCGGAGCCACTGGCGCGGTCGGAAGCATCGTCCGCCGATTGCTTACCGAACGTGACTTTCCCTTTGAACGTATCAAGTTTCTTTCGTCGGCGCGATCCGCGGGTACGACGATTGAGTTCAAGGGGAAGACGTACACGGTGGAAGAATTGCAACCGAAATCGTTTGACGACGTCGACCTGGCCATCGCGAGTACTCCGGATGATGTCGCACGCGAATTCGTTCCTTGGGCCAAAGATCGCAACACCGTGATCGTGGACGAAAGCGGCGCATGGCGAATGGATCCGACCGTGCCGCTGGTCGTTCCCGAAGTTAATCCGGAAGCCGTCGCCCGGCACCAGGGTGTGATTGCCAGCCCCAATTGCTCGACGACGCAAATGGTCGTGGCCATGCAGCCGCTGCACAGGGCAGGGCGGATCAAACGCGTGGTCGTCAGCACGTATCAGGCCACCAGCGGCGCTGGAGTTGCCGGCGAAGCCGATCTTGAAAAGGGTTCGCGCGCGGCGCTCGATGGCCAGCATTTTGACTACGGCGCGTTCGCGCATCCCATCGCCTTCAACGTGATTCCGCAGATTGGTTCGCCCAAGCACGAATCGTATACGTCCGAAGAAATGAAGATGGTTTGGGAAACTCACAAGATCTTCGACGACGATTCGATTCAAATTTGCCCGACGTGTGTTCGCGTTCCGGTCACGAATTGCCACAGCGAGAGTATTCTGGTCGAAACCGAACAGAAGATTTCGGTGGAAGAAGCCCGCAAGTTGTTCGAGGCCGCGCCGGGCATTACTTTGCTAGACGATCTGTCTGCCGGCGAGTATCCCATGCCGCTGAACTGCGACAAAAAGGACGACGTGTTTATCGGGCGTCTGCGGCAAGACTTGTCGAGCGAAAACGGACTCGCCTTTTGGTGTGTCAGCGATAACCTGCGCAAAGGCGCGGCGACGAACGCGGTTCAAATCGCCGAGTTGCTGATCGGTGCCAAAGCCGTGGCATGAGCGGGAGTGATGCGGTTCCTCAAACTGACGCTCAGCTATGATGGAACCGCATTCGCCGGCTGGCAAGTTCAGCCGAATCAGCGGACCGTGCAAGAGACGCTTGAACAGGCGATCGTCAAGATCACCGGCCAGGCGATACGAGCCACGGCCAGTGGAAGAACCGATGCGGGCGTACACGCGCTAGGCCAAGTCGTGAGCATTGCCGTGGAGACGCAACTGTCCGCGGAAGTCTTCTGCCGAGCACTCAACGCGAACACGCCCGAGGACGTTGCCGTATTGAGTGTGGAAGAAGCACTCACCGGGTTTCATGCCATCCGCGACGCAGTTTCCAAACGATATCGCTATGTCATACTCGACGGGCCGCTGCCCGACGTTTTCCTGCGGCAATACGCTTGGCACATTCCCAGCGGACTCGATGTCGACGCGATGAACCGTTCCACAAAATCTCTGATCGGCAAGCATGATTTTTCCAGTTTCGAGGCCAGTGGTTCGCCGCGTGCCGACAGCGTGCGAACGGTTTCCGATTTGACGGTTGAGCGTGATGCGGAGTGCCATTCAAGAGTGGTCGTGGAAATTGCGGCCGACGGCTTTCTATACAACATGGTTCGAAACATCGTTGGCACATTGGTTGAAGTCGGTCGCGGGACGCAGCCGGTGGCGTGGCCTCATCAAGTGCTGGCGGGCAAGGATCGCAAACTGGCCGGAATGACCGCGCCGGCGCATGGCTTGTTTTTGGTGTCCGTTGATTATTCCGCCACGCCCGACAAGTGACCGATGCGCATTGCTCATGTAATCACGCGGATGATCGTCGGCGGCGCGCAAGAGAACACGCTCCTGTGCTGCCAAGATCTGGCACGCATTCACGGCGATGAAGTGCTGCTCATCACCGGACCCTCGCTGGGCCCGGAAGGAGGTTTGCTGGATAACGAATCGGCAAGTGGCTTCCGCGTGGTTACGATTGATTCGCTGCGGCGCGCGATTCATCCGCTGCGCGACTATACGAGTTACTTCGCGGTGAAACGCGCACTGCGTGAATTCAAACCCGACGTGGTTCACACCCACAGCGCGAAAGGTGGCATCTTGGGCCGCCTCGCCGCTTGGTCTTTGCAAGTGCCGGCCATCGTTCACACCGTTCACGGCGCGCCGTTTCATGCCTATCAAAGCCGGGTTGCGCGCGGTTTCTTTCGGGCGTGTGAAAGGTACGCCGCCGGCAAGTGCCATTCGCTAGTGAGTGTCGCTGATGCGATGACCGAATTGATGGTCGATGCGAACGTCGCTCCGCCAGAGAAATTCACCACCGTTTACAGCGGCATGCGTGTCGAACCATTTCTCGAAGCCGACTTGAATCGCGAAGCGACTCGGCGCGAACTTGGTTTTGGCTCGGACGACGTGGTGGTTGGCAAGATCGCCAGGCTCTTCCATTTGAAGGGCCATCAATACCTGATTGACGCTGCCCATCGGGTTGTCGCGCGGCAGCCGAACGTGCGTTTCTTGTTGGTTGGCGATGGCATTCTGCGATCGCAATTCGAGAGCCAGATTGAAGCGGCCGGATTGAGCGAGCACTTTCGGTTTACGGGTCTGGTCGAACCCGCGCGTATTCCCGCTCTACTGGGAGCGATGGATATTTTGGTGCATACCAGTTTGCGTGAGGGGCTGGCGCGGACGTTGCCGCAAGCGCTGCTCGCGGGAAAACCGGTCGTCAGTTACGATATCGACGGCGCGCGCGAAGTGGTGACTCCCGGCGAAACGGGCTACCTACTGGCACCGCAATCGATCGAGCCGCTTGAGGCTGCGCTGCTGGAATTGGCGGGCGATGCCGAACTACGCCAGCGACTTGGGCAAACGGGACGAGAACGGTTTACCGACCGATTTCGACATCAGACAATGACCGCCGAACTGCGACGGATTTACGAGAAGTTGTTATCGCGACATCGTCAGTAGCAAGCCATCGGTTGCCGCTTCGAGCCCTTTTGCCATTGGCGGCTTTGGACTAGACTTAAACTTGTAGGATGGGCCATTGAACCCGCCGAGTCTTGCCGCTTTCGACCGACGCGGAGGCCCGTCCTACAAAAGATCCTAGCCGCTACGTGTCGTGTGGAACCGTTGCGGAGCGTCGGGCCATACTGACTGTCGAGACCTCAGTGATATCGTGTTTCGAGCAAAGCTAATATCGTCGCTAATCTTCCCTCGACTTGCTCCATCAAAGTTGGTGTCTTGTGGCTAGTGGTCGTGACTTTCTCGGTCCTTATCGCCTGGTTCGGCTGATCCGTGCCGGTCAACAGACTCAGGTGTGGGAAGTCCTCAAGGACGGAGAAACGCAGCGCGTGGCGATGAAGCTTTTGATGCGGGAATTCGTGAAGAACCGCGATGAAATTTCGCGTCTGCGACACGAAGCAAATGTGGGTGTTCCGCTCAAGCACAAGAACATTATTGATATCCATGAGTTTAACTACGATCACGAGATGCCTTTCGTGACGATGGAACTGTTTCACGCGCGGAACTTGAAGCAAGACCTGCGCGAACAGTCCGACCGCGTGGCTCACTTGGTGACGGAGATTATTACGCAAGTCGGCGAAGCGCTTCGGTACTTCCACCGGCAAGGCTGGGTACACTGCGACATCAAGCCGGATAACTTTCTGGTCAAGGACACCGGGGAGTTTAAGTTGATCGACTTTTCGATCGCCCAGAAAACCAAGAAGGGGCTGTCGGGCTTGTTCGGTTCGCGGGGAAAGAAACAGGGAACGCGCAGCTATATGTCGCCCGAGCAGATTCGCGGCCAGTCGCTTGACGGGCGATCGGATATGTACAGTCTGGGCTGCGTGATCTTTGAGATGCTGGGCGGCCGCGCGCCGTACACGGCGTCGAATCCCAATGAGCTGCTAGCGAAACACTTGAAGGCATCCATTCCCACGCTGGCACCCATGAACAAAGCGATCACACCCGAGATTATTGGGCTCGTCCAGCAAATGATGGCCAAGGAGCGGAACAAACGCCCCAAGGATATGGACGAGTTCTTGAAGACTTTCGGCCACCTCCGCGTCTACCGCACCGGAATGAAGCCCCGCGCGCCTGACGACGACGAGTCTCAAGAGGAATGATCTTGGCAACCATTGCCGATATAGGTGAAATGGAATGACTGGCGGATTACAATTGAAACGCCAGCGTTGCTAGCAGCCAGCAAGCTTACTCTCAGCTTTCGCCCAATCTTCCAAACTACAACCTCTTCATATATTTAAACCCACCATGGATACTCCCGCCCCCGGACTTGAATTCGAAGAACCGATTTTCGAGTTGGAAGCCAAGATCGCGCGGTTGGAAGCCGGCGACCGCCCCGACAGTGCCGAGCAAATTCGAAAATTGCGTCGCGAACTGACGGATTTGACCAAGCAGATCTATGGCAACTTGACACCGTGGCAAACGGTCAAGGTCGCGCGTCATAAAAACCGGCCTCACACCAAGAACTATTTCGAAAACGTGTTCGATGAGTTTGTCGAGCTGCACGGCGACAAACATTTTGGCGACGACCGCGCGATGCTGGCCGGCTTCGCTAAACTCGATCGCTACAAAGTCATGGTCGTCGGCCAAGAGAAAGGCCGCACGGTCAAGGAAAAGAGCGCTTGCTACTTTGGCTGTGCCCATCCCGAAGGTTACCGCAAGGCGATGGGGAAAATGAGACTCGCCGCCAAGTATGGCTTGCCGGTGATTTGTTTCATTGATACTCCCGGCGCGTATCCCGGCATCGGCGCTGAAGAACGCGGCCAAGCGCAAGTGATCGCGGAAAACATGTTCGAAATGTCGCGGCTCGAGACGCCCATCATTTGCGTGGTGATCGGCGAAGGCGGCAGCGGCGGCGCGCTGGGCATCGGGGTCGGCGATCGCGTGGCCATGTTGCAATACTCCTACTACTCGGTGATCAGCCCCGAAGGTTGTTCGGGCATCTTGTGGAAGAACCACGAACACGCGGAAGAAGCTGCCACGGCGCTAAAGTTCACGGCTCCGCATCTCATGAAATTTGGCGTCGTCGACGACGTGATCGAAGAACCGCTCGGAGGCGCGCATCGTGACATCAATCAAATGGTGTTCCGACTGAAGGCGTATCTGCTCAAAACGCTTCGGGACTTGGTCGATAAGCCGACGAATGAACTGCTTGACAATCGCTATGCCAAATTCCGCCGCATGGGCGTGTTCCTGGAAGGACAAGCAGAGCAGGGGAGTGACGGAAAAAAAAATGATGCACCCCAAGCGGCACCCGCCGATCAGGCCGTGCAAGCGAATCCGTAGCCCGTTGTCCGCCGTCGAACAGAGAACTCAACCGCTCGAAGCGGCGACCCTTGCAGACATTGGCGCGGATCTTAGAATAGACCGCTGAACCACCAAACCACGGCGGTGATTTCCAATTGGAATGGCCCCGCCTATTCAAGTTATTTTTTCTAGGAGAACTCAACTCATGTCTGGTCCCATTATTCGCTCCGGCCCCAGCGATGAATACACTTCCAATTGGTCGAAGGCTTTTGGCGAAAAGGCAACCAAAAAGAAAGCTACCAAGGCAACTAAGAAGAAGGCCGCAACCAAGAAGAAGAAAAAGAAGTCGAAATAAGGCGGCGGAGCGACCGTCGTTTTGGTGGCTCTAGGAGCCGTCTACCATGGTATCATCGCGCGCACACCTAACCGCCCAGCAAGTGAAGCACGAGCATTAATTCATCCACGCCGCTGGCGGTAGCGTCAAATGCCAGTCGTACATCACTTCTCTTTTGTGCATAAGCCGCAGCCAACCGCTGAGCTGATTCCTCCGCGGTTGACGTGCGTAATTGCTGCAGAGCGTCGCAGGGAAGCGTGCCCCGCGACTGCAGGAGTTGAATGAACGCCTCACGGTCGCAATTCTTGATCTGTTGAATTGTCTGGTAATTCCACTCGACACGTTTAGCCAGATTGAGGTATTCGCGAAAAAATCGCGTGCCGTAAGATTCTTCGACATTCGCGTCCTGGACAACCGGCTTCGACATCGGACCAGCTCCGTGACAAGTTCTGTAAGAAGTGGTTCACCTCGGGTCACGCGGTTCATTCTTTACGACTTCTGCTGCTCTGGCAACCTTGGAAAAAGCCGATCCCGCGGCTGCATTTATTGCGGCTGCCCGCCGGTCGCAAGACGGCGGTTAGTAAGACCGCTCGCAGACCAAACTGCCACCGGCGTTTTCGTACGGGTCGCTGATCGGCCCATCCTCTTGCTGGAATGTTCCTCGGCCCCAACGTCCGATAATGTTTCTTATGTTC
>JAJDEH010000265.1 GCA_029259935.1 Planctomycetota bacterium
GCAACAAGCACGGAACCGCTGTCGCCGCTTTCGCGGCTAGGCGTGGGGCTTTCCTTGATCCATGGGCTGACGCCCATGGCTACATGCTGCCGCCGTTTTCACGGCTTTCAAAACGGCGGACCGATGGTTGCGGTCAAGTCGCGACCTAAGTCTTCATCATGGCGATTGTTAAGCTCGCCATGAATTCTGGCCCCACTCGGCTTTTTCAACCTCTTGCCAAGCCGGAAAGGTCTGTGGTATGATTCCGGGCTTGCAATTTATCGAATTTCGTGGTCGCGGAGATAGGTGTGGGAACCAAAAGAACAGGTAAGGGACGTCGCAAGATCGGACGCAAAAAACGCCGCATGCGAGCGAAAATCCGCCATCGTAAGAAGTAATTGACGGTGCCCCGGCGGCGGACCGTGAAGGCTTTCGTTCGTCATGCTTTTTCTGATGCGCGCAACCTCTTTGAGCGCGCTTTCTTTATGCGCTAGTGCCGCGATATGGAAAAAGCCGAGAAGACTTCGCCTGCTGCCCGAAGATGGGCTGGCTGTCTGTTGGTGGGCGTCGCGGCGGTGATGTGGAGTACCAGCGGGCTGTTCGCCAAGGCTCCCACATTCGACGGCTGGCCCGGTGGCGTGCTGGCGTTTTGGCGGGCGGCGTTTGCTTTGGTCGTCTTGCTGCCGTTCGTGCGCAGGCCGCGATGGAAGATCCAAATGCTGCCGATGGTCGTCATTTTCGCGATCATGAATTTTACGTTCTTGACCGCCATGGCCATGACCGAGGCGGCGAACGCGATTTGGCTACAACACACCGCGCCCGTTTGGGTGTTTCTGGGTAGCGCGTTCTGGTTTCGCGAACATGTCAAACGGGCTGAGTGGCTGCTGCTGGCATTCGCCGCCGCGGGAGTCGGGCTGATTCTGTTTAACGAGTTTCAAGGCGCTTCGCCGGGCGGTGTCGTTTATGGGTTGCTGGCCGGACTGACTTACGCGGGAGTCGTTCTTTCGCTGCGCGGTCTCCGCAATGAAGATTCCTTTTGGCTGATCTCGATCAACTTCGCCGTGACCACGATCGTGCTGGCCCCTTATGCCCTGATGCAAGATGTTTGGCCAAGCGGAGCCCAGTGGGGCTATCTGGCCGGATTCGGAATACTGCAGATGGGCATCCCGTATGTGCTGTTCGCCCGCGGCGTGCAACGGATTACCAGCCACGAGGCGTCCGGAATTGTGCTGTTGGAACCGGTACTCGTTCCCGTGTGGGTGTTCGTGGCTTGGCATAACCATGCCGACTACGAAGCGCCCCGCTGGTGGACGCTGGTCGGCGGCGGCTTGATCCTGGCCGGGTTGCTCGTGCGGTATATCGCCGATTCGCGGGGCCGAGTTCGCATTGCGGAAACTTGATGCACAGCCGACGATTCGAAAGTCGACGCTTTGATCGCGGAGCGATCAACGACTGCCTAGTCCGATCGACTTGCAATATTTGATGCTGCGTTCGATCTCGTCTCGTTGGTATAGCTGGTCGGCCTTCTTGCGATCCACGCCCTCGGGATGACGATGCGGCTTGCGCGGAGTTCCGCGTTTTGCCAAAGCGAGGAACTGATCGAAGCCCTTGGGTTTGCCGTTGGGCCAGCCTTTCCAAAAGTCGTCTTTCTTGACGGGCAGTTCGGCGTTAAAGCCGGAGATCGTTTCAATGTTGACGGCCGTGTCGGGGCACAGTTCGGCGAAACGCGCGAAGTATTTTTTCCAATCGACCATGCCGTCTCCCATGGCGGTCCATTGGGCCGTGACGCCGTTTTCGCTTTCCCACAGGGCGGTGTCTCGCAAGCTGGTGGTGACGGCATAAGGGCCCAAGTTTTCCAAATTCACCAGCGGATCTTCCAGCGTCCAAACCGCGTTGCCCGAATCCATGTTCGCGCCGACGAAATCCTTGCCCGCTTCTTCAATCAACTGCACCAGTTCTAACGAGTGCATATCGCCGGCATGATTTTCGATGGCCACTTTTACATTGGCGTCCATCGCTCGATTGCGCGAAGCTTTCAAGACCTTGACCGTGTCGTCGATGCGGGCGTCGATACCGCCTTCGGTCAGTCGGTCCTTGCGGCCGCCTAGGATGACTCGAAAAGCCGGCGAGCCCAATGCCTGGGCGACGCGAATCCCGAGCGCCAGGTGCTCCTCGCCAGTGCCCCATTCGTCCTTGAATCGCACCGAGGTGGGACAGATGCTCCAAGAGCCTACCAGAAGCCGCAGGCCGCTGTCTTCGGCCTGCTTTCTTAGCTCGCTGAGGTGTTTTGATTCCAGGCTTTCGAAGGCATAGAGATCGGTGATGAACAGCGTATCGACCTTCATCCGGGCGGCGTATTCGATCAGTTGCTTGGCTTTCCAGCCCATGGCTCGAACCGCGAAGTTGTCGATGCCCAATTGAAGCTTGGCTTTGACGTTGAGCCTGTTGGCGGCGAAAAGTTGGTTCGCGGTGGCCAGCCCCAATGCCGAACCGAGGGCCGCCGAGTTGAATTGGCGTCTGGAAATTCTGCTTGTCGTCTCTTGCATGGTCTATTCCGTTGAAGAATGGAATCTCGTGTTGATGAATGAATTGTGGCGCGGGCTTGGCTTGAAATCCGAACGCATTGATTCGACGAAGTCGGTGAGCCGTCATGCGGGTTCGCTTGGCGCTTCGATTGAACCTTGGGTTATGCTACTATTTGAATCAGCCTTGGCGGCTCGTACAAGGCTCCGGATGACATGAATGGCGACCAATTAACCGATCTTGCGGGATCGAATCGGGAATAGACCATGAAACTTGGATTTGTTAGCGCCATTCTACCGGATCTTTTTCTTGAGGAGGTCGTCAAATTCGCGGCCTCCGAAGGATTCGCATGCGTCGAAGTCATGTGTTGGCCGACGGGCGGTGCCGAACGCCGCTATGCGGGCGTAACGCATGTCGACGTCATTGATCTTAAAAAAGCGAAGCTCCAAGAGATCCGCGACGTATGTCTTGCCGCCGGCGTGGAAATTAGCGGCCTGGGCTATTATCCGAACCCGCTGACGCCCAATCGCGAAGAGGCCGACGTGGCGATCAAGCATATCAAGAAAGTGATTATCGCCTCGAGCCAGCTTGGCGTGAAGCAAATGAATACGTTCGTGGGCCGCGATTGGACCAAGTCGGTCGACGACAACTGGCCGAGACTTCTAGAAGTATGGAAGCCGCTGGTGGCTTTGGCCGAAGAGCAAGGCGTGCGGATCGGCATTGAGAATTGCCCGATGTCGTTCACCAACGACGAATGGCCGGGCGGCAAGAACTTGGCAACCAGCCCGGCCATCTGGCGGCGCATGTTCAACGACATTCCCAGCGACCACTTTGGCCTCAACTACGATCCGTCGCACATGATTTGGCAGCACATGGACTATCTGAATCCGATCACGGAATTCGCCGACCGGATTTTCCATGTGCATGCTAAGGACGTGCGCATTGACCGGGAGCGTTTGAACGACGTCGGCATCATGGCCACGCCGGTCGAGTATCACACTCCCAAGCTGCCCGGACTGGGTGAAGTGGATTGGGGCCAGTTCTTTTCGGTGCTGTCCGATACCGGCTACCAAGGTCCTGTGTGCGTTGAAGTCGAGGACCGGGCCTACGAAGTTTCGCTAGATCGGCGCAAGGCGTCGCTCAGGCAAAGCGCGACGTTTTTGCGCAACTTTCTTTCTTAGTTTCGCGGAGGAAACCCCCTCTAACTCCCCCTTGGCAAGGGGGAGAACTGGTTCCCCTCCTTTTACAAGGAGGGGCTAGGGGCACCGTAAACCTTGTCCATCAACGTGTGCCATTTACCTCCTCTCACTTTATCTTCCAAAAGTGTCGACAACATTCGGTCGGTCCAAACGGCACGCTGAGCCCACTGCGTGATCCGCGGTGTCTCTCCAGGCGGTGTAGCCGAAAACGGCACTCTGATTGGTAAAGCGTGTTTGCTTGTCATGCGTTGGGACCTCTCGAATCTACCTTCCTGCCTCCCTTCGCTCGCGGCGGGTTTGGTTCCCGCCGGTCATCACTACTATGAAGGCTCTGAATTCTGCCAGCCGCCTGGGGCGAACCTCACCGACGACCGTCGTTTCGTTCTCGCATCCGACCCGGTCGTTGGCCGAAGGAGCCTGGAGCATTTGGGAGCGACGTTCCTCACCGCTATGGTTAACGATCGATTCTCGGCGTTCTGTTATCTGGCAGACCTCCCTGCTTATCTCGATTGAACTTCCGAACATTCCGTCTCCAACCACCCTACTGCCACCAGCGCCACGCTCGATTTGACACGTTACCGAGTTCATTCATCGTCGCGGCTGCCGCACCGACCGCCGAGGGATGCTCGGCAGAGCGGGTTCGCTCATCGTCGGGCCGTTGCGTGCGGTCAAAGGTTCGTGCATTGCTAGGACACTCCCCGACAGGCTTGGCCGAATCGAGTTCACTGTACAGTTACGGACTGCTCATTCACCTCAGGTTGCTCTCCACCCTTCTTCACGGAAACGCAGTTACCACTGTCGGTTACAGGGCGGTAACGATACCCTGGATGGGACTCTCACCCACCAATTCAATCGCCTTCACAGGCGCACTAGCCGCCGGTGTGAGCCGGCGGATAGCCTGTTGTGAAGAACCAAGCCGCGAAAGCGGCGACAGCAGGAAGAACTCTGCAACAAGTCCTGAATTACTGTCGTCGCTTTCGCGGCTTGGCATGGGTTCTTTCCGTGATCCGTGGGCGGATGCCCACGGCCACATGCTGCCGCCGTTTCACGGCTTTCAAAACAGCGGACAAATGGACGCGGTTAGGTCACGACATAGGTCTTCATCATGGCGATTGTTAAGCTCGCCATGAACTCTGGCCGACTCCCTGGCGTCCGTTCTTTGACGAACTTCGAGCCCCCTGATAAGATTAGTTTGGAGGCATGAAACAATGGCAGCCTATGAATTTCCAGCCGACCTCGACGTCGAAATCAAACAGCGTATGAAGGCGGGCCGGTACGCGTCCGAGGACGATGTGCTGCGTGCATTGAATCGGTGTGACGAGGAGGTGGCTGCCATTCAAGAAGGAATAGACGACATGGAAGCAGGTCGAGTGAAATCGCTACATGAGTTCGACCGCGAGTTCCGTACGCGAAAGAATATCCCTCAAGATGCGTAGATTGGTGGCCGGAAATTCACTCTTCCGACCGACGGCTGGTTCATTCGGGCGATGCTCACGCTGGAGATCCTTTTTCTTCCACCGCGACGACTACTGCATTAACTTGGCGGCTTCGATGGCGAAGTAGGTCAAGACTCCGTCGGTGCCGGCGCGTTTGAAGGCGGTTAGACTTTCCAGCATGACTCTTTCTCGGTCGAGCCAGCCGCGTTCGGCCGCGGCGCACAACATGGCGTATTCGCCGCTGACTTGATAAGCAAACGTCGGTGCCGAGAATTCTTCTTTGACTCGCCGTACGATATCCAGATAAGGCATGCCTGGCTTGACCATGACCATGTCCGCGCCCTCGGCCAGATCGAGGGCCACTTCCCGCAGCGCCTCGTCGGTGTTGGCGGGGTCCATTTGGTAGGTCTTCTTGTCGCCGGTTCCCAAGCTTGACGATGAACCGACCGCGTCTCGAAACGGGCCGTAGAACGCCGAGGCGTACTTGGCGGCGTACGACATGATCAGCACGTGCTCGAAACCCGACTCGTCAAGCGCCCGGCGGATCGCGCCGATGCGTCCGTCCATCATGTCGGAGGGGGCGATGATGTCGCAGCCGGCTTGAGCTTGGACGACCGCTTGTTGGCAAAGCACTTCGACCGATTCGTCATTGACCACGTAATTATCGCGCACCAGGCCGTCTTGGCCGTGCGAAGTGTAGGGGTCGAGCGCGACGTCGCACAGCACTCCAATATCATCCGCGTAAGTGTCCTTGATCGCCGCGACGGCTCGGCACACCAAATTGTTTGGGTTGACCGCTTCCTCGGCTTCCGCCGTTTTCTTAGCGGGGTCCGTGGCCGGAAATAGGGCCACGGCCGGAATGCCGAGTGCCTTGGCGGTGCCAACCGTTTCCAGCAGCAAATCGACCGACAGCCGGTCGACGCCCGGCATCGAAGCAATGGGAGTCCGCGGATCTTGTCCTTCATGAATAAAGACGGGCAAAATCAAGTCGCCGGGGCACAGCGCATGTTCGCGGATCATGGCCCGCGACCACGGGTGCCGGCGGACGCGTCTGAGCCGAGTTGAAGGAAAACGCCCTGGAAAACTCATGGTTGACCGCCTTGGACCGGGCAAGCCAGGGCCAAATCTCGGGTTTCGGATCTTGCAGCGCGGTATTCAGCCGCCCAGGTGGTTGGCGGAAGGACCTGCGTTGACAATAATAATTTAAGAAGTTTTGGCAACTTTACCCACCTTCCCCGGCGTCCATCAACCCGCCGATACAGGTTGATTGCTTCGCCCTCCAAGCTTCGTTCGTTCGATAATTCCATGAGGAGACAGTCCGCTGGCCGGATCATCAACTAAATACACGCTCTGTGCGGCAATAGCCCTGGTGGCGTTGCGTTTGGCCATTGGATGGCATTTCTTCCAAGAAGGCAACTCGAAACTGAACGTCGGCAAGTTCTCGTCGGTGGGATTCTTGAGCAGCGCCAAAGGGCCCCTGTCGGGCGCTTACCACGCCTTGCTCAAAGACCCCGACGGCCTGGAACGGCTCAATTATAATCCGACCGCGGAAGGTTTGAACAAGATCGAGCTGCAACAAACCTTGGGCGTGTGGGACGTCCACCGCGAGCAGATGATCGGTTACTACGGTTTCGACGACAACCAAAAGCGTCAAGCGGGGCGGGTCTTTGAACAAAAGAAGCAAGAGCTTTTGTACTTCTTCGCGATCCACGCCGACGATATCAACGAGTATTTTCTGCAGCTTCAGCGGATCAAGGACAACGCCGCCGACCCCGCCAAGAACGACGTTCCCACTCTATATGGCCAAGCGACTGATCTGGCCGGCGAACAAGCCGCCGCGCGCAACGGTTGGCTCAGGCAAATCGATCAGATGTGGGTCAACTACGACAAGCAACTTGCTGGACTGGCCACGAAAGAACAGCGGGCCCAGCGAGGTAACGACGGTCCCGGGCTACCACTGCCTGGAAGCGTAGGCAGCATGCTGACCAGCGTGGTGGTCGACCCTAGCGATGGTAAGACGCGCATCTCGATGAGTTCCCGCCTAAAGGTATTGGATACGGATGTCGTGAATGGCATCATTCCCTATTTCGATCTGACCGTCGGCGTGCTGCTGATGCTGGGACTATTTACGCGAACCGCCGCGTCCTTCGGCGGCTTGTTTCTGTTAAGCGTCGTCGTTTCGCAATGGCCCGGGTCGGCCGGGGCCGCGCCGATTTATTATCAATCGATCGAATTGATGAGCTTGTTCGTCCTGGCCGCCGTGGGAGCTGGGCGAATCGGAGGTTTGGACTACTTTGTTTCAAACTGGCGCCGCTTGTTTGGAGCGAACGCGAAGAAAAAGAGTGAATAACATGCAAGCGTGATTCTCGCGCCAACGAGGGATCAGCCTGTCTGCTCGCCTCCGAGAGATTGAACTATCAACACTCCCTAGGGAATGAAAATATGAATCTAACACCAGAAGAAAAAGAAGTCGGCAAGGAAAATTATTTCGACGCCGTTGCCGCGGAGAACAAGGCCAAGAACCGGGCCGAAGGCCGCGAGGACGTCGATGACGTAACTCGCCGCGATTTCCTGAGGGGCGTTGTCGCCGCCGGAGCGGTTTCAGGAGTCGGACTGGGGGCGATGTACTTTGGATACGGCAAACCGGAAAAGCCCGTGCGGATCGGAATGATCGGCACCGGCGATGAAGGCGGTATCCTAATCGGCGCGTTGAATCCCGATTTTGTGGAAGTCGTGGCGATTGCCGACATTCGGCCCTCCAGCGTGCATCGGGCCTTCCACGGAGATTACGGCGGATCGAACGCCATGACAACGCACGCGTTGCGGCCGGGACTCATGCAGAAATACGGTTGGACGAGCGAAGGCGAGGCGCGGAATCACGTCAAGGTTTACGAAGACTATCAGGATCTGCTGGGCAACTCGGATGTGGAAGCCGTCATCATCGCCTTGCCGCTCCATTTGCATTGCCGGGCCACGATCGATGCGATGAACAAGGGCAAGCACGTTCTGACCGAGAAACTGATGGCGCACAACATCGCCCAATGCAAGATCATGGCCGAAGCTTCCTATGAAACTGGCAAGCTGTTGGCCACGGGCCACCAACGCCACTACAGCGTGCTGTACGACAACGCCGTGCACCTGATCAAGTGGGGTTTGTTGGGACAGATTCACCACATTCGCGCTCAATGGCATCGCGGCAATCTGCCGGGCAACGACAGTTGGGCCCCGCCGATCCCCGGCGGAAAACTAGGCCACGGCGACAAGGTCATGGATAAGATCAAGGACGATTTGGAAGCCTTCAAAGCCAAAGCGGCCAAGGAGAAGGATCCGGCCAACGCAGACATTCTGCAGAAGCGAATCAAGCAATGGGCGGCCTGGAACGACGACCAAAACGTCAACGCCACCGCCTACGGCTACAAGGACATCGAACTTGGCGGCTATACCGGTTCGGCGATTGAAGAACTGGTCCGCTGGCGGCTTTGGGAACGAACGGGCGGCGGCCTGATGGCCGAACTTGGCAGTCATCAACTCGACGCCGCAAGCATCTTCATCAGTGCTCTTAGCGAAGATGGTTCCAAACCGCCCCCACTTACCGTGCACGGTGTCGGCGGCCGGCACGTCTTCCCGCTAGACCGCGACGCCGACGACCATGTCTATTGCATGTTTGAATTTCCTGGTCCCGAATATTCACAGAAGTTCGACTTTGGCTACCGCGATCCCGTGTTGGACTATCCCAATCCGTCCAAAGGCATCCCGGATTTCGACAGCGATACCAACAAGAAAATCGTGGTCACCTATTCATCCATCAATGGAAATCCTTACGGCGGATATGGCGAAGTCGTGATGGGCACCAAGGGCAGCTTGGTACTGGAACGCGAAAAGGAAATCATGCTGTATAAGTCGGGGGTTTCGCCTTCGACACGAGTCGGTGTCAAAACCGACGGTGGCCCCACTCTTGATACGCAAGAGAGCGGCGGTGGAGCGGTGGCCAAGGCGGCTGCGCCGAAAAATGTTAGCCGCGGTTACGCCGAGGAGATCGAACATTGGGCCTGGTGCATTCGCAATCCGTCGCCGGAAAATATGCCGCGTTGCAAGCCCGAAGTCGCTTTGTACGACGCCTGTCTGGCGCTGACCGCCAAGGAAGCGATTCGCAAAGCCAACGCCGGCCAAGGCGGGTTTATCGAGTTTCAAAAAGAATGGTTCGACTACAAGGCCGACGGAACGCCCGACGGCAGTAAGAAGTCGGAAGAACTGGACCGGTTGAAACAGAGTCTGTAGGAACGCGGATTCTTCGCCGAACTCGCCTGGGTGCCACTGGCGTGTCGCCAGTGCCGAACCGGGGTTCAACTTTCCTATTGCTCGCCGCTCCCAAAGAACTCAGCCGGTAGGGCGTCGATCCGTGGAAGCGCCGGATCTTGGTGGTGGCCGTCCGTGGCGTACCATTTCGCACTTGACCATCTCCAATCAACGGCTTTTGCACAAAGCCCGCGACGGACCGGATTCATGTGGATATAGTCGATCGCGGCCAACACCGCGGCCCGGGTCCGCAGGTTGCGGTCATAACCAGGGCCCTCCTGCCAATATCGAAAAACAACTTTGCCGGGCCGTTCGCGAATGACCAACTTTTTCAATAGCGGGCTCTTTGCCGAGATCAAATCCTGTTTGACTTGAACCGAACAGCGACGTTTGCAACATGCCAGGCAACGCGAAAGTCCCGCGACCACCAATTCCGGATCATGATTCGAAGGCAGAAGTAGCAAGTGAACGTGCTCGGGCATGAAAACAAATGCCACCAGTTGGAAAGGCTCCGCTTGAAAAGCCTCGTCGCACGACTTGGCAAGATAGCCTCGCCAACCATCGTTGGTCAGCAGCGGCATTCGTCGATAGCAAGAGAATGTCAGTTCGTGAAGGTCGCCGGGTTCGTGATAATGTTTGACCTGTTTTCGGTGCCGTCGCCGTTCTGCCATCGGCCTGCTCCGATTGGTTACCCCACCGGTACGCCCGCGATCTTTGCAATCCTGAGGGATTTGTGAGCAAATCTATTTGCAGAGTATAACTGGTGCGCCGAGCGCTCCGCCATTACAAATAGTCGCCAACTCGCCGTTCGGCACTGGCGAGACGCCAGTGGCACCCGCGCGAGGTCTAGACTGTCCGAAGACGTAACGACGATGAATCGGCTTATCGAGGCAATGTGTCACACTCGTCATGGAGATCGTGAAAAGGCGCAAGCCGCGTTTGACAGCGCCGACAAGCTGCTCCGCCAAACGTTAACCAATGTCGAATTTGTACGCAAGATTCTGCATCACGAAGTTCATCGGGTTCTTATCGGAAAGTAGTGTATTCGACATGTCCGAAATAACGACGGATAAATCACCCAACGGTTGGGATTGGTATGATCCAAGCATCTACGAATGGAAAATTAGCAAGCCCAAGGAATTGAAGACCGCTCAGCAGGTCGTCCTGGCAATCGTTCTATCAACGTTTCTATTTGCCTTGCCATTCTGCCTGCTCTGGCTTGTTTCCTTGCTTTCGCTTCAAGTCGCCCTTTTTATTGGAGTTATTCTCTGGTTCATAGGACTCATCGGTGTCTACCTTGGCTTCCTTTATCGCTGGTTTGGCAAACGTGGCCGAATGGTCCGGACGCAACTTGCAATCCCTCGTGCGGCAATGGAGGTAATTAGCGTTACCCTGTTCTTATTTGCCTTCAATCCGGATCCGACAACAGGATTTTCCGGTTGCGAACATGCAACCCTTGGCTCTTGGACCTTATTCCTGATTGACAATGGCCTCGGTGTCGTGCTGTTCGACATTCCTGAAGTCTTTGAGTGGAACCTGTCCGGAATCAAACCGACGACGTGGCAAGCATGCATGACCGTCGTGCTTTTGCGTCTTCTGTTCGCGGTCGGATTGATCGACCTATTCATCAGAGTATTTAATTCCCAGTTTCGTGATGAACGCTTCTTTGGCACGATTCAAGAATGTTTGGCTAGATGCGATTCAGTAATCGACACTACGGGAATGCATGTATGTCGCGAGAGACGATTTCAGCGAATCCCCGAGACGCGTATGTCGGTTGACGAGTTTGTAAAGAGATTCAAGGAGTTCTACAAGCATCCGGAGTTTCAGGTGGAGAACGAGTCGTGCGAGGAGGTGGCTACCATTCGCAACGTTGAATTCTTGCCGGCCAACGATGAGAACGATGCTAGGCTCGAATTCGACGCACGAACCGCTGGAAATCGGGAAGCCCGTTTCATTTTCAGTGGTGACGATGCATTGCTGATCGCGAGCAAGGTCAATTCGTTTGACAAATTGGAAGGGAAAAAGTGTGTCGTTTCTGTTAACGAAAATTTTGTTTCATTTGTTAACTGGGTCGATGCCGAATTGAACACATTCAAATCCCAGCCATTGACCACTGTGTGCGAGGGTACAATCCGGAGCCGCTATCAAGCTCCAGAATTGCACGATTCCAGTGAGCCGTGAGCATCCGTTTCTACCACCGCGTCGACCATCTGCTGCGGCCGAGGCCCCCCGCGCGTGGAGATACTCAAAAAGTGCTCAAAAAGTGCCACCCATAGTTTAGGCAGCCGGACTGGATTTCTAAAAGCGAGTTGCAAAAGAACTGCTCGGCAAGTAGTCAGCGGATGTGGCGCGCGAGAGTTGGTGGAACTGCGGCGTGATCGCGGCTGAAGTGGCCTAGTCGCCCACGCCGGCAGGCAGAAAAATCATTCTGCCCTCCATCATTCTGCCAACGTCTTCATCTAGGCGAAGGCTTTGCGGCTCGCCTTGAGCCCGTGCAGCCAGTGCCCAAGTGTAACCAAAGTATGAGTGGCCCTTTCCGCTGCCCCTACCCGGGCGTCTGTTCCATCGATTTTCCTATCTCGAAGCCTTCTAAGAGAGGCGGAGCCCCAATTTCGACAAGGATCCTGCGTACTCGACCGACGAATTCTGCGAACCCTTCGTCTTCATCAAACCCCTCGCCAACAATTACCAAATACCCGTTCTCGATTTGGATCTTGTGCAGAGTGTCGCATTCGCCAATTCCATTCTGGATCTTACTCCAGATAGCCGATTTCACACCTTTTTGATTCGTCAGCCAATTCCCAGGCAAGCTTTGCTTATTGTTCTTTTCCAGGGAAGAGCCTCGTCTGAGACGCCTCGATGACGCGTAGCGATCGTGCTCCGCCACGAATTCAGGAAAGGCCCGAAAACAAGAAGCGTGCGCCACGAACACGGCGTTGCCTTCCGTCCATGGGCTTGCGTGGTCCGAATAGCGCAGACCTTTTGTTAACCGAAACAGCCATCCAGACCCTTCGTTGGACGAGAGGCGGGCCAACGGACGAGCCAACGTGTAAGAGGGATAGCGGCTTAGGCAAGTCGATTCAAATCGTAGGTTCGCAAGCCTTTCGCCTCCTTCATGCATCTTCCAACTCTTACCAACCAATTGCTTATCCAGCCATTGCTCTTGCCGCTTGTAGTCGTTCTCCGAGTAGGCAATCAACCACAACACGCCCAGTACCATCACGAGCAAGACCGCGCCGTAGGTGAGTATCGCCCAAACCAGCCACATATTATTAGATTTCCTTCTCGCATGTTAAGATGGGTCGAGAAGCTCCGCAAGCTTATTCATGGCTTGCGGCTCGAAAAGTGCGGCTCGAAAAGTGCCACCCATAGTTTAGGCGGCCGGACTGCATTTCTAAAAGAGAGTTTGCAAAAGATCTGCTCGGCAAGTCATGAGCGGATGTGGCGCGCGAGGGTTGGCGGAACTGCGGCGTGATCGCGGCTGAAGTGGCCTAGTCGCCCACGCCGGCAGGCAGGAAAATCATTCTGCCCTCCATCATTCTGCCAACGTCTTCATCTAGGCGAAGGCTCTGCGGCTCGGCTTGAGCCCGTGCCCAAGTGCAACCAAAATATGGGTGGCCCGGGTGGCCCTTTCCGATTTGTGGCCCCACTCTTGATACGCAAGAGAGCGGCGATGGAGCGGTTGCCAAGGCGGCTCAGCCGAAAAATGTCAGCTGCGGTTACGCCGAGGAAATCGAACACTGGGCCTGGTGCATTCGCATTCTCACAGTTCACCAAGTCCGCATCTTGTGGCCATAGTCATCGCGTGGGTCATTCGTCGGGGTGACGTAGGTTCGACCCACCAGCGCGGCGATCAACTGACCCACGCCGACGATGGCCGCGATGATTCCCGCCGTTTGCTCGGGGGTCACGTCGAAACCGAAGATCACGACCAGAGCAATGATCGATTCAACTACTGCCGCAATTGCCTGAAACACAATGACCGGTTCCCGCTTGATCACATTCCACATTGCCCAAACCTCCAATAAAAAAAGCCGGCCCGCTCAGTCTCGTACATGACTGAGTAGGCCGGCTTTTGTGTACGCTGTACCGGAATCCAGGTTGTCTGCCCGTATTCTATGGGGGGAGGGGGGATTTAATCAATGCTTCTCTGTTTTGCGCGGGTGAGTCTCTACGTTCCATGTCATGAGTGCGTCGGTTTTGAAAAATAGGACATCGCCGTGATTCCTGCTCGCGTCGGACTCAACAATCGCACTAAGATGTCTGCCCACGTCCTTATCATTCGAACCTCCACCGACGCAAAAAACCCGAACTTCCAAATTGCTTGAGTTCTTTAGATAAAGAGAGCTTCCGATACGATGGGTAACCAAGCCGTCCAACACAATCATCTTTCCATCGTATTTCTCACCAAACCCGTTAGGATCGGCTCGATACTCTTTGGCGAGTGGTTCCGCATCTAGACGCAGAGAAGACTCTCCGCTCGCGTTGACAATTTCGCATTCCTCCAGAACGTAGGGGTAATTCTTTGGTACGACCTTTCCGCGAATTGTGCATTGTTGCCCAGGTGTGACGAGGGACCAGGGTGCGGTCCAATCTTGATATCGACAGACTAAGTCGGCCCTTCCCTGGTGCTTAAAGAGCAAGCCAAAAATACGAGGCGTGTTCTCTTCATCTGGGTCAGCATAGGAATTGTAATCAACCTCGTCCAGTTGGCCGACAACTTCAATAATCTGCCCCGGGCGCTCCTTCCTGATGATTTGCCAATATTCAAGAACTTCCTCGGATCTCAGTTGCCCGCCCTCTAGCTCCGCAATGACTTGCTGTGTCGTTAATTTCCTGGGTTGTTCCGTCAACGTTGAATTGATGGCTTCTTCTTCCCCTGAACCTGCTGTCTTCGTTGAGTCCGTAGCGGCGTTTCCGGCAGTGCCAGTATCTGCGGTATCACAGCCAATCGCAATGAATGACAACACCAGTGGAACGTAACGAAGAATACTCATGCGCTGCTCGGTGATATGAAATGAATGTACATCAGGTTCGCTCTGCGTAGCATGCAAGATACCCCCGGGAGGTGCGCTGTCAACCCAAAGGAAGACTAACTTCTAGCTCAGGCCAACAAGTGTAGTCGCTTCTTCAGCACGCTCTTTCAATCCTTCCCATCACCCCTTTGGGATGCCGTACAACCAAACTCGCCTGCCCACCCGTAACCTCAATCACGACATCGCCCACGATAACGCGATCGCCCTTCTTGAGCCGCCGAGCCACAAACGTCCGCGAGGCGGTATCCGTCACCGGAAAATATGCCGCGTTGCAAGCCCGAAGTCGCGTTGTACGACGCCTGCCTGGCGCTGACCGCCAAGGAAGCAATTCGCAAAGCCACCGCGGGCCAAGGCGGATTTATCGAGTTCCAAAAAGAATGGTTCGACTA
Source organism: Planctomycetota bacterium (assembly GCA_029259935.1). The sequence continues at coordinate 14,862 of JAJDEH010000265.1, forward strand.
CAAGGCCGAAGCAACGCCCGATGGCAGTAAGAAGTCGGAAGAGAAAGATCGGTTGAAGCAAAGCCTGTTGGGACGCGGTTTCTTCGCCGAGTTTGCCGCAACACTCGCCCGGCCATAGCCTACGGGGTCTGGCCCGCGCGTTCGGTCCGTTCGGCGATAGTGCATCAGTTTGGCACCTTTTTTGGAGAACTGCTCCCACATCAATCGCCTATCTCTTGGGCAAGGGGTCAGAACGAGCGCCTTTTGGCGAATAGTCGTCGTCCGCGCTGGCTTCAGCCAAGTTGACGGCCCGCCCCGCCGCGCGGGTTGGCAGAATGATTGAGGGCTAAGCTGGGCTAGGGGAGGTTCTTTCGCTAGAAATGCCAAGGCTGGCAATCGCTATGCTTTGCGGCCGCGTGGTAGATCGTCGATTTGCTCCTGCAGATAATCGACGGCTTTTTTCAGTTGGGGATCCTCAAAATCTTCATCCACCTCTTCGTCGCCGGTTCCTTCCGGGTCGGTGCCCGAACTGTCACTCTTAGGATCCTCCGATTCGTCCGGCAAGTTATTCTCCGCTCCACCAATGTTGATGAAGTCGCGACGACGGCGGGCCTTGACGACTTTCTCGAATTCTTCGTCGCTCAACTTGACTTCAAAACCGTCATTGGGACGCACGCCCCAATCGTCTTCATCCTTGGCGTCTTTGCCACGATGAATGTTCTTTTCACTCGGCCGCCAGTAGCTGGCCGTGGTCAGCTTGAGCGCGCTCTTGCCTCCTTCCATTTTGATGATGTTTTGAACGGTGCCCTTGCCCCAAGTTCTTTCGCCGACAATAACCGCGCGGCCATGGTCTTGCAGGCAGGCGGCCACAATTTCGCTGGCGCTGGCCGAGTAGCGATTCGTGAGGACCACCATGGGCACGTCGGTATCAAACAACACGTTAGACGACGCCATGAAGGGTTCGCCTCGCATGACACCGCCTCGCCGACGCGTGCTGACAATCACCTTCTTTTCCCCGATGAAGTCATCGCAAACTTCGACGGCGGTTTTCAGATAGCCGCCCGCATTGCCGCGTAAATCCAGAATCAAGGCGTCGACCGGGTGCTTCTCGAATTGCTCGATGGCGGTTCGCAACTCACTGGAAGTTCGATCGCCAAATGTCGTCAGCCGGATGTAGCCGATGTGCGGTTGATCGGTCAGATAATAGTTCCACGATCCGTCGTCGCGCCGCGTATCTCCCAACACCGACTCGAGCGGAATAGTATCGCGTTTGATCTTGAAGGGAACGGACTCCTCGTCGCCCTTATGCTGAACCAGCAATGAAACGGGTTCTCCCTTAGCGCCGCGCATCAACTCGACGGCGTCGGTCAAGTCCATGCCTTCCGTGTTTTGGCTGTCGATTTCCAAAATGACGTCGCCCGCTCGCATGCCAGCGCGATGAGCGGGCGTGCCGACTAGCGGGCTCAAGACCGTCAGCCGCTTGGTATCTGGGTTTAGTTCGACCACGATGCCGATGCCGGCGAATTCCTGGTCGAGATTCATCCTTAACGCATCATATTGCTTCGGCCGAAAATATGCCGAGTGCTCGTCCAGTTGCCTGACCATGCCGTTCATGGCACCTTCAAACAGCGTGCGGCGATCTACGTCTTCGTAGAACTCCTCTTCGATAATATGCATCGCCTCGGCGATGATGGCCGCATCGCGGTTTCGTTCGATCTTGAGATAGCAAAGCAGCGACACGATCGTGGCGATCGTGATCGTGGCAAGATTTCGCATCGGCATGGAATCGTTCTCCGCGAGACAAGGACTGGGTATATCGTAACGGTTGGCACACCCAGCGGCAAAGGCCGAACGGGGCGGCCGCACCTCACTTCCTGGCCACGCCTTGGTACATATATCCGTGGGTTCGCGGGGTTTGCGGCATGTAAAAATTGTCGATATCGACGACGGTGAACGGCTGGGCCGCCAGCAAGCCGCGTACGTCGAGCGTCAAGATGCAACCACCGCCGACGCGCCGCTGAAACCAATTAAGCCGCTTTTGCCAGCGGGCCACTTTCTCGTCCGGACTGACTCCATGTTCCAGAAACAGGATCCGACCGCCCGGCTTCAAAACTCGAAACAGCTCCCCCACGGCTCGTTCGACATCCGGGATGCTGCACAGGGTGAGGGTGCTCACGATGCAATCGAACCTGGTGTCGTCGAACGGTAACGACTCGCTGCTGATCACATGCTGATCGACTTCGATACCCGTTTGCTCGATGCGCCGCCTGAGCTTCTTATTCATGCCGGGGTTTGGATCGGCGGTGATGATCCTCTTTACATGCGGCGGATAGTGCGGCAGGTTGAGCCCCGTTCCGATGCCGATCTCCAGAACCTCGCCCTCGGCGCTGGCCAGTTGCCGCTCGCGGTGCGGTGCCCAAAACGGCTTGTCCATCAAGCAGTCGTAAAACTGCGGAAAAATAAATCTGGAGTACAGTCCCATTAGAGTGTTACTTTGTATCATCCGCGCGCCGTGCGCGCGTGATTGATAAATTCGAAATCCGAATCTCGAAATCCGAAACAAACTCGAAATTCAAATGACCCAAACGGCTAGATTCCATGTTTTGAACATTTGGTATTCAGATTTTGAATTTATTTCGGATTTCGAGATTCGGATTTCGAATTTAGTTGCGGCTATGCCGCTTTAGGGCTTCGCGAGTTGAACGAGTGGACACTGCCGGACGGCCGTCTCGTCGGTCGCCAGCGGATTGTAGGTCAGCTTCATGATGCCGTCTTCGATCGTCACCAGCGTGAAGCCGGGGCGGAACTCATTGACGTTGTATCCGGGTGCCTTCTGTCGCTCGAGCCCGCGGTCCAAATTGTACAGCGCCGAGGGGAAGCAGATTTCATGGACCGGTGCGTGGTCGTCCCAGCCTCGAATCCCGTTGTGAAAATGTCCGTGCATGAAAGCCAGTACTCGGTCCTTGTGCTTGTTGACGGTTTCGTACAGCTTGGTCTGGCCGTTCGCCGGTTTCACATACCAGGCCCGATCCGGATGAAGATTCTTGTGGACCGGCACGTGCAGACACAACGCGGCGTACATACCCTGCTTGGCAGCGTCATCTAGCTGCTGGTCGATCCATCCGATCTGCTCGTCGCTAAGAAAACCGTCGTGCGAATCGGTACGCGAGTTATTCAACAGCAGGAATCGCAGCCAATCGTGATCAACCACGGTGTCGATCGTCTGGCGAATGTACTTCGTAAACAGCGGTTGCGGATCGTGGTTTCCCGGGATTTCATGGACCGGCTTGCCAATGGTGTCCCGAGTCGCCACGTACAGCGGATATTGCGACTCGCGGCCGCCGTCGACGACATCGCCCAGATGCAACACCCAATCGCCCTTCGCCTTGGCAATTTCGGCGGCGGTCTGCTTCCACTGCTTGGCCGCCTGCTCTTTGTCGCGATAGCCAAGATGAGTATCGGTGACCACGATGAACGACAGCGGCGGCAGTTTCGCGTTGTTCGCTAAAAGGCAGCGGGGGCGGAGGGCTAACGAACCTGCTCCGGCCAAGGCGGCGGATAAAAAGGAACGTCGACTGGGTCGAACTGGCCATGGGTTGTGCATCTTCATCTCCCGTGCATGCTTGCCGTGTGATCGCTCGGCAGCGTTATCGCCGATCACCGGTTATAATCGAATCCTAGCGAGGCAGTGCCTCGGACTATACGAGCTACCGCTCGGACTTATTGACCCGCTCCCGTTGGTCGCTGAAACTTGATTCAAATGCAACAACATTCCACCATCATGTAACCTCCAGCCAGTAGCCTGTCTTCGCAGGCCCAATGCTGGACCTCCAACCGCAATCGATCCAGTGGAGATGAGCGTCCATGATTCGCATAAGCGGCAAAATATCCTGGTTTTTCTGCCTAACCGCGTTGCTGGCGGCCGAGAGCCGAGCCGACGACCAAGTCAGCTTCAATCGTGACATCCGGCCAATTTTTTCCGAAAAGTGCTTGGCTTGTCACGGACCCGATGAAAAGAAGCGCGAGGCCGACCTGCGTCTGGACGTCGAAGCATCCGCCGTAGCCGCGATCAAGCCCGGCAGCCCGGAGAGCAGCGAACTGGTCAAACGCATCACCAGCGACGATCCCGATTTGCGAATGCCGCCCGCCGATTCCGGTCGAGAACTGACGGCAGGTGAGATCGAACTCTTCAAACGCTGGATCAAGCAGGGGGCTAAATTCGAAAGCCATTGGTCGTTTATCCCGCCACGAAGGCCTAAAGCGCCGGCTGTCAAGGACGATTCCAAGATCCGTGCCGCGCTCGACCGGTTTGTTCAGCGACGGCTTGAATCGGAGGATCTGACGATGTCGCCCGAAGCCAGCCGCGCCGAACTGATTCGGCGCGTTTCGCTCGATCTAATCGGATTGCCGCCAACGCCCGCTGAAGTCGAAGCCTTCGAGAATGACACCTCGCAAGATGCTTGGAAGTCGGTTGTCGACCGGCTGCTGCAATCCGATCGATTCGGCGAACACATGGCCCGCTATTGGTTGGACGCCGCGCGATACGCGGACACCAACGGCTATCAGTACGATCTGGAACGCGAGCAATGGGTCTGGCGTGATTGGGTCATTCATGCCTTCAACTCGAACATGCCGTTCGACCAGTTCACCATTGAGCAATTGGCGGGCGACCTGCTGCCCAATGCCACCGACCAACAAAAGCTGGCCACCGCCTTTCACCGCAATCATCCGATCACGATCGAAGGCGGCGTGATCGATGAAGAGTATCGGACGGAATACGTTGTCGACCGCGTGGTGACGACGTCCAGCGTGTGGCTCGGTTTGACAATGACGTGTGGCCGTTGTCATGACCACAAATACGATCCGATCTCGCAGCGCGAGTTCTACCAGTTCTTCGCCTTCTTCAACCAAGTGCCTGAACGGGGACTGAACGGATTCAATCCAAAAATCAAAGTCAGCTCGCCGTTGCAAACTCGCGAAATGTCGCAGGCCGGCCAGCGGCTTGCGGCGGCGGAACAGCGTTTCAAAAAACTCGCCGCCACCATCGAGCAAGACCTGGCCGCTTGGGCCCGTCAGGTCGGCGAAGACGTCAAGGACCAATGGACGATTGTGCTGCCGGCCACTCAAAAATCGGCGGGCGGAGCGGAACTTGTGGTCCAGTCGGATCAGAGCATTTTGGCCACTGGCAAGAATCCGCCGGTCGAAACTTACGAACTGGTGCTGGCGAGCGAACGGCCGATACACGCCATCCGCCTAGAAGCGTTGAAGGACAAGTCGCTCGTCAGCAGCAGCACGGGACGCGCGTTCAACGGCAACTTTGTGCTCAGCGAGTTCCAAGTGGCCGCTTCTTCGGCTACCGCGCCTGACGAGTTCAAGCCGGTCAAGATTGCTTCCGCCGAGGCTGACTATTCGCAGCGCAACTATCACATTTCGCTCGCCATCGACGGCAAACTCGACAAAACGGGCTGGGCCATTGACGGCAACACCAAGTTTGAAAACCGCGTCGCCGTGTTCAAGCTCGCTCAGCCCTTGCTGCCCGACGTAACGGGAAAGGTGCGCGTGCAACTGCAGCATCGCTTCGGTGGCAGCCACAGCATCGGCCGCTTTCGTCTAGCCCTCGCCTCGCGCCCGATCAAACAAGTGCCCGCCGAAATCGCGGCGATCGCGCGAAAGTCCAACGACGCGCGCAATCCCGCCGAACGTGTTCGGCTGAATGAGTATCTCGTCGAGCAATTCGGTTCCAAAGATCAACGCATGGCGGTCGCGGAATTGAAGCAGGCTCGCCAAAGACAAGCCGACCTTCAGCAGACGCCCGCCACGATGGTGATGGCCGAAATTCCCAAGCCGCGGACGACGCATGTATTGTTTCGCGGAGAATACGACAAGCCGCGCGACGCCGTCGAATCGGGCACGCCCAGCGCGCTGCCACCGATGAACAAAGCGTTACCGCGAAATCGTCTCGGCCTGGCTCGTTGGCTGGTTTCGCCAGAGAATCCTCTGACAGCCCGCGTCACGGTCAACCGATACTGGCAACATATGTTCGGTACCGGCATCGTCGAAACGGCGGAAGATTTCGGCTCGCAAGGTGAGTGGCCCAGCCATCCGGAACTGCTCGATTGGCTGGCGGTCGAATTTGTTGAATCGGGCTGGAATGTCAAAGGGTTGCTCAAGCAAATCGTCATGTCGGCCGCCTATCGGCAATCGTCCCATGTCAAACCCGAACTGCTGGCTCGCGATCCGCACAATCGGCTGCTTTCGCGGGGACCCAGATTTCGATTGGATGCCGAAGTCATTCGCGACAGCGCTTTGTTGGTGAGCGGCCTAATGACCGAGCGGCTCGGAGGCCCCAGCGTGTTTCCTTATCACCCAACGGGACTGTGGCAGGAAATCAACAATCGTCCCGGCTATTCGCGAGTCTACAAACAAGATGCCGGCGACAAGCTGTATCGCCGCAGTCTGTATACGTTTTGGAAACGAACCGTGCCGCCGCCTTCGATGGCGACGTTCGACGCCCCGCAACGCGAGTATTGCGTCGTTCGCCGGTCGCGGACCAATACGCCGCTGCAGGCGATCGTCATGTTGCATGATCCACAGTTCGTCGAAGCAGCGCGGCACCTGGGCCAGCGAATGATGACCGAAGGCGGCGCGACGGTCGAGCAGCAAATCGAATACGGTTTCCGGCTTTGCACGGCTCGTCGCCCCAGCGACCAGGAGGCGGAAGTGCTGAAGAAGATTTTTGAACAGCGCCACCTTCAATACCAGAAAGACTCCAAGGCCGCCGCGCGGTTGCTCGCCGTCGGCGAATCAAATGTCGACCCGTCACTCGATCAGGCCGAACTAGCGGCCTGGACCACGCTCGGGCGAGTGTTATTGAATCTCAGTGAGTTCGTTACCAAGGGATAGAAACTGCAAGTGTGGTGTTGTTGTTGTTGTTGTGGTGGTGTTTTGTTGTGGTGCAGGCGTCCCGCCTGCCCGCTGCAGCCGAGACGGCCGCACCACAATCGAATTTTCAAAACACGAATTTGTCAGCGAAGGATAAGCTTCGATGTTCGATAGTCCAACACGTCGCGCGTTCCTAGGCCGCAGCGCCCGCATTGGCTTGGGAGGCGTGGCATTGCAATCTCTGTTCTCGGCGGATGCACCTGCCGCCCAGCCTTCACTGGCCCGGAATAACGGTCCGGGTTATGCGCCGGGCCGAACCGGTCCCACGCATTTTCCCGCCAAGGCTAAACGCGTAATCTACCTGTGCCAATCGGGCGCGCCGTCACAAATCGATACATTCGACTACAAGCCATCGCTAGAAAAGCTGAACGGCCAAGAGCTTCCCGACTCCATCCGCGACGGCCAACGGCTAACCGGCATGACGTCCGGACAGCGGTCGTTCCCCGCCGCCAAGTCGTTCATGCCGTTCAAACAACACGGCAAATCCGGCCAGTGGATCAGCGACCTGCTGCCATGGCACGGCAAGATTGCGGACGAGATGTGCATCATTCGTTCGATGTACACCGAGGCGATCAACCACGACCCGGCGATCACCTTCTTTCAAACCGGCCATCAACAACCGGGCCGTCCGAGCTTGGGAGCCTGGGTCAGCTACGGATTGGGGAGCGAAAGCGAAAGCCTACCGGCGTATGTCGTCTTGCTGGACAAAAACTCCGACACGCAAGCTCAACCGCTATACGCCCGGCTGTGGGGCAGCGCGTTCTTGCCGTCCAATCATCAAGGCGTGAAACTGCGATCGTCGGGAGACCCGGTACTCTATTTGAACGATCCCACCGGTGCCGATCTCAAAGACCGCCGCAAGCTGCTGGACGGAATCGCCAGCCTGAACAACTTGCGTTCCCAGCAAGTGGGCGATCCGGAAATCGCCACTCGAATTGCCGCCTACGAAATGGCCTACCGCATGCAGATGTCGGTCCCGGATTTAACGGATGTTTCCAAAGAACCGCAAAACACTTTCGAGCTGTATGGCGACGACGCCAAGATTCCAGGAACACACGCGGCCAACTGCCTGCTGGCCCGCCGGCTGGCCGAGCGTGGTGTGCGGTTCATTCAAATCTATCATCGAGGCTGGGACCATCACGGCGGCTTGCCGCAACGACATCCCAAGATCGCCAAGGAAGTCGACCAAGGATCCGCGGCGCTCGTACTCGATCTCAAGCAACGAGGACTACTCAACGACACGCTCGTCATTTGGGGTGGCGAATTCGGCCGCACCGTTTACCGACAAGGCGGCAACGCCACCAGTTTCGGCCGCGACCATCACCCCCGTTGTTTTTCGATATGGATGGCAGGCGGTGGAATCAAGGGCGGCATGTCCTACGGCGAAACCGACGACTGGTGCTACAACATCGTGGATCGCGAGCGCCACGGAGTCCACGTCCACGACCTCAACGCGACGATTTTACACCTGCTAGGATTCGATCATCAGCGCTTGAGTTATCGCTTCCAGGGCCTCGACTATCGGCTAACCGGTGTTGAAGAGCATCATCCGGTCACTGGCATTCTGGCATGAACGTAACGGTCGCGCGACGAGTCGGCCCTAGCGTACGATTCGCCAGGTGAAAGGAACCTAAAGCACGGCACATTCCGTTCCTCGTTGGGAGCTGTCGAGCGCCCCGTGAATTGCGGTGTGATGTTTAGAAATCGTGTAGTATACCGCCCTACGGAACTGAAATGACGAACGTGCATACCAACGAGTACGCAACGAACCTTCGACAAGCGGTATCGCTCCCCTCTAATCTTACTCAAAAATCTAGATCTCTTCTTAGAGACGCCGTACTATCTGTTTCCTCCGCAGTGAACCGACGCTCCGACGCTTGTTTTCTGCGGTGTCTTTATTGTCACTATGTCTTCGATGATCAGAGGCATGCTTTTGAACGTTTGATCGTGAAACTAAAGGCGACCGGGCAGTTCGTTGATACCGACACATGCATTCAAATGCTTCAAGGGAAAAGGCAAATCGATCAAAGATACTATCACTTATCTTTCGACGACGGATTTCGTAACAATTTCACCAACGCCCTCCCAATCCTAATGTCGCATTCGGTTCCCGCCATATTCTTTGTTCCTTCCTCGTTGATTGGAGCCAACTGGAAGAAATCGCAATTCTATTGCACGAGCGTTACCGGCTACAACGCTGCAATTGAAACGCTCAGGTTGGAAGATTTGAAGGAAGTGCTTTCCCAGGGATATGAAATTGGTTCGCACACCAAGACTCACGCTCGATTTTCCGAAATCTCTCATGACGCGGATTTGCTCGAGGATGAAGTCCTTGGCTCAAAAACAGAATTGGAAGCCATGCTAGATTATAAATGCAAATATATATCGTGGCCTTATGGGAGATTAGCTGACGCGGATGATGTGTCGTTAGACACGGTGCAAACGGCGGGTTACACAGCTTGCTTTGGTGCCTACCGGGGCACGGTCCTGCCGGGTCAGACCGGTGTCTTCAGTATCCCGAGACATCATTTCGAAGCACAGTGGCCAATCTCACACGTCATGTATTTTGCCCGAGGCAACATGGAGGCGAAAGAATGAGGATTATTATCCTCACCTCAAGCGTGCGAGGAATTGCCTCAAGAGTTCTACCTGCATTGTGTAACAATAAGAACATGGAGGTCGTGGGAGCCGTGCTGGCTCATGGAATTTCTCCAAATAGAAAGAAGAGCATACGGCGCAAGGTTCGTAAGTTAGTCAAGATCGGATGTCTCGGTGCCTTGAATGGCCTCAGAATGCGAGATTGGTATGCTGATAATGATACGGACGATATTCATGTACTTTGTAGATCCCTTCATGTTGAGCTAACAGAAACTCCATTCATAAATTGCGAAACAACAAAGAAAGCGTTTCGACAGGCAAATGCGGACTTGGGACTTTCGCTTGGCAATGGCTACATTCCGAAGAGTGTATTTTCGATTCCGAAATTCGGCATGGTAAACTTGCACAATGAAATACTTCCAGACTTTCAAGGGGCCCAGAGCATCATTTGGCCCATTCATGAAGGAAGAAAGGAGACGGGATTCACGATCCATCAAGTTAGCAACCAAATTGACAAAGGAGACATTCTCTTTCAGAGAAGATATCCAATACAGTTCTGTGCAACTTTGCGAGAAACCGTGGAGACGAATCTCAAGACAGCGAGGAGTAAAATACCCGAGGCATTCTCTTATGTTTGTGAAAACTATACATCTCTCACAACAGAAGCAATATCGCAGGATGATCGCGGATCTTACACAACTCCGTCTATTTGGCAATTTGTTCGAATGGTAAGAAACCATCGTAAGATGTACAAGGAAAGCCTGCCGGGAGGCTCCGCCTGACGGCCTCCGAACGGTTCGTAAGTAGTGGCTCAAGGACTTCACATGCAAATTCCGCGCACGACGGTGCTCCGCAAATATGTCGCCTGGGGAATGGTTGCCATTTTGATCGCCTCGCTGGCGATGTGGTATTTTTCCAGGGATCGGCTGCCGACTACTCTGCGGATCGCGACCGCCGAATCGGATGGCCAGTACTACCGGTTTGGAAAAGAACTCCAGACAGCGCTAGCGGCGCGTACCACCAGCAAGGTCGTGGTGCTTTCCACCGATGGCTCGATCGACAACCATGCGCGGCTGCGGTCGGGAAAGACAGAGCTGGCAATCGTGCAGTCGGGAGCCGTTTCGCTGCGCGGGTTGGCGGTGGTCGCTCCGCTGTACCGCGATGTCGTGCATGTGATCGTGCGCAAGGACCGTGATATCCACACGATTCACGATCTGAAGGAAAGAAACGTGGCCGTGGGGCCGGTTGGGTCGGGATATCGGGAGAGCGCTCGGAATGTGCTGGAGAATTACGGGCTGTCACTGGATGACTTGAAGGAAAACACGAGGTATGTGCGGCAGTTGCTCGAAGATCCGGCACTCGACGCGGCCATCGTGACCACGGGAATGAAGAACCCCAGCGTGCACCGGGTGCTGGCCAGCGGCGACTTCGACCTGCTTCCCTTGCATGCCAAGGCGATGGCGGCTGAATATGCCCATTTTGAACACGTCACCATCCCGACCGGCTATTATTCAGCCGACCCCGCCGTGCCCGCCACCGACATCCCAACCGTGGCGGCCACCGCGCTGCTGGTCGCTCGTGAAGACGCTCCGTCGATCATTGTCAGCGAGACCATGGACGCACTCTACGAACAGGATCTGGGAGTCACTTTTCCGAACTTGATTTCTCCCGACGATGCGGTCGACATGGTTCCACGTCGTTTGCATCCCGCCGCGCGCCGCTACTTCGATCCGTTCGACCACGTCGGCTGGCTGGCGACGGTGATCGAAGGCTTGGCCGGAGCCCGGGAGTTACTGTTCGCCTTGGTGGCGGGCCTCTACCTTGTGTGGGATCGTTGGCGGCGGCTGAAGGAAGACGAACGCCAGACGCGCATGCAAGCCGAAAAGGATCGCCTGGATCTGTTCCTGGCCGAGACACTGAAAGTAGAACGCGCCCTGCTCCGAGCAACCGACGCCGGGCAACTCAACCGATACTTGGACGAAGTCACCGACATCAAGCTCCGCGCGCTAGAGGAACTGACTCACGAAGATCTGCGGGGCGACCGTGCGTTCTCGATCTTCCTAGCCCAATGCGCCAACCTCATCAGCAAGATCCAGCACAAAATCACGATGCAGTCGCCACGCGCGAGCGATGATTGAGGACTGACGCTGAACATAGGACTTGACCTTCGGGTGGATACTCCCGATGTCTATCCTCGCTCATTCGTCACTTCGGATTGCCGCCCGAGATCACCCGAACGCCGTTCTGACCATTGCAATCCAAACGGACAGCAGGACGATTTCCCGCGGCACATGTTTTTGAACACGAATCTTGTACGATGATGATGCCAGAGGGGATGCGGCAAATTGCCCAACAATTTCGCCGTTTTCCAAGAGAACGAGTGACGACATCCACCCAAACTCTTGGCGTAATTGGAAGTCGCGAGACGAGCGAAGCTCATTCATTTCCGCGATCGTCAAAATCAAGAAGCGATCAGTGATACTATAAGACGCGATTTCCGTCGCGTCGCAGTTGTCCAGCCGGGCTGTCTCTTTAGCTGCCGACGAACCGGCTGGAGGGCCGATGTTTCGCAACTTCATGGAATCTCGGTCCAGTTCGTAGAAACCAGTTTCCTCCGAGATCGTTCCTCGGACATTCAGCCAACCGCCTGTCATGGTCGCTGAGTAATCGTCGCCCGTGACCTCGATCTTCTGACGCATAAAGTCGACGTAGCGTCGCCGTGCTTCAAAACACTTGATGTCAGAGTTGAGAAGATGTTTGGACCAAAAGATCGGCATGGTCTTGCAGACGAACGAATTGCGATAACGAAACGCGATCTATCCGGCTGCTTTTAAACGGTTAGATCGTGCGTTGAAATTTGCCGCTTCGTGACAAGCCGCTATGGGGATACCGTCACGCCAGGAAACGCGACTCTGCGCTCATGTTAACGCATGGTGAAGGTGCTTCGCAAACAGATCCGCAGCGAGTATGCGGCAATTTTTTTCAGGCGGGCTCGTGGTGGACATCCGCAACGTGAGGAAAAGCCGCGAGAGCGGCGACCGCACAAAGAACGGAGCAACAAGTCTGGAACTGCTGTCGCCGCTTTCGCGGCTAGACGTGGGGCTTTCCTTGATCCATGGGCTGACGCCCATGGCTACATGCTGCCGCCGTTTTCACGGCTTTCAAAACGGCGGACCGATAGTTGCGGTTAGGTCGCGACATAAGTCTTCATTAGGGCAGTTGTTATTCTCGCCATTAATTTTTGCCGCACACCGCAGCGAAATAGAAATAACTGGTCCGCACCAGAATTAGCAACGACCCTTCGCGAATCAGAACAGTAGGGCCTTCCATGAACCATCGACCAGGTAAACCAATCCGTCGCTCTCAATCGTTCGCGGACGATCAAGCCTCTAGCGATGCGAGTGCCAGCATACCATTCTTGCCAGTACAATCTCTCGCGTCGTATCCAACCTGCTGGCCTCGCCGCATAAACGTAACCGAGGCCGCAAACTCAAAAAACAAAAATGAAACAACCAGACACACAAAAACAAACAAAAATGTGGCGCAATCTAAGGGCTAGCGCCTTGCCGCTCACAATTGCAATCACCACAATTGCAATCACACAGTGAACGCGAAGTTTGGCACCAGCGTGGCGCTGTCCAACTAGGCAAGTTCCTGAATCGGCGTGCGATGCTCCAGCAAGTATTGCGGCCTTCCGGCGGGGTCGAACACTTTGACGTTTTCGGCGTCAATTCCCATATTCTTATACAGCGTCGCCATCACCTCTTGGAAGTGAACCGGCCGATCCAGCGCGGCTTCGGCGTTGCGCGTGCTGCTGCCTAGCACTTGGCCCGTTCGCATTCCGCCGCCAGCCAGAAATCCCATCGACAGTTTGGGCCAATGATCTCGGCCGGCCGTGGCGTTGATACGCGGCGTGCGGCCGAATTCGCCCCACATGACGATCGAAACATCTTGGCCCATCCCGCGCGCGTGCAGATCTTCGATCAGAGCACTCATGGCGGTGTCCAGTTTTGGCAACTGGCGTTTGAGCGTGACAAAATTCTGCCGGTGCGTGTCCCAGCCGCCCCAGTTGAAGGAAACGACTCGCACGCCGGCTTCGATGAGCCGCCGGGCCAATAGGAAGTTGGCACCGTCGCGGTCGCCGTAGCGCTCTTTGACTTTAGCATCTTCCTTGCTTACATCCAACGCGTCGGCCAGCGTGCCGGTGGTCACCACTTCGACCGCCTTGCGCGTGAAGACGTCCATCGCGTTCATTTCCCCCGAGGTATCCGCGTCGCGTTGGATCCGATCCAACGACGCCAATAGATTCGTCCGGTTGCCCAACCGTTCGGCGGACAGCCCCGATTGCAGTCGCAAGTTATTGCGGCCCGCGCCGTCCGGTTTGTACGGCTTGTAGGTGGGTCCGACGAATCCCGAATTCCCGCCGTTGCTGGAAACGAAGGGCGGAGCGCCGCTGTCGGTGGCGCCTTGCAGCTTTGAAACCACGCTGCCGAGGGCCGGGCGGCCCCCGACAATCTGCAAATCGCGCTCCCCAAAGCCCGAGTGTGTTTGATAGTTGGAATGCGCGCCAACCGAACCGAAGAGCGAACGCAGGATGACGTATTTGTCCGCCATTTGCGCCAGCCGCGGCATGTGTTCGCAGATGTCGATGCCCGGCACGTTCGTCTGGATGGGATTGAATTCGCCCCGGTATTCCGCCGGCGCGTCGGCCTTCAAGTCAAACATGTCCTGATGCGACGGCCCGCCGCTCAGATGAATGTTAATGACCGCTTTGTGCGACGAGCCAATTCCGGCGGCATCCTCGGCTCGCAACAAATTCGGCAGAGTAAAACCGCCCAAGCCAAGGGCGCCAATCGTCAAAAAGCTTCGACGTGAAACACCATCGCAGTACATGTGCCGGTTGCCGGAATGCAGAGTCAGCATGGTCGGATACTCCGTGAAGGCGGGAGGGCTCAAAGTAGCATGCGCACCTGAAGTGGCCACCACTTTGAAGGTGGGCTATCCACTTTCCTACCATAACTGGACAAAAAGGTCAATAACTAAACAAATTGGGAAGTGGGCGAAATCTACGGTAACTCAATCTCCAAATCCGATCTTGTCCGCCTGAGGCGTTCCAGAGCGTCGTCTGAAATCTTAGAAACCGAAAACATCCTCAGCTTTCTCAAGACCGGCATGGTTTCGAGATGCCGCAATCCTTCGTCAGTAATTGCATGCCCATCAAACGCCAATGATTCGACTTTTCTCAGACCGGAAATCACTTTGAGTTCTTCGTCGCTCACTTCGTAGCAAGGGTGAACATTTACGGCCACGCAGTTTTCTTCATGATCCAGGTTCACACCGCAAAAGGGAGCATATTTCGCGTGCGCCCAAATGAGAAACTCCCGCGTTTGCGGATTGTTTGGAAGTCGCAAATAGCCAACTCCGTCTGACGAAAACACGGAATACCTTCTCGGTTTCTTATCCGTGCCGGCAACGGCCGGGTCAGCGGTCCGCGGTCGCGTCGCGAGTGCTGGATCTGGACCGGACTGGTCGGCACACCCGACCATGGCGATCGCCGACAAGATCAACAGAAAGTGGCGACTACGAACCATGTGACAGTTAGGACCTAACGAATTGCGATCTATCCGGCTGCGTTGAGACGGTTGGATCGTGCGATGTAGTTTGCCGCACCGTGACGAGCCGCCATGCGGATGCAGACACGTCAAGCAGTGTTCACTGGTCATCTTAACTAAAGGGGAACGTGCTTCGCAAACGCATGGAGCGGGAAGTATCTCACACAGAGAAACGTGCGTGCGCGCCGGATCGGGTAGATCGCTGGGATCGCCAGGCAAGAACTTGTGGTGCGGCCGGTCCGGCTGCGGCAGGCGGGACGCCGGTGACAGTTGCCGCGAGCCTTGGGCCGTGGTGGGCGAGGTCGAACTTGAAATGGAATCACGAAGACTTACGCGGAGCAGTTCATTACGCACGTAAAGCAGGCCCCTGTGCAATGCGGGAGCCGAATGAACCGTCCGTGGGCGGCGATTGCTGATCCAGTTTCGCTGTACGTGGAACGTTTGGCCGGAATTGCGTAGAATGGAAGGTAGATGGGGCTGGGGAGGCAAGCACTCCTAGACGAATCCGTCATTGGCATCCAAGGTTATTGCCTGGACGGAGCCCAGTGAAGGAAGCCGCGATTCGAATTACGAAGCGTCGGCGCGTCGCATATTTCTTGAAATCTCGGCGACTCAATTTTCTTTGCAACTATTTTTGAAATCGATTTGTCAAGAAACTGCTGGAAACCAAGGAAAAGAGATGGCGTCCATATGTTACAAACGCGCAAGTGCCCCGCTTCCAACGAAACGGGGCCTCGGGCCCAGAAGCGTCGTTTGAAACACCGCACCAGGTCAAGAGATAATGATACTCGTGACTAACGACTTGAATCTGACACCGCCGAATTAAGTTCCATACTCGAAATTCCCGAAAGGTGATGACGTATGCTCCGTTTACGACTGCTTGGCTTGCTGTTGGCGATCGTCGCGATCCTTCCGAGTGGGAATGGGTACTGCGCCGACTGGCCGATGTGGCGTGGTGACCCGCTTCGCACGGGTGCGTCGTCCGCGGAATTGCCGCCCGAATTGCATTTACAGTGGAGTCGGCAGTTTGGCGCTCCGCTGCCTGCCTGGCCGAACGAAGCGCGTTTGCATTTCGATGCGTCGTACGAACCGGTGGTGCTCGGTTCAAGAATGTTCGTGGGCTCGATGGTCGACGGAAGCCTGACCGCGATCGACTGCGCAAGCGGTGACGAACTCTGGCGCTACTACACCGACGGACCGGTCCGATTGGCACCGGTCGCCTTTGACGGACGCGTCTGTTTCGGATCGGACGACGGTTGGCTGTACTGCGTGGATGCGGCCAGTGGCGAGTTAGCGTGGAAAGTGTCGGGAGCGCCGGAAGATCGTGAGCGGTATCGGCATCTTGGCAACGCGCGGCTGGTGTCGTTCTGGCCCGTGCGAGGCGGGCCGGTGGTTGCCGATGGCGTGGTTTATTTTGGAGCTGGAATCTGGCCGACGATGGGTGTGTTTGTTCGCGCCGTCGATGCCCGGTCGGGACGCGTCATTTGGACGAACGACAATAGCCATGCGATCGAAAACGTCCGCGTCGATCACAACTATGAACAGGAATCCGGCATCTCGCCGCAAGGACACATGCTAGTCCGGGGCGACATGTTGATCGTGCCGAACGGACGGTCGATGCCCGCACGGCTCGATCGGAAAACTGGCAAGCTGCATTACTTCGTTCAAGGCTATCGCAACGGCGACAGCCGGGTTGTTGTCAGTGGAGACCTCGCGCTGGTGGGCCGGACCGGAGTGGTGAGCTTGAAGGATGGCCGTGAAATTGCCAGTCGCTGGGCGGCGGCGGGCAAAGATGCGCCCGAAGGCTGGAGCAGTTCGAAGGTCGATCTCTTCGAGGGTCCGCTGTTCCCCTACAAGTTTCTGCCCGGGTGCGATTATCGTTCGGTTATCGATGGCGGAATCGCGTATGGAATCGACGACGGCGTTGTCTATGCCTACGATCTGAAGAAGGCGGCTACTTCCCTTCAAGACCAGCAGTTCAACGGCAAGGACATCAAGCCCGCGCGTTGGGACGCGCCCGAATTGTGGAAGCTAAAGACGCCGCTGGCTGGAAAGAAACTTGAGACAAAATGTTTGGTCAAGGCGGGTAAGCGGCTGTATGGTCACAGCGGACCGAACCTGCTGGCGATTGAACTGGCGGCTGATACGGACAAGCCCGCCGCGGTTGTGTGGTCGAAACAATTGCCGGCCGAACCGACAAGTATGTTGGCCGCCAGCGATCGGCTGTTCGTGGTCACGAGCGATGGATCGATTCATTGTTTCGGTGGCGAGGCTGTCGATGCGCGACACCACACACTCGCGCGGTCCGAAGATGAAGGGCAAGCCGATGATGGGGCTGAACTGGCGATAGCCGTTCTCGACGCAACCGCCGATGATGAAGGTTACGCCATCGTCGCCGGGCTGAAGAACGGGCGGCTCGTTGAGGATTTGCTCAGGCAGAGCCGGTTCAACGTGATCGCGGTCGATGGCGATGCGAAGATCATCAATCGGCTGCGGCGAATCTTCGGAGCGGATGAGCGATTTCGGACACGCTTTCAAGCGATTGTCGAAGAGCCGACCGAGGCCAGGCTGCCGCCGTACCTTGCCAATCTGATCGTCACTGAAGACGCGGAGAAACTGCAGCTCGAAGCGAACTCGCGCCTGCTGACGCTTTACGACAGCTTACGGCCGTATGGCGGCACGTTGTGCCTGCCTCTCGATAAGCCACGGGCCGATGTCCTTTTGGAGTCCGTGTCGCCGGATCAATTCGCCGGTGTGAAGAGCCATACAACCGACAAGCTGTTGGTCCTCAAGCGGACCGGACCGTTGCCCGGCAGTTCCGCGTGGTCTCATGAAACGGGCGACGCGGCCAGGTCGTTTTTCTCGCGCGACGAACTTGTGCAAGCTCCGCTCGCCGTGCTGTGGTATGGCGATGGTCGAGATCACGGTTTTTACAAACGAAAGGATTACGGCCACGGACTCAAGCCGCAGGTTGCGGGCGGACGGCTGTTTGCGTTGCAGGTTGCCACCAATACGCTCAAGTCGGTCGATGCTTATACGGGACGGTTGCTGTGGTCGCGCAAGCTGGGCGGTTCGGCCCGTTACGCGTCGATGCCGGATGCTGTGTACGTCGCCGACGAGCGAAAATGCCTGGTCCTTGATCCGGCCAACGGCGAGCCGCGAGACACGTTTGAGATTGACGTCAAACGGCCCGCCGATGTTCCGGTTAGCGCGAGCGACATTCGCGTTGGCGATGAGATCATCCTGATCGCCATCCGCTTCAACAAAGAGAATGCGATCAGCAAGGGACGTTGGAACAGCGAACTGTTGGTCGCCTTGGACCGGGAATCGGGACGGCAGTTGTGGAGCCGGCCCGCTAAATTGCGATACAACACGGCGGCGATTGCTTTGTGGGGCGATCGCGTGTTTTGTATTGATTCGCATTCGCCGGAAGAGATTGGCTTGATGAGCCGCCGCGGCGAAGAAGTGAAATCGTTGCCGTCGACCATTTTGGCTCTCGACGCTCGCACCGGTCGTCAGCTATGGAAAACGGTTCGAGATGATCCGCCGGCAACTTTGACCAGCCTGCACTTCATGGGCATGCGAACTCAGGACGACTGGCTGGCGTATTCGATCGAACAGGATTTGCTGCTGGCCGGAAAGGCGAATCAGACGTTCGCCCTGAACGCCAAGTCCGGCGAGCAAGTCTGGCAAAAGCCGATGCGCGGCCAACAGCCGTTGATCCTCGGACCCGAGACGTTCATCAACCAGACGGGACACACTTACCATGTCGGTACGGGAGAACTGGTCAGCGGTTCGGCGCTGTTCCGCCGGGGCGGCTGCAACTACGCGGTGGGTGGAAAGAACTTGTTGTTCTTGAGGTCGAACTGTGCGACCTACGTCGACATCGAAAGCGGCAAGGAGTACGCGATTCGCAACCTGCGATCGGGCTGCAGCAACAGCTTGGTAGCGGCCGAGGGATTGCTCAACGCGCCTTGCTTTTCGGTCGGTTGCGTTTGCAATTATCCGATCCAAACATCCTTCTCGATGTTTCACATGCCGCAGTCGGCCGCATGGCATGGAGACACTCCAATGAAGCAGAAGGCGAAATAAATCGCCGTCACCATCGCACGGAAAGCTTGCCTTGCCCAACAGTACTCATCAGACAGCCACGCCTCCAAGACGTTTAACGCTAGATTCACAGGTTAGCGCTTCCCTGTAATGGGGATCTTACACCTCCGTGCCCATCGCGTGGGTGCATGTAAAGCTCAGCAATAATGTCCAACCTGTTGTCGCATTTACAGTTAGGGCGCGCCTCACACCTCGGAGGGGAGTAACGACACATCCAAAGAGTGGTTTTGGCACTACGTTTGCTGCCCCCACACTCCTACGATCGCTGTCTGTCTAGCCGGGCTTCCCCAGCCTGTAGCCGCCATTGCGAATCAAACCCAAGGACACAGCCGTATGAACCTCCGTTCCCCTTTCGTCCTCCTCTGCTTATCCCTTCTCCATGCTTGCATGTTCTCCGGGACCGCGAGTGCCGACGAGTACATCACCAATTTCGAGTCCTTCACGCTTGGCTCGATCAACGGCCAGCAAGGATGGTTCATCCCCGGCGCGAATAATGCCTTGGCGAACATCGACCAGGAAATCGTTGATTTGGGCGCGGGCAACGCCAACTCGGGTTCGAAGGCTTGGAGGCTCTCGAATCGTTCTCCCAGCGGCAATCCCAACGGAAGTTTCAGTATGCCGCAAACTCCCACCGTCGGTGCCGCGGGTGAATCGACCACGGGCGCTGCGTTTGACTCCTTTCGCTTGAGTTTCGCATTCAAAGCGGTGTCGTCCATGGCCGACGGCACGAAGATCGATGTCGACTTCGCGCCCTCCAGCGGAGCTGGGCAAGCAAGTGATGATCGAAAAACGCTTTTCCGCTTAAATCACACGGCCGCGGGCGGCGTCAATGTCGGTTTCTTTGACACGGTGGGAAACAATTTCGTATTTCATGATTTCGGCGTGGTCGACCGCGACTGGCATACCGTCGACCTGATTGGCATGTTTCCCGACGGCCCCGGTGGTTTCGATAGCAATGATTCCGTCGAAATTCTAATTGATGGCGCCTCTCAGGGATTCTTCAATACTTGGGAGTCTTGGCGCGAGGGCAACTTCGGGCCATTAGCGATTCTGGATGTCAACCACGTGATGTTCCACATTCGAGATCCCGAGCCGCCGTTCAACACTTTAGACGGTAGTAGTGCCGGGTTCTTTCGCGATCCGCAAGGATTTTACTTTGACGATGTTAGCATCGAGTCTTTCAATTCGGGCTCAACATCACCCGTCCCCGAGCCTGCCAGCATCGCGATATGGGCGCTTCTGGGCCTGGCCACAACCGGATTCGGCTACTTCCGCATCAAGCGGAAGAAATAGCGTTTCAACTTGAGTGACAACACGTCGGCGATTCTCGGGCTTGCAGCTTGGGGAGTCGCGGGTGTTTCTTTGCCATGCTGGGTGGAGACACTGCCAGACTTTGAACTTCCAAACGGGGACCGAAGCGAGCTGTGGCTCTCGCCGGATGAGATTCGACGCCGATCGAACACGGGTCAACTGGCCGCAGTCGCGCGCAAGCGAAAACGGTCGTTAAATTATGACCATCACCAAATTGCAGAATTACCGGTATCGATCAAGGTTCAACGTAATCGATGCGAAAAGCTTTGTTGGTAATAAACAGTACGACGACGTCCTCTTCCGCGCTGGCGCCGTGCTCCATGGTTTCACCTTCAGGGTACCAGACGAAAGAACCAGGCCCGAACGTGCCACGGTTCGTCGCCAGGCTACCTTCGAGAACGAACATACCATGACCGCACGGATGCGTATGGTTCGGAACGACGACCCCCGCCGGATACCGCACCAGTTGCACCATCATGCCCGTGTCTGGATCGCAGAACATCTCTTTGCGAAAGAGCGTGCGGCCGATGTTTTCCTTGAAACGTTCTTCCCAGGACAATTGATTTGTGTCGATGGCGACGAAGCCGGAATTAGGCACTTGAGTCTCCTATGATGTTCAGTCGTACGGTTCATGTTGCGAAATTTTTCGTTATTTGAAAGTCACGGCGACATTCGTATATCGATGGGTTATTCACTGAAAATGAACACACCATGGGTTTCAGTAATACTTCTCCCAACCCCACCTTCAATAGCTCTCGTCTGTCGATGCCAGTCATTTTCGAACCGCCATCACACGCCTAACGCGGAAATAGAAAGATATTGCACACCACGGTTAGGACGCACACTTTCGGCCTAACTCGCACGCAGGATTCCGTCACACGGTAAATCGTACCATCGGGATACGTGCTTTTGTATCCGTTTGCCGCGTGTTACGCCGTTTCTCGCTATCGCTCTACGACCGGTGCCAACTGCGGCTCAGGATGAAGGCCGGGCTGCAAGCGACGCAGCCATCGGAGAGCAGTCCCGAAAATGGTTGGATTGACGACGCGATACGCCCAAAGCGTTCTCCATACGTAACTTCTTTCAATTCCGTCCCGAGAACTCATACGGTAGATCAAGACGCCGAAAACTCATTAAATGGAACACGGACGGGACACCGTCGACGACCCCTCGCCGCCCGCAAAACGATGGCTCACAGTCAAGCACGAGCGACCGTTAACTCACGTCGGTGGCGTACACGTGGCGTACACCGATGTCAGTTCAAGACTCTTGAAACTGATGAAGGTTGGACAAACCGCCGCAGCTTGGCGTTTTGCCCGAATGCCGGCGGTGAAGGAGACCTCTGCAAGCACAACACGGTCCAGACCGTCGAAGCCCAGTTCTGACTAACCGCTCGCGAAAAATGAGGGTGTCCTCAGTGGGAATTCGTTTCCGGCTTCCGCACAAGATGGCACGTTTGCAGAAACTGGCAGTTCGACAGTTGGCGTCAGCTTTCCCACTTCGAAACAGTTTGGGAAGAGTGTTGGCCGACCTGCCGGTTATTGAGTATCCGGGCCTCGTCCGCGGGGTCGGCTTCCGCTGCGAGGATTTTTCGTTCTCGGTGGAAAGCGTGGACGACTATTCGTTTTTGATCGAACCATCGTCCCGCGCTGCATTCGGTGCCGATGCCGCGGGCGGACCCGGATCTTTCTTCGCCTTTTTTGGCAACGGATCGACAACGCTGCCGCCTGTGATTACGAACGTGCGTGGTTTGATCCGCAGGGGCTCCATGAATTCGTCATCTACCGGTTTTTTCTTTCCGAACTTCGAGTGCCCCAGTTTCACTTCACCGGAAACCGTCAACGTGTCGCCACCGATTGCCGGGATCCATGTTGTCGCCAACGTGTGGTCGACGACGGAGAGCGCCCCGAATCCGAGTGGTTCGCCGATGGTCTCCGCGATCTGGCCGGGTTCCAGGCGAAACCTCACGTAGGTGCTGTGCCAGTACGCGAGCGGAATGTGGCGGACCTTTAACTCGTTGCCGTCTTTGTTTCGAATCTTCCAAGTGCTCCACCCCCAGGGTTCAACGCTGAAGGTGACAGGTTCGTCGCCGGAGTTATGAAACACCATCCTTCCGCCAAGGGTCTGGCCGACCTTGGCAGCACCTTCCGTATCGAAAACCCACGCGACTCGCAGGCCATTTTTGGCGGCGGGTCCGAACGGCAGTCCGTCAAGTTCTCCCGCGGCCGGCATCCTGCCGGGCTTCGGCAAATCACGAGGATATTCGCTTGCCTCCACTCTTTCGTAGTGCGCCTTGCTGACGACGTAGCGGGCCCACTCTGACAGTTCCAGGACATGTGCCAGCAGTTCTTCCTGAGTCCACGAGTCCCGCGCGTCGATCGCGGCTTCCCACGCTTCAGCACCCGGTTCAGGGTCACGATTCAGCGATTTAAGGCGTGCTTTGTTGTTCTGAATCTCCTTTCGAAGGGGCTCGAACACGGATGACGGATACGTGCCGTTAGCGGTACGAAGTTCCTGAACGCCGTTGACATAAATCTCAGCCCACTGCCGCGGAGTGCTCGCGTTTTCCACTTCCTCGGCCGCCATGTCGAACGGCTTGTCTTTGAGAAAAAGGTATTTCCTGTCCGTCACGAGTTTTCCGACGTAATCACCATCCAGCGGAGCCAATGGATTTCCCTTGCCGTCCTGCATCCGCGGGACGAATCGAGAATCGAAATTGAGAAAGAGCCGGTACTCGCCAGTTGGAACGACAATTGCGCCGTGCATGAGATAATCAAAGGCGTCCGCCTCTGCCTGCGTTTTCGCAACGCCGAGATTGCCGGCATTCAGGATGATCGTTTGCCGCGGTTTCAGCGTCGTACGACACATCGGAATAATGCCACCGCGCGAGACGGTAGGTCCGGGTTTGACCTGATTGCCTTTCTTGTCCTTGATCGTCAACTTCGCTACGGAACACCACATCTCGCTGGATAGCGTGATTGGTTTGTCGCCGACGTTTTCAACGTGCAACAGCAGATCCAGCTTCTGACCGTGGCCGTACCAGGGCAAAGCTTCCGCGAATGACAATGCGGCGCGCAGCCCGTTATCAGGTGCCCCCCAATTCAGCATCGTTCCCGGCAGTTTGGGCCTCGCGATCTGAAATCCTGTTGCCACGGATGCCACGTCTCCAGACCACGTCGTCAGCACTTCGTCATCTGGTTTGCCTTCACGAATTTTATCCGCCGCGCGTTTGCCCAGGCCGTGATAGTGCACGACAGCCGAATATTTGCGATGCGGCAGTCGCTGGTAATGGATGCTGCGCCATTTCTCGGGACGAATCAGAAATCGGTGCGATTCGCCGGCCGCGATTTCGGAGATCTTCGTGCTTCCCAGAATCATGCTCGGCATGATGTGTTCAACGAGTGGGTACTCGAGCTTCGTTCCATCCGCGTCGAAGTAATCGATCGTGAACAGATACTGACTGAACCAGTCGGTGTTCGGCTTACCGCTCGAAGCGCCAAAGCTGTTGCCATATCCGGTGTCCAGCACTTTGATGGGCTCTTCACTAACGTTTTCCATTTCGATGGCGAACGCGACCTCCTTCTGAGCTGCGAATTTTCGCTGCACGGCGTTCATGTCGACGTTCTCTTCGCTCATTCCGAAGTGAACGGGCACCACGCGCATGCGCAAACCATCGACGGGTTCGCCCCATTCGTTTTCCGCCGTAGTGTCTTCGTCCACGGTTGCAATTGCCTCCGATGACATTGGCAATACAAGCGCGAACATGAGCGCGGCGGCCAGCACGATCAGTCCCGTTGCCCACCCGTTGGACGAGGATCGATCTCGCGGAGTCATCCCCGCCAGCCGCCGAATTCGGCACAACAGAGAACCGCCATTCGCCGACAACGCGAGCGACCGGTTCACGGGCCGCAACTTGTCCATCGCCAGCAGGGCGTCGGCATAGGTGGCTCGATCCTCGCACACAGCAACCGCCACATCGTCACAGCAGTTCTCCCGTTCGTTGCGGATGACTCGCGACGCCCACCACACCGCCGGGTGATAGAAGAACAGAGTTTCCACCGTCGTCTGCAGCACGTTGACCAGATAGTCGTGTCGGCGAATGTGCGCGATCTCGTGCGCCAGAAGTGCTCGAATTTGATCTGTCGACAAACCGCTCAGCGCGCTTGCAGGCAGGAGAATAAGCGGCTTCAGATGGCCGATGACCGCCGGAGTTTCCACGAGTGCTGATTGCAGGATGCGAACCGTTCTTCGCAGTCCAAGCTGGTCGGCAGTTTGCTTGAGCAACTCAACCGTCGCAGCCGAAACGGGTGACGTGCCCTTCGTCTTCAGCCGTCGAACTGCGTGCCACGCCACGAACGGCCGCGAGGAAAACAACACGATTCCAATCAGCCAGCACGTCACGATCATCGGCAGCCACGGCCTGACGAATCTTGACAGTGTTTCGTACCCGCGGGCTTCCGCCGCTGCTTCGGTTGCAATGGCCGGAGCAACCGGCTGTCCGCTGATTGCGACCGGGATTTCGGCGTCGTCACCAGCATCCGCAACGGGGCTCGCCAAGGGCCTATCAACCGCGATCGATGGCCCTACCGTAATTGAATTCGTTTCGGCAATTTCGACCAGACTTCTGGTGATCGGAAGTTCCACCAAAAAATAGGTTGCCACCAAGATCACTGGCATCGCAAAGAACGTAATGCATTCAATCAGGTGCCGAGTGTTCGCCTGCGCGCGGCTCATCAGGTGCAGCACAATCCACTGGCCAAGGCCGACAAGCGTAAACAGCCATAGGCTGTGAAGCAGAGTCCAGCCGATTCGTTCGACGATTGGCGCATGGAGGAATTCAGTAAATAGACTGCTCATGGGTCACCCTTCATCTTTGCAATCAGTTTTTGGATTTCGTCGATTTCTTCCGCGGACGCCTTCTTTGCAGACAGCGCATGCAGCATCAGGCTGCCGGAGGAACCGCCGTAAACGCGAGCAATCAGGTCGTTCAGCATTTTCTTCTGAGCACGCTCCTGAGTCATCGCGGCGCGATAGACGTGCGGAGTGGCCTCTTCGTTCCGCTTCACCAACCTTTTTTCGCGCATCACGGCTAGCATTTTGACCGTCGTCGAATAGTTGGTGCCTTTGTCGGCTTTCAGGCGTTCGTGTATTTCGCGAACCCCACACGGTCCGATTTCCCACAGTATTCTCAAAATCTGCAGTTCAACTTCGGTCGGCTGCGAGGACTTTGGACGCGGCATGGAACGAAGGCTCCGGCAAAGAAAACAAGACGTAGATGTAGCGAATTCGTTCGCTGCAATGGTTGTATTGTAGCGAACGAATTCGCTAGTGCAAGAGGAAATGGACATGGACACTTTTTTTTCGGGCAACCGACGCGGATTCGTCGCCGACGGCGACGCTTACCCTCGATCAAACGCACCAAACCAAATCAAACGGCAGGGCCAACCCGGCGGAGTGGCGATTCTATGATCTGATTTGCGACATCGCTGAACTTCGTCACGAGGCAGTCGAAACGATGACACTCGCTCGGGTGCCACTGCTGGCTCGTCCAGCAGTGTTTTTTTGACCAGTCGACGACCGAAATTGGGCGACACCGCCTTGACGGTCGGTGACAATGGCGGGATGCCTCATCGAAAACGGTCAAACATTACGAAGACAGCCTTTCGGTGCATGAACTGACACTTTCATGTTACCGGCGAATGCCATTGCTGACCAACGACGTTTGGCGAAGAATGCTCTGCGAATCGATCACGGCAGCAACCATCAGGCACCGATTCGACTTGTTGCCTTTTGTTTTGATGCCCGAGCACGTGCATTTTCTGGTTCTGCCCCGGCACGCCATCAGCCGAATCTCGAAGTTGTTATTTGCCATCAAGCGACCGTACTCCTATCGAATCAAGCAGCTTCTGACCAAAGCCAACAGCCCCCTGCTCAAAAAGTTAACGGTTCGACAGCGGCCCCGGTGTCACGACGTTTCGTTCTTGGCGTGTCGACTGTGCTGCATCTCAAACTCCAGTTCGACAACACGTCCGCGATTCTCCGGCTTGCAGCTTGGGGAGTCGCGGGTGATCCTTTGCCATGATGTTTCTTCGCCATGATGGGTGGAGGCAGTGCCAGATTTTGAACTTCCCAATGGTTCCCCAGCCGATCAGCCTAGAGCTTCCGGTCTGAAAGGCCACAACCTATCAGCCCTGGGGCCAGCTCGCCGCGTCATGCCGTTAAGAGTTTCTGTTGGCCGAAGGCCATACTCACCGTAGCCTGGGGAAACTCCCCAGGAACGATTTAAAAACGACACCTGCTTGGCTGACAGCCATACTCACCGACCGCATCATGGATACGGCCTTCCGCCAAAAAACGAGACTCGGCTCGCATGTCCATAGAGTCGGTTTCTTGCTCAATCGTGCTCGACGCCGCTTGTTTACCAACTCCTGTCTTCCAGTCGCAACTCGCGGGCCAAGGACTTGATCTGTTTGATCGGCTCGGGCGCTTCGTCCAATAGATGGGCGAGTCGCCGGCGTGATTTCTCACCCCGCCGATATAGTTCGCGAGATCCGCGAGCAGCGTAGGTGGTCCAACTCCAGTCTAGACCAGGTGGGCTGGCATACCATTCATGGCCCCAACCGGTGGGTGGATACGAGACGGTCGACTTGAATTGCTCGTCCGCAAGGTAGAACCACAAATCCGTATCCATGACGACTTGGTGGATCTGCGACTGATCAAAATCGTCGGTCCAAGTCGAGTCGGCAGGCTTCCACGGATCTTCCTTACGACCATTGCGCTGGGGCAAGACCGCAATCCAATGCAGTCGCGATTTTACAGCGGACCAGTCCGTTGCTTCGCCACAATAGTACTTCAGCAAATCGCACAACAGTGCGTAGGTCGTCCCCTTGGCAACAACGTCGACGAAAGCCACCCGGCGCGTCCGATTCAAGATCTGGTGTGGCAAAAGTTGAGAGGCGTCGAGGTAACTTGCAAAGCTAGTTAACTTTTCATTGAATCGTTGAAGAACGTTCCGAGTGTATCGTTCTTGAATCACCTTCCGGATCGCAGCGATGTGTTCGAAACCACGTACCGACATTTGGAGCATCCGCAGTCGGTCGTACCAAGTCGTGCGTGCGAGGCCCCCGGACAACAGATCAAAAAGGCTCTCCAGCGAGCGCCCCACAAAAACGAAATCAAAGTCACCATGGCGTAGGGCGCTGGCACCAACTCGAAGCAACCGATCAACCTGGTAGTCCGGCAACGGTTGCGACTTGCCTGGCCCAAGCCGTTTCATCAACTTCGGATTCGCCATATTCCAGCGAAATGGTTTTCCTTCGGGTCGCATAGACAATAGGCAGTTGAAACGTGTTTTGATTTTAGTGGCATTCTATTTACCATCGCGCAGCAAATGCACCAAGTGCCCGTCGCACGCGTTCCTGGCTCTGGGGCGAAGACATTCGCCCAACTCCCGATGACCATTCGACCTCTCGCCCAGAGTCCCCTGCTGAAGAAGCTAACGGTTCGACCGCAGCCCGGCGTCACGACATTTCGTTGTTTGGCAGGAGAGTCCGGGCTACGATCGAAAGCTCCAGCGGCGATTGAAGCGGCAATCAACGACATCCACTGAAATCCAGCTCGAATCTGGGGGCATCCTGGCGTTTTTTCACCTATAAAGGTAGCTCCACCTTTCATGATGAACACCTTTCCATTAGCCGGCACCAAAAGGCAAGAATGATGCAAGATGTCCAACGCGGTTCCGGACGTTCATTTCAGTTTCGATTGAGTACGCTGTTGCTATTCACGTTGCTAAGTTGCCTTGTTCTGGCGATGGTGATTCAAGGGCAGATGCTGCGGCGCCAATTCAGAAACGAGTTGCTTTCACTCAGAAGCGAGCTGCTTTCACTTCGAATTGACCAAGCCGAGGAGATCGTCAACACCCATCTCGCATTGGTGGAGGAAAGGCTCCAATCGTCATCCCTGATGGACAGTGTGCTGGGTGGTGAAGAGGATCGCGACCGTCATGGCCGGCTTCGTATCAAGACCAAATGGAATTTCTCATTCGACGACCGAAGCGACATTCAGTCGATCAGGGGCGAGATTATTGAGTGTTTACGCCCGCTCTTTTTCTTGGAGCGGCGTTGGGAGCATGCTCGGTGGAATTGGGATGTCGAACATACGGTCGACTTCAAAGAAGATAAGAACCACGGCGTCATCAGCCTAACGGTACAGTACTACCAAGGCGGCTTGTAGTCGATTGCGTGGTCCACTAACTAAGCGACGACGAGAATTGGCGATGTAAAAAACTCTTCGTACCCTGCAGCGTGTATCACAAGCGCTCGGGTGCCACTGCTGGCTCGTCCAGCAGTGCCCTTCCCGACCGGCCAAGCACCAAAATTGGGTGACACAGCCTTGACGGTCGGTGACAATGGCGGGATGCCTCATCGAAAAACGGTCAAACATTACGAAGACAGCCTTTCGGTGCATGAACTGACATTTTCATGTTACCGGCGAATGCCATTGCTGACGAACGACGTTTGGCGAAGAATGCTTTGCGAATCGATCACGGCAGCAACCATCAGGCACCGATTCGACTTGTTGGCTTTTGTTTTGATGCCCGAGCACGTGCATTTGCTCGCTCTGCCCCGGCACGCCATCAGCCGAATCTCGAAGTTGTTATTTGCCATCAAGCGACCGTTCTCCCATCGAATCAAGCAGCTTCTGATCAAAGCCAACAGCCCCCTGCTCAAAAAGTTAACGGTTCGACAGCGGCCCGGTGTCACGACGTTTCGTTTTTGGCAAGAAGGTCCAGGCTACGATCGTAACCTGGAAACTCGAAAGGCGATTGAGGCGGCAATCAACTACATCCACTTGAATCCAGTTCGAAGGGGGTTGTGCGAGACGGCCATCGAGTGGAAATGGTCAAGCGCTCGTCACTACCATCAGACCGACCTGCCAGTCGATCCAAATCTTCCAAGAATCGACAAGATACTCGCCGAGTTGGTGGAGTAGTGGTTGCCGCGAAAAAGACACTGCTGGACCAGCCAGCAGTGGCACCCGAGCGACGTTGACCATGAAAACAAGGGTAGAAATGCACTCGATTTGACGAATTGCCAGCATCCTTCATACTCACTGTCTCGGCCAGTCTGATGGAACCAACGCCTTTCCACCTCGCCAGACCTCGACAACCGAGCTGGCAAACCACTCCTTGTTGCTCGAAATGTGCTCTGTCAGAATGATCTGTACGTCAGTGCTCGCATGACAGAAGTCATACAATTGCTTGATCATCAACAAGACCTGCTCCCGGTCTTCGTCGACGAGATCATCTTCCGTCCGGTCTGGGTCTTCTTGGCTTTCATTCGAAAAGAAGGGTTGGGAAACTTGATCACAGATAACGAACCTTGGGACCGGCCGGTCGTTTTTTGAGAACCAGTCTTGCAGTGCCAGCACTGATGCAAGATGGTATCCCACCCAGTTCTTTTGAGCTCCAATTCGCTCCAGCGTGACGGTTTGCAGGCCGATCGTGAAACGCAGCATCAACTCCTTCAAGTCGAAGGTGAGCGGAATGTCAGATTGAGCCAATTTCATCGCAATCGCATACCTGGAAACGACAGCAGATATACTCGTCTCAGCGGCCCGCATCTTTTCGGCTATCGCTTCGTCATCAAACTCAGCGGCAAGAGCCTTCATCTCACGTTCCAACTTTCGCCTTCTCGGCCCTTCACTGGAAGCCGTCGCGTCACTGCGGATCGACGCAAGCATTTCAGCGGCACGGCCTGAGATCCTAGCACGACGAAGAGCAGCACGCTCGCTTTTTTGAAGCGCTTGACGAGTGGAGATGATTGCGTAGATCGACCGCTTTAACGTCTCAATGTGTTGCTTCGTCACATCGCATTCGTGCCGCCGTTCTTGCAAATACTTTGAGAGGCGCGGCCGCTGTCTCTCCGCCGCGTTGAGTTGCTCATTGAGCCTTTGAGACGACTCAATGACTTGACGAACCACTTCACTCTCAGATTTCAATTGGGTTTCACAGATCGGGCAGATAGATGCAGACGGCTGCTCTCCGAACAGGGAGAGCAGCTTCGTGCGACTGTCTTGTCTTGCACCCTCGTCGGCAAAGCTGGAGGCCCTGATCGAGAATGCCTCTGCCGACTCAAGTTGCGTCTCCGCAGCTGATAGCCGTTTCTGCGCCTCCGATAGTTCCGCTCGCAGTCGTGATAGCTCTTCACCATCGGCGCCCACCGCTGCCTCCTCAGTCTCGGTCCAAGCGGATATCTCTTCCACAAGCTCCAGTGCAGCTTCCGGATCTGATGGGACGTCATTGACAACGTGCATACCGGCGTCGACGGCGTCTGAACGAAGCGCGGAAGCGTCTTGAACTACACGAGCGGCTCGCGTGGCTGCTCGTTCCTCCTTGCCCAGAAGCAGTTTTAATTCGTGACGAATCTGCCGAAGTCGTTCTCGCTGCTGCGAAAATTCTTCTCCGACGACTCCCAAGAAGTAGGGCATGCAGTCGCGCAGATGGAGTTTCTCGAAGTAATCATCAGTGCCATAAAGAAGCTGAGTTTCACTTGCCAGAATACTCTGGGGTTGGAGTAGCAGGTCGCGTGCGTGCTTTATATTCGGGCGAATCGGATCTGTCGTTCTCCCAGCTTCTGGAGCGGTCTCAACATCACTGATACCCGCGAAGGAAGTTAAAGTGTCCACGACACCATCCACGTTCGTATTTAGCAGCAAGTCCGAATACTCTGGTGGCTCGTCAACTCCGCGAAGGAGACAGGCTCCTGTATGGGATTTTTGGCCATCTGGAAGTCTTGGACGAGCCACGAACACGCGTTTCCCATCTTTCACAAACAGCACACCAAACCAGCTGCAACTGTCGTGGATGATATCGACGGGAATGCGATAGGTTGTGGCGCCAAGGCAATAGTCGATGACTCTCAGCAAAGTCGTCTTCCCGGTCTCAGATCGCCCTGTAATGATATTTAGGGCGCTGCTCGCAAAATTCACATCTTTTCTTCGACCATCGTGCGAGTAAATGCTGAGTGACTGAATTTGGAAACTCATGGTCTCACTCCGAAAACAGTGAGAACAGCTGCGACGTCAGAGCTGGACGCCAGCAAACGGCCGGCAACCGGTGCCCTGTCGAGTTCATTTCGCACGTGTTCAGATGAAAGGATCAGCGAGGCGAGTTTTTCCGTCAGGGCTTTGTTTGACGCAAATCTGAGGCCCGACGATTCATCCGTTGTGCACACCAAATCATTGGTCTTCAGGAATACGAGTCCAGAAGATACGAAACGCTTGAGGGCTGAAATGCGTTGAGGGAAGTCGAACAGAACATCGGCATTCTGCCGTGCCCAGTCTGTTACCTTTCCGACTTTCGCTGGCAGTCTTTCCCGGCAGTGGTCGACACAAACGAGAGGGAAAGCGAGAAAGGGAAAATAAATGGGCATGGGCGAGTGTGACTTTGATTGGTACGCGCGACCACTCAGATAGATTAGCGTACCCACATACGCTGGGTTGTACAGGTTAAGCAACTCATCTGGATAGGCCACATCTGCCAATAGGTCGGAAAGTAGCATGGTGTTCACTCGCGCGAATGCGTCTGCTCTTCAAGCAAAGTGGTATATCGGGGATGCCATCCAACGAATCGACGATCTGCCAGCATGTGGTACGAACCACGGATTAAATACGGCTCCACAAAAGATTGCCGGACGTAGAGCTGTGCAGAACTCGGCGCGTTCTCTTCGACCCACCGATAGACCTTCGTCGCTTCTTTAATTTCGCACATTTCGTCAGCATGTTCTGAATTCAGACGAGCAGCTTCATAACGGATTTCCCACTCGCCGATCAGACGTCTGTCAAACTTCGGAAGTTCCTTCACAGCGAGAAGCCCCTCACGGGACCACTTGGATCGTTGAGTCAAAGCCTGGAAGTGTTCAGTCTGAGCGCGTCGCACCTTACTGGGTGCAGCGTCAATGAGCCGCAACTGACGCACAAAACATCGACAATCGTCATCTGAGAGCTCACTTTCGGGTACCGCTGTTTCGTCCAGATCGGGCAAGTAATCCTGCACGAGACGGTCCCGAACTACGGTCGATTGATTTCGTATCTCTTGAGCAGTAATCTGCTGATCTGCCTCTCCCGTCATTCCTTGGATCACGCGATCATAGAACCAGCCTTCTAGATACTGGCGGTGAGTGGTGAGTGTTTCTGGCCGAGAAGATATCGCCAAGAGTTGCTCAATTTCAGCCGCTGCCTCAACGATGTTCGTAGCTTCGTCAACGACAGTCAGCCGTTCAAGCAACATGATTTGTTGACTATGTGACAAGCTATCGAGTTTTCCTGCATTCCTCTGAATGACGGAGTTGGTGCTTGATGAGGCCGCCTCAGAGAGTTCAGTGAGAGCCTTCTGTTCGTTTCGATCGCGAAACCTGAGATGCGAAAGGGGGCTTCGTGTACTGACTCGCCCAGTGGTATGCAGGAAGAGCGTCAAGTCTTCGAGGTCGACGGCCCCTGCCGAAAACTTTGACGCCCAGTTTCCTAGCGTCTTCCAGACGTCGACTGAGCTGGCCCCCAAACTCGCCTTCCTAACGAGCGAATGCTTGAGTTGGTGAAGAGCCCTAGGCTGACCTGAAGGGGTTGCGAACGATACATCATCCAAGAATTCAATCGCGACAGCCTCCGACGGGTCACGCAACTTAAGTCCTCCGAGGAGCCCAAAGCGAACTTGGTGCAAATACCCGAGGAATGAGTCTGTCGCTTCGTCGTGGAATTCGTCGGGCATCTTAGAAGAATTGATCTCTCGTCGGGGCTGTCCAAGCCAGGGATGAAGTCAGACGACGTGGTGACATCGCGCAGCCATTGCAGATGGAAATCACTGAGCCGTGCAGGAATGCTGAGATTCCGCAGTCCATTATCTATCCGGATATTAACAATAGTGTGCGCATGTTGAAAGGACTCGTCGTGGAAATGATGTTCGCTATCAAGAGGCTCTGCCGACACCAATCACATCGGCCGCGATTCCGAGAGCGAATCCTTGAACGCGCGTCGCTTTCATCGTCTAAAGCCAATTCGGGCATCGAAGATCGGAAATTCGATGGCTATCAAACGACGAGTCGGTGGATATCGAAATATCGAAAACTTCAAAACCGCAATCTTCTTCTACTGCGGAGGGCTCAAACTCTACCCACAACAAACCCAGTTGAATCAAAACGAAGCCGATCACCTACCTAAAACGAAACGGCTTCCGGCGCGTCGTCGAACAATGTCTTGATGGATGGGTGATACTCCTTTTGGCGAACCATTTCGGCCCACACCGTCGGATGCGGAGCTCGCTGGATGCCTTCACGCAAATTTTTCAATTCGCCGTGGTTAGCGCCTGCGTTTCGGCGGGTGATGTATTCGCTCAATCTCGCTCGAAAACCGCCGAGCGCGTTCTCTCTCGCTTCGACCAAATAATCGCGTTCATTCAATCGAAGCACTTCAATCGTATAGTTGGCTCGCAAATCGTCCACGCTTCCAACCGTCGCGATCGATGTAAACTGAAACGTATTTCGCAAGTCCAACATCATGAAATCCAGCGGGTTCTCTCGACGGGGATCAATCAATGCCATATCTCCTCTGGCAGGTGCCACGATCGCTCCGCCTCGCGGACGAGTGACGTCCACTAGTTGCGAACTACCATCAATGATCGAAAATCGGTTATTCTTTGGTCCATTGCAAGGACCACAAGCGTAGAAGTAATTGTTCCACGCGAACACGACTTCCGGATAGAGATCTTTGGGGCGAAAGTGTTCGACTTCATCCGCCACCGAATCTTCGCAGTACATGCAGCGGCGCGACCCGCTGCACATTTCCACGAGCTTCGACTTTACGGTGTTGAAGGTGGCGTTGTCGTTTCGGTTTCGCCGCGGAAATTTTCGCTTCGCCTCAGCGACTTGGGCGGCATAGTTTCCAGCATCATCAACTTCTTTCTGATACTCTTTCAGCTTTTCGCGTGCCGTGCCCGGCAGCCGTTTGTTGGTAAGCTTCAGCATCGGCTACTCCATGTCGGACGCCGCGGTGGGCAAGGTTGAACGCAGGCCCGCTTGTTCGGATCTCTCGGACTGGCTCAGCCCATTCATGATCTCCTTGTTGTTCAACTCGGCGAGCCGCCGATGCTTCTGCCGCGATGAGTCTGATCGCGTCAGTGCCGCTTCGCGTCCGAAGGCTTCGGTGCCGTAGGCGTCCAATACATTCCCGAATATAAGCCGATTCAAGTCTTCACCCTTCAGCATCTCCCCCTTCCCTTCCGTGCCTGCACGTGGCAAGACAAAGATGGTGCCGTTTTCGGCGGACTGGCAGACCAAGGGGCTGTGCGTTGAGACAATGAACTGCACGTTGGGAAAATGCTGGCAAAACCAGCGCCCGATTTTCTGCTGCCACGTGGGGTGCAGGTGGGCATCAATCTCGTCAATGACCACGACGCCGCTTGGCACGACGGTACCGCCATCGTCACTGAAAACATGCTCCGGTCCGAATTCGGCGGCGATTTGCCGAATCAACTCGAAGGTAAGGCTCAGGATGCTTCGATAACCGTCACTTAGTTCTTCGACTGGGATATCAATTCCGTTGGCATCGTTGAATATCACCGCCTTGGAACTGACTTCTTCAAGCGTCACACTCGACGGGAGGAAGTCACTTTGATTTAGGAATGTTCGAACTTTCTCTAGTAGCGAACCTTCGACATCGTTTTCCAGAGACTTGAATTTCAGCGATCGCAACCATTCAAGACACTCGGTCAACGCCACTCGTTCATCGAATAGCGAAAGGTGCCTCGCCAAACGCGGCATGCTGTAGAACATTTTTTCCGAACGAGCGTCACCACCGGCGAACCGTCGAAAGGGACCGTACGACGCAGCGAACCAGCCCTTGCCACCGTTCCAAACGTGACGCTTCGGATTGGGAGTTGCCTTCGTGTTCCTAAGCTCGACATTTTCGTCGCCGTCCAAACGCTCAAACTTCACGCCCAACTTTAGGAGAGCGTTGGCTGCCGGCGTCTTTCCTTTTCCTGAAAACTGATCGTCCGTCTTGCGAAAGACGATCTCTACATCTATTTCGCCTGACTTCTGTCCGCGAGTCAGCCAGTCGTTCCAAGGTTGTCGCAAGCCACTTGCTTCAGACGCTCCAACCAAGGCGAGGCTGATCGCTTTTAGGAAACTCGATTTGCCCGACCCGTTGTCGCCAAGGATGACGTGCCAGCCCGCGGCCCTTGACGCGGGAATTGCATATGTCAGCTTGCGGATCGATCGAACGTTCGTGATGGTTGCCTTGCGAATGTGCATCAATTTCTCTCAAACAACGAAGTATTGGGGCGCGTTCATTCTAAGAGGAGACACTCCCTAACGACAGCCAACGTTGCAGTGAGTTTGAACCGATCTCTTTCTTCGCCGACTCCTTCGGTTCCGTAGGCGTTTTTCGATTGGGTTAGGGTTCGACATGGTCGCGTTAGCGACGGGAATTCTGCATTCTTTATTGCCACCTTGCTTGGCTTTCCGCTTGGCCGTAATCCGAATTTCGCGCGCTAGTGGGGGCAACGCGGTCCATAAATGGCGGATGACTGCGTACTCGTGCGATGACAGTCGCCCCTGCAGGCTGCCAGAGCGGGAATTGCCGTTAGCTGTCCCACTCCGAAGCAGTCTGGGGAAATACTGGCGCGTCGGCGATCAGGGAGTATCCGGCCCTCGTCTGGTCGTAGAAACGTTGAGGTCGATCTGGATGGGCAGGGCTAGGCGACGGACGGTTGTTAGGGATTTTACGGCCGCTAGGAAGCGGCGGTGGGCTCGGTCTTGTTGGCGTTGGAGGTAGTCTCCGACGGTTACCGAGACTTCGCCTCGCTGGACTAGCTGCAGGTCGGCGAATTGGACGTGCAGCCAGCAGGTGACAACTCGCTCGACGAGCAATCGTTCCAGCGGCGTGGAGTTGGGGCCGGAGAGTTCGTCGCGCAGTCTTTGCAGGTTTTCCGATAGTGATTGCTTCATCGCCAACCGGTCGCCTGACAGGCGGTCGACGATTAATTGTTCCGCTCGTTGTGACAAGTCGCCTCCCATGAGCGGGATCAGATGGGGCGCATGCCGGAGCAGTTCGCGGATCTTGGGCATGACCGAATCTTCACCCGCGTTCGCCTGATTGATCAGGGTGTGGATGATCTCGCGGTTGTCGTTCGTCTGTGTTGGACTCTTGGTCGGTGCTTCCTTGGACACGGCGTTTCCTCCATTCTCCTCGGTTGTGTTGATGGTAGCCGGCGGCCAGCAGGGCCAGTTGCGCCCACAGATCGGCCAGTTCGCACAGCGATTCGACGTGCCGTTCTAGCTCGTCGTATTCGGCCATTTCGGCGCGATCGGCTGCGGCTTGCAGCCGCTGCGACTCGCGATGGAATGCGTCCAGCTCGGACGCGGCTTCGGCCAACTCGCCGTTGCCGAAGTAGTGCCGTGCGACTCGGCCGTTTTGCCTCGTCGAGCGCGTGTAGTAGCGGCGGCCGCTAGGACTTGTTTCCCACCCCATGCCGAATGCTTGCAAAACGTTTGCAAGACCTGCCCTGTGTTTTGAGTGCCCGGCTGCCCCGTTGCCAGCCGTTACCTTCATTATATACAAGTTGCCGAATCACTGTTTGCGCGGACGGCGGTCGGCGATTTTCCATGCCGAAATTTGAAAGGCTGACGAAGTGCAACGCCTCAATTGAAAAGACCGTCGAGACGAAAACCCTTGGGGCATTTGATATTGGGGCTTTGCGTTCGTTTCGGAATTCGAAATTTCGGAGGTTGGATTTGGCCGTATTCTTTTTGGTGGAAGTGATTGTGCGAATCGGATAAAATAAAAGTATTGGGACAAGAAGATGGGGCTACTCGGGCAGAAGCAATGGGCAGTTTTGGCATGAACGCCGTATGTTACAACCTGTTGAGTGCGCCGCTTTGGAGCCGCTGTCGGTTGGGTGGCTGGGGTCGAGCGAAGCGAAGCCCCCAGTTGTCGCGCTGGGGGCTCACGTTGTTCGACCCCAGCCACACACCAGACATGCAGTTTCACTTTGGTCGATGGACGATTCGTGCTATGTTATCAACTCCGCCAACGTGGCGAATTTCAACTTGAAGAGCATCAGCGAGTAGATCGATGGAAATGGTTTCTAAGAATACAACTTGTCGGGGCCCCGTTTCGCGGCGCTCCTTTCTGGAATATGGCGCTGCGGCCGGCGGGCTGGGATTGGGCGGCTTGTTGCAGGCTCGGGCCGCCAGCGCGGCGGCGGGCGGACAGAACCGTGACGATACCGCGGTGATCTTTGTGTGGCTCCCCGGCGGGCCGCCGCACATGGAAACTTACGACATGAAGCCGAACGCTCCGCGCGACTATCGTGGAGAGTTCTCGCCGATCAACACGAACGTGCCCGGCCTAGACGTGTGCGAGTTGTTTCCGCTGCACGCCCGGATTGCCGATAAGTTTAATTTGATTCGTTCGATCCATCACAAGTTCGCCGATCATGGCGGCGGGCATAAGCGGTTTTTGACCGGACGCGCGCCGGCCACTCCGACCGGGTTTGTGAACAACACGCCTTGCGTGGGATCGATGGCGTCTTTGGAACTGGACGGCAGGCGGCAGACTCGCGGGCTGCCCAACTATGTCGTGTTGGGATCCGGGCGAGTGAACAGCGTTGATACGTTTAGCTTCGGTTCCGCGTACTTGGGTTCGCACACGCATCCGTTTCGAATTGCGGCGGACCCCAGCAGCCCCGGCTTTAAAGTGCAAAACGTCGGCATGGATAAGTCGATGGGCGACCGGTTGGACGATCGCGTGAGTTTGTTGCAAGGCTTTGACAATTTGCGGCGCGATGTCGATAGCGGCGACTTGATGGAGAGCATGGATGTTTTCAACCGGCGCGCGGCGGCGATGCTCACGTCGACTCACGTTCGTGAAGCGTTTGATATTGCACAAGAGGACGATGCGGTTCGTGATCGGTTTGGTCGGCACGGATGGGGGCAGCGGGCGATTCTCGCGCGGCGGCTGGTCGAGCGCGGAGTGCCGTGGGTGACCGTGGTGATGGAGAACCCTTATCAATCGGGCGTGACGATGCCCAAGTATGGCGTGTACAACTGGGACTCGCACGCGGTCAATTGCCATCTATTCAAAGATGCCCAAATGCGGTTTCCAATTTACGATCGCACGATCACCGCCATGATCGAAGATCTTTACCAGCGCGGGCTGGACAAAAAGGTGATGCTGGTCGTTACGGGCGAGTTCGGCCGTACGCCGCGAATCTCCGTTCAACCCGGCACGCAAACGAAAATCGATCAGCCAGGGCGCGACCATTGGCCGCGCGCGATGAGCATGCTGGTTTCCGGCGGCGGCATGCGAACCGGGCAAGTGATCGGCGCGACGAACACTCGAGGCGAGGAACCGGTGGAACGGGCGATGACTCCCAACGATCTATGGGCCACGGTGTATCGGCATTTGGGCGTCGATTACACGCGCAGCTTTTTGGACTACAGCGGACGACCGATGCCGATGCTGCCTTATGGTGAACCGATTCCGGAATTGATCTAAGCGGTGGCCGAATGGACTGGCGGAAGTGATCCTAGGCGTTCACCGCTGGGTTTGAATTAGCGCGATTGCCTTCACTGCGATTGCCTTCACCGCGATTGCCTTCACTGCGGGAAGCGAGAGCCACTCGATCCTTTTTGCCCCGTTCGCTACTGCCCCTCGGGTCCGTGGTGTCGATCTGAAACTTCTTGACCAGATCTTTTAGCTGTGCGGATTGAACGCCAAGTTCTTCGCTACCGCGCGCCATTTGCTCGCTGGCGGTCGTCGCTTGATCCGTCACATTGGACACCTGCTCAATCGTATTCGCCATTTCGTTTGCGTTGTGCAGTTGCTCCACCGTCGCGCTGGTGATGTCGCCGATTTTTTCGGCGGTGGCCTCAACTCCTTCGATGATCTTGGCAAGGGAATCGCCCGCTTGTTGGCTTAGCAATGCGCCCTCTTCGACTCGTTGAGTTGACTCCTCGATAAGCAAGGACACTTCACCCGCTGCTTGGTTGGACCGTTCCGCCAGCTTCCGTACTTCGTCGGCCACGACGGCAAAGCCCTGGCCATGTTCGCCGGCGCGGGCCGCTTCGATGGCGGCATTGAGTGCCAGCAGGTTGGTTTGCTCAGCGATCCCGGAAATGACATCAATGATCTCACTAATTTGATCGGACGAAGACTTGATCAAACTCATTGCTTCGACTGACTTGGCCACGGCACGACCACCTTCGTGCGCCCGGTTATTCGTGTCGGTGGCAACTTGGTTCGCTTGGTCGGCGCTATCGTTGACCGCCTCGATGCTGTGGGCAAGTTGCTTGATCGACCCGCTCATTTGTCCCACGGACGTACTCTGCATTTGGGCACCGTGGACCATTCGTCCCGCGCTGTCGGCGATGGTC
The DNA here is from genome assembly GCA_029259935.1 of Planctomycetota bacterium. The sequence continues at coordinate 54,844 of JAJDEH010000265.1, forward strand.
TCCGAACATTCGGCGAACTGGTTGGAACCGAGTACTACTTGGCTAATGATGTCACGCAGATCCGTCACCATCCTTCGCAGTCCATCGGCCAATGCGCCGACGGCGTCGTCGCCCGAGATGGTCACCTCATGAGTGAGGTCCCCCTGAGCCGCCGCGTCAACGACCGCCAGCAACTCGTCGACTTTATTTCTTAGTTCCTGTTGCGCGCGGCGTTCACGTTCCTGGTTCTGACGGTCTCGATCTTCGGTAGCTTTCTTTTCAGAAAAGAATTCGTTGAGTCCGTTGGCTAGGCTGTCAATTGTATCATCGCCGATGACGTCAATCGTGCGCGAATAATCGCCGTGAGCGACGCAGTCTAGCACTTCCAGAACATTGTTAATGCTGCCTCGCAATTGAACCTCGGCCTGCTGTTTGCTTTCCAGTCGCTCGCGATCCTCGGCATCCTGTTTCTCATCAAAGAATCGATTGAGTCCCGTTCCCAAATCGGTGATGGCCTGATCGCCCTGGACGTTAATGCGACGCGATACGTCGCCGCGCGCGATTGCGTTGACGACTTCAAGGATGTGATCTACGTTTTTCTGTTGTTCCTGCTGCTCGGCCCGTTCAAGCTCGGCCCGTTCGCGTTCGCGTTGTTCGGCGGCTTTTCGTTCCTGAAAGAATCGACTGAGTCCCGCGCCCAATTCGGCGACCGCTCCTTCGCCCGAGATACTTATTTCCCGCGCATCGTCGCCGACCGCTACTTGGTTGACCACTTGAAGGATCTGGTCGACATTCTCGCGCAGTTCCCGCTGGACGTGCTGCTCGCGTTGCTGATTTTCTTCGACTCGCTGGGCTGCTTGCTGGGCGTCGGTGACGAGGGTCAATGACGTCTCCATGGCGGTGTTTAGGGCGCTGGACATTTCTCCGAGTTCGTCCTTGGAATTGACGTCCAGCAGTTGGTTCGATTCCACTCCTCCCTCGGCCATACTCCGCAGTCGATCCGTTACGTCGGTCACCCTTCTCGATACTTGCCGGCCGATCCACCAAGCGGCCGCGCCCGAAAGGCAGAGCCCCACGGCGATGCTGCTCCAAATCCACCAGCTAACACGTGACTGGGCCGTGGAGAGGTGGCCGACCAGCGCCTCTGCTTGGGCTGTCGGAACCGTGGTGACAACGGCGCCCATGAGATCGCCGCGTTGAAACTTTTTGACCGGCGCGTCGCCTCGCAGCGCGCGAACTTCCGCCGTTTGTTCGAGATTGTTGTGGCAAGTGACGCAGCTTTGGGCGCTCGCTATGTCCGCCGTCATCACGCGTACGACGGGGGTTCCGTTTTCGGTTTCGCCGCGCTGCCAATACGGTCGGAAATGCTGGGCGCGATCCTCGATGGGAACATCCCGCAGGTCCGCTTCCTGCTGAAGCAAATTGGTCCAACCAGCCTTTTCGAAGTCCGATGCAAGACCCTGATCTTTGTTCACGTTCCAGCCGCTGCGCAGGACAAACGTGGCACCGTCTTCTCCGGCGGTTTCTTTCAGCTTGTTGGAAACCGCGCCGACGAAGACGGCGGGCAACGGTGCTTCGCCATGAGCGGGAGTGCGCGAGAACTTCGTGCCATTGGGTTTCAGGCTGCCGACGATTTGCTTGGCGTAAACCGCGCGGGTCCCTGCCACTTGCTGGGCAGTGTTCACACCCATGGCAACCGCTTGCGTCGTGATGAGTTCTTCCTGCTTGCGGCGTAAATCGCCGTCTGCCGTGAACCAAACCACGATGATTGCGATGCCGATCAAGGACGCGCCAAGTAGCGAGAAAAAGGTGATGCGTGTGCCAATTTTCATATTGCTCACTTTGCAATTACAACCACAGTTGCAAGTCGCCATGCACAACTTGAACGAGGAGTTGTTTTAGAAATCGTATTTAGGGGCAATTGTACGACGTCCGTCGAAACGTCAGGCAATTTCGAAAACGTGCTCGACGGGCGCGATGAGCCAAGAGGCCCATCGTTTTGGTTTTGAAGCGAAGCCAGGGTCCGCGCCGAACTAGGCAAGTTCCGCGCTCCTGGCTTGTCCCCCAAGGTTAGCTTAGGTATAGGCGACCAGTTGTATTGAATGGCGAAGCCCCATCGCGGTTGCGGCGCGTCATGGGTACGCCGGGCCGTAGTGGGTGCCAAAAAAAGTGGAAAAGTTTCGTAGTTTTGCTCAGGCTTGGCGGTAGCGACGAGATTTCTCGTTGGAAAAATAAACCCATAAAAATGTGTTGCTGCAACCGCGGAGCGCAAACTTAAACCAGCCGGTTGCAATCGGTACTACCCGCATCTTCATACTTTCCCTATCAGTTTCGTTTCGTTTTGGCGGTCCCGTTGTTGTCAGCCGATACAATTCAACAGCAACACTCACCCCACTCTGCCTAATTGCTTAACTCGCCGCTTCACTCTGAAGCCGTGGATCCGATAAGGAGCATCTAGCCGCCATGCGCGATGACGAATTTACAATTCGAGACCTTAACGACCTGAGAGACTACATCTACGAAACGATCTGTGAGCAGAATGATTTTGAAGTCGGCGCGTTCGAGCTGACTGAGAGGATCTTGATTCGCGCGGGCCAGCCGTGTGGAATCTTTTTCTGCCTACATGGCCCACGCAGCATCCAGCTTACGGCCATTTGGGAAAACGACGGCAATACGATTTGGTTCTACGGATCCACGGGCGAACGGATTCAAAAAACCCAATTGAAAAGCTCCGTGGAAATGTCGCTTGCCGCCGCCTAAATAGTTCGCCGCAAGACTGTAGTTTCTTTTACTAACCGCAATCATTCAGTTTTTCATATTGAGGAGTATCAATTATGCTTGTCCTTTCACGGAGGGAAGGCGAGAGAATTAGACTCGGCGAATCGATCGTATTGACCGTGGTTCGCGTCAATGGCGACAAGGTACGGGTTGGCATCGAAGCTCCCGCCGACTTGCTTGTACTGCGAGAAGAATTGGAGCCACACGAAATCCCCGACACGATTCCCACTCCTATTGCGCGAGCTGCTTAGTCCATCGCTCGGCAAAAACAGAAGTCATACAGCCGCCGCGAGAGATCTCGCGGCGGCTCTTTTTATGTCTACATTTACGTCATTCCTAACGGGCCATCTAAAAAGTTGGGCTCGGTTTTCTGGTTTGCTGGCGCGCGGATGATTACCACGATCTTGTGGACCGAATTCGCCAGTTCGCCCCGAATCTCTCGCCACCCCCCCTCTGAAGAGCCCCTGCTGGCATTGCGGTGATTGAGATTCAGCGAGCGTTCGCCCCATCTGATCCCCCGCAAATGCTTGACATGACGGATTTACTCTTGTATTCTCGTTTCGATTGACTGGGGAATGGGCCCTGCCACAAATCCCCTCCCACCTATTACACACCCCACCTGCAATCTTTGACCGCCTTCAACTCCGTCGCCGACGGACAAGGTAAACACCAGGAGGTATCCCGATGAAGTGCCGCGGAAATGTTTTAAGCCGTAGAGGTTTTGTTGCTGTTGGAGCGTTAGGCGGCTTGGGAATTTCCTTAGCCGATTTTCTACGCGTTAAAGAAGCCCAGGCCGCGCAGAAGTTTTACGAAACCAAAGAAGGTACGGCCAAGTCCGTTATCTTCATTTACATGCCCGGCGGCATGTGCCATCAAGAAACCTTCGATCCCAAGCCGTTCGCTCCGGTTGAATACCGTGGCCCGATGAACAGCATCAACACGAGTGTTGAAGGCGTGCGGATCAACGAGACTTGGAAAAACACAGCGAAGATCGCCGACAAGATCGCGATCTGCCGTTCGATGACGCATGGCGAAGCCGCTCACGAACGTGGCACGCACAATATGTTCACCGGCTATCGGCCAAGCCCGGCGTTGAACTTCCCCAGCATGGGCAGCGTCGTGGCTCACGAGTTTGGCCCCCGCAATAACTTGCCGCCTTATGTTTGCATCCCCAATCAGCCCAACCAGTTTGCGGGAACCGGATATCTCAGTTCCTCGTATGCGGGCTTCAGTCTGGGTGCCGATCCGGCCAGTGGCAACTTCAAGGTTCGCGATTTGAACCTGCCCGGCGGCGTGGACGAGAAGCGTTTCACGTCACGGCGTCGCATTCTGGACGTGGTCAACGATCATTTCGACCAGCAAGAGAAAGCAGATTCCTTGGACGCGGTCGATACGTTTTACAAGCGCGCCTATTCGATGATCAGCTCGCAGAAAGCTCGCGAAGCATTTGACATCAATAAGGAAGACGCCAAGATCCGCGACGAGTATGGCCGCAATACGGCGGGTGCTCGCTTGTTGTTGGCTCGCCGCTTGGTTGAAGGTGGTGCCCGCTTTATCACCACGACCTACGGTGGCTGGGATATGCACGGCAACATCGCCAACAGCATTAAGAGCCAAGTTCCTTCCTTCGACCAGGCCTACGCTACTTTGATCCGCGACTTGGATCGCCGTGGCTTGCTGGATTCGACGCTGGTCTGCATTGCCAGTGAATTCGGTCGAACGCCGAAGATCAACGGTACGGCGGGTCGTGACCACTGGCCCAAGGTGTTCAGCGTCGTGCTGGCTGGTGGCGGCATCAAGAAGGGCGTCGTTTACGGTTCGTCCAACGCGATTGCCAGCGAGCCCGAAGAGAGTCCCTTGACCGTGGCCGATTGGGCAACCACGATTTATAAATGCCTCGGAATTGTCGCTGATAAAGAGCTGATGGCTCCTGGCGACCGTCCGATCGAAATCGTCAACGGTGGCAAGGTTCGCCAAGAACTGATCGCCTAAACTGCCCGTTTTCTTTCACCGGAAACTACCACGGGCCACGTCACCACGTGGCCCGTCATTTATAAGTGGCTGGAGGTTCTCATGCTGCGAAATGCGACACTTGCAACGATTGTTCTTTCCCTGACGGTGGCCACGTCATTCGCGGCCTCGCCCCGTTTGCGGAGCATATCGCCGCGAGGGATTCAACGTGGAGCCGAACATGTAGTGACCTTTGGCGGCACCACGCTTGCTGACGCGCAGGAGATCCTGTTCTACGAACCAGCCGGTCTCGAAGTCGTGAAGCTCGAACCGGCCGCGAACGCAGTCAAAGCGACCATCAAAGTCGGGCCGGACGTGCGACTTGGTGAACACGTCGCTCAAGTGCGCACCGCCAGCGGCCTTTCCGATTTTCGGACGTTCCAAGTCGAAGCGTTGCCGGCGGTCGCGGAGAAGGAGCCCAACAGCGACTTCGATGCGCCTCAGGCAATCACGTTGAACACCGTCGTCAACGGCAACATTGCCAATGAAGACGTGGATTACTTTGTTATTGAGGCCAAGAAGGGCCAGCGTATTTCGGCGGAAGTCGTGGCCATGCGGCTGAGCAATGCGTTGTTCGATCCGTATGTGGCGATTCTCGATAGCAAGCGTTTTGAACTCTCGGCGAACGACGATACCGCATTTGCTTTGCAAGATGGTTATGCTTCCGTCGTCGCTCCCGCAGATGGCAAGTACATTGTCGAGGTCCGTGAAAGCGCCTATGCGGCGGGCAATAATTACCGCCTTCACATTGGTACGTTTCCCCGGCCCACGGCGGTCTATCCGGCTGGTGGCAAGATGGGTGAAGAAACCGAGGTTCAGTTTCTCGGCCTGCCGACCGGCGAGTTCGCGGCCAAATTCGTGTTGCCGGGCCAACCGGTAACGGACCACGGCCTGTTTGCCAGCGACGCCGGCGGTATCTCGCCGACGCCGAATACCTTTCGCTTATTCGAACACGGTAATGCCTTCGAGCAAGAGCCGAATAACGAAATCGCTCAAGGCACTCCGGTTGCATTGCCTCTCGCTTTTAACGGAATCATCGAAACTCCTGGCGACATCGATTGCTTTAAGTTCAGCGCTAAAAAGGGAGTGTCGTATGAGGTGGAGTGTTTTGCGCGTCGCATTCGATCGGGACTCGATCCGGTCATGAACCTGTATACCGCCGCCGGGAAGAGCATTGTCGGCAATGACGACTCACGCGGTCCGGATAGCTATTTTCGATTCAATGTGCCGGCGGACGGCGAATATGTCATTCGAGTGACGGATCACCTCGGTCGCGGCGGACCTGATTTGGTTTACCGCGTCGAATTTCAACCGGTGAAGCCGGCGTTGAGTCTGGCGATCCCGCGGGTCGAACGGTACGGACAATATCGCCAGCAAATCTCCGTTGCTCGCGGCAACCGATTTGCCACGCTGGTTAATGCCTCGCGGGCCAATTTTGGCGGCGAGATTATTTTGGACGGCAAGGACCTGCCGCAAGGCATGACCATGCTGTGCGAACCGATGGCCGCCAACTTGAATGTCATGCCGGTGGTTTTCGAGGTTGCCGCTGATGCTCCCGTCGCGGGCAAGTTGATCGACTTCACCGCCCGTCACGCCGATCCGAATCAAAAGATTAGCGGTAAGTTCAAGAATCGGGCCGACTACATCATTTCCGCGCCGGGCCAATCGCTGTACCGCTGGAAAGATGTCGACAAACTGGCCATCGCGGTTGTTGATGAACTGCCATTCAAAATTGAAATCGTCGAGCCTAAGGTGCCCTTGGTACGCAACGGTTCGATGCAGTTGAAGATTGTCGCCCATAAAAAAGAAGGTTGGGACGAACAGATTAATGTCCAGTTCCCCTTCCGTCCGCCGGGAGTCGGTGCGGCCAGTTCGGTCAATATCCCCAAGGGTAAGAACGAGGTTCTCTACCCCATTACGGCGAATGGCGGCGCGGCGATTAAGAAATGGAAAGTCTTCGCGATCGGTTCGGCGAATGTTGGCGGAGCCGCCTGGGCTTCGTCGCAACTTGCCAATCTAGAAATCGTTGAACCCTATGTGACCTTTGAACTGCAAAGAGCATCTTGCGAGCAGGGACAGCCAGCCGAGGTTTTCTGCAAGTTGACGATGGCCACGCCGTTTGATGGAAATGCCAAAGCCGAGCTGCTGGGCATTCCGCCCAAGGTCGTCGGGGGACCCGTGGAGTTCAACAAGGACACGAAAGAGTTGACCTTCAAAATGACGACGGATCCCGCCGCCCCTGTTGGTAAACACAACTTGTACTGCCAACTGACCATCACTCAGAACGGTGAGCCGATTGTCAGCCGGGTCGGTGCCGTTCAGTTGCAGATCGACAAGCCGTTGCCGCCCGAGCCCAACAAGCCGGCTCCGGCACCAGCGCCGAAACCCAAGGCGACAGCGGTCGCCAAGCCAGCGGCCAAACCGGCCCCCGCTCCGCCGAAGGCGAAACCCTTGACGCGACTGCAAAAACTGCGGCTGGCGGCCAAGAAGCGCCAGGAAGCAAAGAATGCCGCGGCGCAAGGCGGTGAAGAGTAGCGATTGTCATTTGAGATTCAACGTTGATTTAGCAATATTGCAACCCATCACGAGATACAAGGATTAAATGGATCATGCGACCCAATAGCCAAAGGAAAATCAGCGGCATCATGCTGATTTGTGCACTCCTGTTTGTCGCAACTTCGGAAACCGGGTGGGCGGATCAAGCCGCTCCCGCCTCGATCAATGTCTATCCCGCGGACGTCCATTTGACGACCGTGCGGGACCGTCAGTCGTTGATCGTTCAGTCCGTCTATCCCGACGGTATTACTCGCGATGTTACCGGCGAAGCCAAGCTTACGCTTAGTGATCCAGGAATCGCCAAACTTGAAAAGAACGTACTCTATCCCGTGGCAGACGGCAAAGGTGAACTCACCGTCGAGTACGCCGGTCATGTCGTCAAAGTGCCTGTCGTGGTACTCAACGCCACGGCGGATCCGCCCATCAGCTTCCGCCTGGATGTGATGCCATTGTTCATGAAATCTGGTTGCAACACCGGCAGTTGTCACGGAGCGGCAAGGGGCAAGGACGGCTTTCGGTTGTCGCTGTTTGGTTTTGATCCCGCGGGCGACCATCATCGATTGACCCGCGAAATCAGCGGTCGCCGTATCAACTTGGCGATTCCCGATGAAAGCCTGGTGATGGAGAAATCGGTGGGTGCCGTTCCCCATACGGGCGGCAAGCGATTTGAACCTAACAGCGAATATGCCGAAACTCTGCGTCGCTGGCTGACTGTTGGCGCGCCGAACGACAGCGGCGAAGTTCCCAAGGTACTCTCGGTTGAAATCTATCCGAAAGGTGCCGTTCTCGATGGCGAAGGAGCCACGCAACAGATCAACGTCCGGGCCAAGTATTCCGACGGCACGGATCGCGATGTGACGAGCCTGGCATCGTTCTCGTCGAACAACGACACGTCCGCTCCCATTACCCAAGACGGTGTCGTAACCGCCGACAAGCGGGGCGAGGCTTATATTATGGCTCGCTTTGAGACGCACACGGTTGGAACGCATTTCATCGTGCTGCCCAAGGGCTTGAAATTCGCTTGGTCGAACCCGGCGGAATTCAACTACGTCGACAAGCACATGCACGAGAAGTTTCGCAAGCTTCGCATTAATCCGTCCGAACTTTGCAGCGACGAGGTGTTCTTGCGACGGGCGACGTTGGACATCACGGGCACCCTACCGACGGTAGAAGAATACCAGGCGTTCATGGCCGATATGGATGCAAAGAAGCGCGACAAAAAGGTCGACGAACTGCTGCAGCGAAAAGCGTTCGTCGAGATTTGGGTCATGAAGTGGGCCGAACTTTTGCAGGTCCGCACGACTCAGCAAATCGCCTACAAGCCGATGCTTCGCTACTACAACTGGTTGCAAGACAAGATTGCCAACAATGTTCCCATGGACAAAATGGTCCAAGAACTGTTGGGGGCCAGTGGTGGTACGTTTGAGAATGCAGCCACCAACTATTATCAAATGGAACGCAATCCGTTGAAGGTCTCCGAGAATGTGGCCCAGGTGTTCATGGGAATGCGAATTCAATGTACGCAATGCCATAACCATCCCTTCGACCGCTGGACGATGGATGACTATTACTCGTTCGCTGCGTTCTTTTCGCAAATCGGTCGGAAGCGAGGCGAGGATCCGCGGGAACAGATCATCTTCAATAGCCGCAGCGGCGAAGTCCGGCATTTGATTGGAAATCGTGTCATGAAACCAAAGTTCCTGGGCGGCGAGGAACCAGATGTGGCGGGTAAGGACCGCCGCGTGATCATGGCTCAATGGCTAGCGTCGAACGAGAATCCTTACTTCGCGAAGAACTTGGCCAACATCGTTTGGGCACACTTCTTCGGCAAAGGAATTATCAACGAAGTCGACGACGTGCGGGTTAGTAACCCGGCCGTCAATCCAGAGTTGTTGGATGCATTGGCGGACAAGTTCAAGGAGTACAACTACGACTTTAAAAAGGTGGTTCGTGATATCTGTACTTCACGTACTTATCAGTTAAGCACGAAAACGAATGAAACCAATGAACGCGACGACCGCAACTTCACGCACGCCAGTTTAAGGCGTCTGCGGGCGGAAGTCCTGTTGGACACGATCAGCCAAGCGACGGACACCAAGAACAAGTTTGGTGGCTTGCCGCTGGGGGCACGCGCGGTGCAGATCGCCAATGGCAATACGAGTACCTACTTTTTGACGACCTTCGGTCGCGCCACCCGGGCCACCGTCTGTTCGTGCGAAGTGAAAATGGAACCCAACCTCTCTCAAGCGCTGCATTTGCTTAACGGCGATACGCTCCATTCCAAGATCGCGGCGGGCAAGTTGATCAGCCGGCGAATCGAAGAAGGAAAAACGCCTCCCGAGATCATCGAGGAACTCTACATTCGATGTCTAACGCGTAAGCCAACCGACGAAGAGATAAAGCAGCTAAGCGTCGTTTTGGCCGAAGAAAAGGACGATAAACGCGTGCTTGAAGACATCTTTTGGGCGTTGATGAATTCCCGAGAATTCGTATTCAACCACTAACTGTTGAGTTTGCATGAGTCCGTGCATTTCCTCGCGCGGTCAACTATAATGAGTCTGTCTCGCGCTGGCACACGGCGCGAGGCGGACGCTTGATTACATCCCGCCTCTACCCTCCTTATTACCTGCTGCAATCTTCTCCCAACAAGATTGTTAACCCATCCAGGAGATTCGCGATGAATCGTCGGCTCATCGTTTCCCTTAGTTGTTTGGTGGCGACTCTGCTTTGCATGGAAACTTCTTTCAGCAACGCGCAAGAAAAGAAAAAACCGCCCAAGATCACCTACGAAGAACACGTCAAGCCGATCCTGCGTCAGAAGTGTTTTTCCTGCCACAATCCCGACAAGAAGAGCGGCGATTTGGATCTGACGAATTACACCAATCTGATGCAAGGCGGCGGTTCCGGGGCCGTCGTCGAACCGGGCGATTCTTCGGGAAGCTATTTGTATGCCTTGATTGCCCATACCGACGAACCCTACATGCCGCCCGAATCCCCAAAGATTCCGGACGTCATGATTGAAACGGTCCGCAAATGGATTGACGGGGGCGTGCTGGAAAATGCCAGCAGCAAAGCGGCCGTCTCCAAGAAGCCGAAGTTTGATTTGGCGCTGACGGAAGCTCCGACCGACCGGCCCAAAGAGCCCGCCATGCCGGCTCGTTTGAGCCTAGAGCCCATTACACGCACCCAGACAACGACCGCCATCAATGCCCTAGCCACCAGCCCGTGGGCACCCTTGGCGGCGGTTGCCAGTCAAAAGCAAGTGTTGCTCTATAACACGGAGACACTTCAACTTCTTGGTACCTTGCCATTCCCTGAAGGCGTTGCCAATGTGTTGAAGTTCAGCCGCAACGGCAGTTTGTTGCTGGCGGGCGGAGGGCGTGGCGGCGCTAGCGGCCGCTGCGTGGTGTGGAATGTAAAAACGGGCGAGCGAATTTTCGAAGTCGGTGACGAGTTGGACGCCGTGCTGGCTGCCGATATCAGTGCGGATCAAACGCTGATTGCGCTGGGTGGACCACAGCGAGTGGTGCGGATCTACTCCACCGAGAGTGGCCGCTTGATGCACGAGCTTCGAAAGCACACCGATTGGATCTACTCTCTTGAATTCAGTCCCGATAGCGTGCTGCTTGCAACGGGCGACCGCAACGGCGGCCTGTTTGTTTGGGAAGGTTGGACGGGCCGTGAATACTTGACCTTGAAGGGCCACACCGCGGGCGTCACCGGCGTCTCGTGGCGGTCGGATTCCAATTTGCTGGCCAGCAGCAGCGAAGATGCCACCATTCGCCTGTGGGAAATGGAAAATGGCCGCCAGATCAAATCTTGGGGCGCGCATGGCGGCGGGGTTGCCTGCCTAGAGTTTGCTCGAGACGGACGAATCCTCTCCTGTGGCCGCGATCGAGTAACGAAGTTATGGAAGCAGGACGGCGGCCAGATCCGGGCCTTTGAGGCGTTCAGTGATCTTGCTCTGCGAGTTTCGTTTTGTGACGAGACGGACCGTGCCATTGCAGGTGACTGGAAAGGTGAGGTTCGCGTTTGGAAAGCTGCGGACGGAGTACGGCTTGGATTGCTTTCGCCGAATCCGCCGACCCTGACACAAAGATTGGATGAATCGACCAAGCAACTCGCCGCGGCCCAAGCCGCGCATACACCGCTTGCCGCTGCCTATGCGGCAGCGCAGGCAGCAGCGGTCAAGGCCAAGACTGATTTGACCGCGGCTCAAAAAATCGCCGCCGACACCAAAAAGGCGGCGGACGCTGCCGTCGCTGCAGCCAACACGGCCAAAGCGGCGTTCGACGCGGCAACCAAAGCCAGTCAAGCTGCCGCAGCCGCGGCCAAGGCTCTGGAAACAGGCATGCCGGAACTCACCGACGCCGCCGCCAAATCCGCTGCCGCTGCCGCAAAGTTACCGGACGACAAAGTGTTGGCCGAGGCGGCCGCGAAGCTGAAAGGGAGCCTCGCCAAAAGAACGGCCGACTTGGCAGCCCATCGCGCCAAAGCGGCGGCGGCAGCCAAGGCTCTCGAAGCCGCCAAGGTCGCCCTTGCCGCCGCGCAAAAGAAGGCGACGGATATGGCAGCCGTGTTGAAGGCGGCCAACGACATGGTCGCCAAACTGACACCGCTGATCGCTCCTGCCGACCAGAAAGCCGCCGCGGCGAAACCACCGGCGGACGCGGCCGCAGCGACCGTCAAGGTTGCCCAAGATGCGATCAATCGTTGGAAGGGTGAAATTGCCTTCGCCGGGCAATTGAAAGGTTTAACAGAACAACTTCAAGCGGCGATCGCCGAACTGGGTGACCAGCAGAACAAGCAAGCGGAACTTCTGGCGGTCTTGGAAACGGCTCAACAAGCGCTAAACAAGGCAAAGGCAGACAGGACCGCGGCACAAGCGGCGCTCGGTGCCGCGCAAAAGCTATTGGCCGACGGGAACACAGCGGTTAAGACAACTAAAGAGGCGATGGCCAAAGCGGTCGCGGCCCACGTGGCAGCGGCGAAAGTCGTGACGACCGTTGAGGGTGTGATTGCCTCGCTCAGCCAAGCATCGGCCAAAGCCCAAGAGGCAGCCCAAAAGTCTGGCGGAGAAAAGGAACTGGCCGAGGTTTCCGCCAAGCTAGTTGCCTTGCTGGCCGCGAAGAATGCGCAGTTGGCCGCCGCGCGTAAGGACGTGGCGGAAAAAGCCAAGGCCGTGGAGACGATCAAACCGCAAGTGGCCGTGGCCGAAAAACAGGTGGTCAATGCGACTGCCAAGGTTACCGCGGCACAAAAGCGTTTGACCGACACAACCGCGGCCGTGAAGCCGGCGGAAGCCAAGGTCGCTCCCGCCAAGGCCGCCTCGGATGCCGCTGCATCCGTCACGACCGCTTCCCAGCAAAAAGTCGATGCGGCGAAAGCCAAGGTCAACCAATTGAAGGGTATTTAGTGACCGGAGGCCGTAGGACAGGTTGAAACGTCGAAGCAGTGTTTTTCAACAGACGGTAAGCAACCTGTCCCACAGCCATTCACTTCATTTCGGCGGAAAGCCACTTGAAGGGCTCGATAATTCCACGAGGTTCGATTCTCAACGGAACGGCGTTTCTTTTCCCGAGTTCATTGGCATAGGCACACGACCCCGCGACACTTGCCGCGAAGAACTCGTATCGCTTTAGCCGCGTTGTCACCAGTCCCCACAATTGAGGCGCGAACTCGCGGACGAATTCGCGCGGATCGTCGAAACAACTCTCCTGCTGATCCGCCTTCGAGCACACAATCGCCACGGGGCGGTTGGGCCAAGCGTTTCGAGGGTCGCCTTTCATTCCGCACATGAAGTTGATGACCTTCATGGTGAAGAAGTCTTGGTCATGCCGACCGGTGGCAATTTGTGCGGCATCCACGAAGAGAATCGCTCCTTCGCTCTTGTGCAGCAGCGACTGCACCACGGGAAAGGGGACATCGTCGTTCAATTCGTCATGGACGGCTTTGCCGGAAAGGTCGGGCATGATGATTTCATTCCACTTTCGCCGTCTCGCTTGCACCTGGCAATGCAACCAGTTCCAGTCTGCCGAGTTGGCCGAGGTCGGTTTGGGAAAGCGGTTGTGCCGAAAGGCGCTCATCGTCTCCTGTTGAATGCCGATGGAAAACACGCCGCGGGCGTTGATCTTCATGTCGTCAGTGGGACGCGAAAGCAGTTCAATCAACATTCCCAAATAAGTGCTCTTGCCCGTCGATTCCGCCCCTAAGGCCGCGACCAATTTAGGCCGCTGTTTTTCTGATACGGCGTGACGGGCGAGAGCATTGGGGGCTCCACAATGGCGGCACCGCTCGGAATCATGGCTGTTTCCAAGCCCACAGATGTAGCAATCCAAGGGTGCAACAAAGTTAGCGAATCGTTGAGAATCGAGAGGTTGTACACTATATCTACTCATGCTTTGGTCCCCTCGGACATACCCACGTGATTGAGACTGTTGACAATGTCGGCTTCCGTGATGGCACAGCGAAATCCAATATTTCGCTTCCGCGCAAGCAGTCCATCCGCGCTAAGAAAACAGGTGGCGGATTCCGAATCAAAATAAGTATCAAACGCCGCTCCGCGCAGATACTTCATGGCACAGTCCGTCTCCAACCGATTGGCCGGATCCTCCCACATGCCGAAATCGTCGTCCGTCCACTGCCAAACATTTCCCACGAGTTGCTGAATTCCATTTCCGCCGGAATTCGGCGTGGAAGTGTCGATCGGCGTCGGCGAGTCGGCCAGCGGAGCCCGCGACCAACCGAATCGTGTTTGTTCGTCGTCTTTTCCTGACGTCCGCCGTGCAGTGGCTTCCGGAGTGACGACGCCGGCCACCGTGCCCGCCCGTACCCATTCGGGATCTTTCAACAGCCGCTTTCCGACCCACCGGGCGTAAGCGTTCGCCTCGTACCAACTGATTCCGACCACGGGAAATAAGTCGAGCCCCTCGGGGAACACGGAGTCGCTCCAGAAGCGCGGTCCGGGCTTGCCCGTGCTGTCGACCAGCGAACTCATGCAGACGAGTGCTTCGCGAGACCACAGCGATTCGTCGCCATATCCGCCGGCATGGACGAACCGTTGGAATTCGACGTTCGTGACTAGGAACTTATCCACATAGAAGGCGGGAATTTCGACGGGTTCGTAACTGACGTCCCCGGTTATTCCGTAGACATTCGTGGCGAAGGCGATGGGTCCCGTCGTTATTCGCTGCATGTTGTCCAACAACGCTTCGGCCGCGCCTTTGCCGGCCTGCGGGCCGAGAGAAGCGAACAGTTCTCGCCGCAACAGCAATGCGTAACGATCGTTCTTGATGAGTTCCGCCGCCAAACGGGCCGAGTCGGAACCTCCCAGGTTCGAGCCGATGCGTTCCATTTTTTGTTGAATCACCCGCGGCTCCGGCACCGAAACCATGACGGTCGTCGGCAGACGCACCGGTGCCGAGAAAATGGCAATGCAGCACAGACCCACCACCAGGCCCGTGCTGGCCATCAGCCAGTTGTGCGACAGGCCGCCGAACAGGGATCCAGCGACGCACAGCACACCAATGCTCCAGCGTAGAAAAATTGTTTGAATGTGGGCCATGTCTCAGTTCTCCCGTAAAGCCTAGGCTGGGGTGTCGCATTTTAGGTTGGCAAACTGCGACATCACCGCTTGCACTACTGGATCCGTACTCAATGATCCTGGGGCCGCTTCGTTTTCACCGCCCGTGGAGGCGGCAGCACCGACGCGCGCGGCAAGCACTTCGGCCTGGCACTGAACGACGCGTTGCAGCCGCTCCGCCTCGCTCTTCAATTCATGAATCTGCCGCTCGGTTTGTTCGCGACTTGCGGTTTGCTGCTGCTCGAGTTCTTGATGTTGACGCACGGCCGAATCGAGCTTGGCTTGAAGCTGGGCTCGTTCTCGCGTCAAGCTCTGAAATTGTTCGTCTTCCGACTCGCTGGCTTCCGCCATGTGCGAGCAGAGTTGTTCAAGTTCCTTGCGGGCGTCCGCCAATTGTGTACGGGACTCTTCCAACTCGCCGGTCACTTCCGACAGCCTTGCCAGTTCCGTCTGCGCCTCTTCCAGTTCGTGGCGCAGTTCGTCGCGTTCTTCGTTCGATTCACCGGCGTCGACCGTGCTGGTCCGCAGGCGATCGAGTTCGCTTTTGGCTTCCGCCAACTGCGTTCGCGCCTCGGCCAATTCAAGGGCCGTACCGGACAATTTCGTCAACTCGGCCAACGAGTCATCCAGTTTGCCACGCAGTTCGTCATGTTCCTGTCCAGATTCGCTGGCCTCGAGCATATGCACTCGCAGTTGCTCAAGTTCGTCTTTCGCGTCCGCCATCTGGCTGCGGGCCTCGGCCAACTCCTGCGTCAAATCGGACAGCTTCGATATTTCAGC
Source organism: Planctomycetota bacterium (assembly GCA_029259935.1). Next base: position 70,529 of record JAJDEH010000265.1, read on the forward strand.
CACCGACTTTTCAATTTTTTCACAGAAGTCATCTTGCTGGCCCGATGGGCTGGCGTCTTGCAAATGCGCGCGCAGCTGTTCGAGTTCGCTTTTCGCTTCCGCCATTTGGTTGCGCGATTCAGTTAACTCGAGGGCCAGTTCCGACAGCTTGGATATTTCTGACAGCGACTCTTCAATCTTTTCGCATAACCCGTCTTGCTGGTGGCTCGACGCGCCAGCCTCTTGCATGTGTACGCGTAATTGTTCGACTTCGCTTTTTACGTCCGACATCTGGGCGCGGGCCTCGGTCAATTCGGAAGCCAATCCGGAAAGCTTCGATATTTCGGCCAGCGACTCATCCAGTTTGCCCCGCAACTCTTGATCCATGCCGACGCCCTCGGGCCCCTGCGCGCGCAGCTGTTCGATTTCACCATGGGCTTCCGCCAGCTTTGTACGGGCATCGGCCAGTTCAAGCTTTACGTCGGTCAGCTTGGCAACTTCCACCTGAGATGCGTCCAGCTTCTCGCGCAGCTCATCCCGTTCGCGGCGAGCGTCGGCTAGTTGCAGTTCGATTTCACGGAGTTGCTCAACCTGACAGGACGCCTGCTGCTTCGTGGCCTGTTTGAAGGAACCGCGAATATCAGTCAGTTCCGTGGAAAGCGAACTGATGTTGCGCGCAAATTCTTCGTTACCTGAACGAAAATCGTCCAAGGTCGTTCGGACCAACGAAACGGTATCGGCGAAGGCGGTCGTGGTCATGCGCTCCGGATTTGATTCGAAAGAAAAGGGCATCTCGCCGGACGAGAATTCGTCGGCTTGAGTCAGTGGGCGACGGACCGTCGCCAAATCATGATGACCGAACCGCATGGAATTGCGGGCCCCGTCACCATCGAAAACATAGGTCGAAATCGGGTGAATCGCAAATTGCCATGAAGATGCCAGCATCCCCGCGTCGCCCGATCGATGTTTCGCCTTGACCGAAGAGCCGGTTCTTGGGAGAGTTAGCCGCTTTCAGCCACATTTCGGCCCGCGAACAAGGATGTCCGTGGCCAGTATTGCGGTCAGCCCCAACAATCAAGGAACCCAAGGAGGGGAAAATGAGTGCGTCCCATTTCGGCTGGATCGGGCTGGGCCTGTTAATCACATTTTGCGGCTGCGAAATGGCGGTAACGCAAAACGCGGTGGACAAAACGGCCCCGGGAGAAAACTCCGAAACCACCCCGGAAGGTCAAGCTAACGTCGTAGCGGCCAATTCCGCTGATTCCGATTCACCGTCAGTACAGGAAGATCCGGCCCTTGAGCCGACTGCATCTCCCCCGGAAGTTGTTCAGTTGTTTCTGGAGTCTTTGAGGCAAGGCGACAACAAACGCGCCGTCAAACTTTTGACCGACATGGCCCGCTACGCGACCGCCAAGGAAAATCTAGCCGTGCAACATCCGGGTTCCCCGACGGCCAGGTACCAAGTCGGGCAGGCCGAGTACGTTTCCGGCGCGCAAGAACGGGCGCATGTTCCGAGCACATGGGCCGAAGGGGACGGCAGCCAGCCGTACGACATCACTTGGATCTTGAATCGGCAACGTGAGGGGTGGCGGATCAAGGGTATGATCACGCCGTTGTCCGAACAGCAACCGCAAGTCTTTCTGGACTTCGAGGACCCGGCGAGCATGATGGAACGACTGGAACAAGCCAACTCGTCGGTGGAAGATATTGGAGACGCGTCACAACCGAAGGCGACTCACGCGCGTTAAGATTAACCGCAATCTTCGCGGCGACACAGCGCCACTTCTGGACGAGTCAAACAAGATATCCCGCAAATGGGCCGTACTGGGCCAGGTCGCGTTGAAGCCGATCGCAAGCAGCGCGCCGTTCGGACAATCGTCCCGTTGAGTTGCCCGGCCGGAAAGCGACGACTGGCAACCCGGCCGTACTCAGTCGCCCGCCGATTTCTTCGACCGAGTCCGACCGCGCCACGATCACGTCGCAATCCGTGACGTCGCAATCCGTGACGTCATCCGGTGATCGAGGAACCGGCATGCCATCGTCGACAATGCGGCCAAACACCAAATTGGGCGCGGCCGATCTCAACGGTCCGATTTCCGCCGATCCGTCCAACACGACCAGTCCAACCGCCGCCCAGCGGGCCAGTCGTTTCACTTCTTTCACCAATTGATCGCCGCTTGAACGTAAGACAACGATCATGAAGACACCTTGATTCGAAGCTTGCCGGCATACTTCTTCTTCCGCCTGCTCCGCTACCATGACGGTCGAAGCCTCGATCCAGGCGGCAAGCGGCTCATCCACGACACTGCCGCGCATCACTCCGCGCGGCACCCAGCGCTGGCCGTTGAGATAGAGACTGTCCTGACGCACGCCAAAGCTGCGGATGCCAAGCTGGCGGTCTTCGGTTTCGATGACCTTCCCGTGCTGTCGCAACTCAACATGGACCTGATAAAGTGCGGGCAGTTGTGGCGACCAGAAACAGGGATCGGTTACCTGTGCATTAGCTAACAACGACGTGGCTGCTAGAGACGTGCCGGGCCCCAGATCGGCGAACGGGGCCGTTGTCGGAAGTGTGCGTGTGTGTTCGCAAAACGGGCCACGAATTGATCCGCCCAGTTCCAGGTCGGCCTGCTTCGCCAGCACATTGAGTCGCGCATAGACCTGGGAGTCGTTTTCGCTGGTCGCGCCAAAAAACAAATCGAGATCATCCAGCATATTCACGAACCTCCGCGCGGAATTAGGCGGACTGTTCTTCAAAGTTCTTGGCCAGTGCTTCTTTAAGAAAGTGTCCGGTATGAGATTCCTCGCAAGACGCGATCTGGTCGGGAGTTCCTTCCGCCACGACTTGGCCGCCCCGATCGGCCGCGTCGGGGCCTAGGTCAATGATCCAGTCCGCGGCCTTCATGAGCTGTAGATTATGTTCGACAACAATCAGAGAATGGCCAACGGACAGCAGGGCGTCAAAAGTGTCCAGGAGCTTGACCACGTCGGAAAAATGCAATCCGGTCGTCGGCTCGTCCAAGATGAACAGCGTACGATTGCGACGCGCGGAGGAAATATGGGCAGCCAATTTCAAACGCTGCGCTTCTCCCGCCGACAGCGTATTCGCCGACTGGCCCAGCCGCAGGTAGTCCAACCCCACGTCCATCAGCCGTTTCAGCTTGGCCTGCACTTTTTGTTGTCCCCGAAAAAATGAAAATGCCTCGCGGACCGTCATTTCGAGGACATCGGCGATGGATCGATTGCGGTATTTGACCTGGAGAATCTCGTGCCGATAACGCCGGCCTCCGCATTGGTCGCAGCGCATGTACACGTCGGCCAGGAATTGCATGTCGATGGCCAGTTGTCCATCGCCCTTGCATTTGTTGCAGCGTCCGCCATCCACGTTAAAACTGAAGTGGCTCGGGGAGTAGTTGTGCGTTCTGGCTTCAATCGTGTCCGCGAAAACGCCGCGTATCTCGTCAAAGGCTTTGACGTAGGTTACTGGATTCGAGCGGGCGGAACGCGCCAGCGGGCTCTGGTCGACCAACAACACGTCATCCACTTGACCGTCACCATAAACATCATCGTAGGCGAGCGGCTTGGGTCCGTCCTTTCGAAGCCTCCGGCAAAGCGCGCCGTACAACGTGTCTTGCACGAGAGTGCTTTTTCCAGACCCGCTGACACCGGTCACCAAACAGAGAATTCCTAGCGGAAATTCGACATCGAGATTCTTCAGATTGTTGCCCCGCGCGCCGCGCAGTCGAACACGGCCGCGATCCGTCGAGCGTCGCGACGACGAATTCGTGATTCCCCGCCGGCCGCACAAGTATTCCCCGGTCAGACTTTCACTGCCATTGAGCATTTCCGCCAACGAACCTTGAAACACGACCTGCCCACCGTGGTCGCCGGCGGCCGGTCCAATTTCCACGATCTCATCGGCCGATCGCAGCATGCCTTCTTCATGTTCGACGACGACCACGGTGTTCCCGCGATCGCGCAAGCCTTGGATCGAAGTGGTCAATCGGCTGACGTCACGTGGATGAAGGCCAATCGATGGCTCGTCCAATACGTAGAGCATGTTCACGAGACTCGAGCCCAGCGCGGAAGTCAGCGCGACACGTTGAGCTTCGCCGCCGCTCAGAGTATGCAGTGTTCGGTCCAGCGTTAAATAACCCAGTCCGACCGCATTCAAATAGTTGAGCCGCGATGTCACCTGTTCCAGCATCATGCGTCCCACGCGCGCCCGCCAAGGGTCGAGCTGCAGTGCTTGAAAGAACGCAAGTGCGTCCTCGATTTTCAACTGCGTCAATTCGGCGATGTTTTTGCCGCCGACCAGTGTTGCCAGTGCTTCCGCGCGCAGCCGCATGCCTTGGCAAGTGCCGCACGTTTTATGGCTGCGCCAGCGATTCAGATAGACTCGCAAGTGCATCTTGTACTTGCGCCGTTCCAGCCAGTTGAAGAAGCCCTTGAGTCCGCCAAACTCGCGTTCGGGAACACCGTCGCGAATGATCCGCAGGTGATCTTCGTTCAACTGATTGAACGGTTCGTCGACCGGCAGGCCATGATCATCCGCCAGAGCCAGCAGTTCTTCCAGTTCATGGGCGTACGCCGGAGTGTTCCAGGGAGCGATGGCTCCTTCCCGTAATGTCTTTCCCGGCTCGGGAACGATCAACTCCATGTCCATATCGACGATGTTGCCGAAGCCTTCACAATCGGGACAGGCGCCCAGCGGGCTGTTGAAACTGTAGAGTCTTGGTTCAGGGCGAGGGTAATCGATGTCGCATTCGTTGCAGCGCAATCCCGTGCTAAAGGCGCGACTCGCCCAGCGGCGTCCGTCCACCATTTGATCCGTGGACCCCGCCACACCGTCGCGATCCGCGGCTGATTCCGTCGGCGTGGGCTCATGAAGCACAACGCATTCACCTTCGCCCCCGCCAAAAGCCGTCTCCAGAGAATCTTGTAGCCGTGCGTCTTGCAACCCGTCGGTTGAAAGCCGGTCGACCACGACCAGCAGTGGTGTTTCCTTCAATTTCGCGACGTCCTCTAATTCCACGTCGGTCGATAGATCGACGGTTCGCGATTCAAGAATCGCCCGAACAAATCCCTCCTCGCGCAGTTGAGCGGTCGATTCGGCAAACTCCTCCAACGTGGTCGCGACGCGGCGAAATGCGATCATGAACTTTGTCGCCGCGGGCAATTGACGAGTCCACTCGGCGACGGATTGCGGCGTGTGCTGCCGAATTTCCCGTTTGCAGGATTTACAAAAAACGGTGCCGACCTTGGCGAACAGCAAACGCAGGTAGTCAATCGTTTCGGTCGCGGTTCCGATCGTCGCCCGACTACTGCGCGAGGTGGCTTTTCGGGTTACGGCGATGGCGGGAGGAATTCCGTCGATTCGCTCGGCTGCCGGCTTCTCCAGCTTTTCTAGGAATTGTCGCGTGTAGGGCGAGAAACTCTCGATATATCGCCGTTGCCCTTCGGCATAGAGCGTGTCGAGCGCCAGGCTTGTTTTTCCGCTGCCGCTTACCCCGCAGAACACAACCAACTTGCGATGCGGAATATCCAAGTCCACCTTTTTCAGGTTGTGAACTTCCACGCCGCGAAGCTGAATATGACGGACAGGCAAGGTGCGACTCGACTGGGAGGCATTTTCGTGTGGAGCGAATCCTTCATCATACACCGCCCGGATTTCACCAACTAGACGAAGCGTTTTCTGGATCACTACCCAGATTGGGGACAAATCTTGACGCAGACTCGATTTTCGCCGATAAATACAGTGCGAGTTCTGTATCCCCGCCGAACCATTTGGCGTTCGGTCCCGCCTTGTAACCTGCCCACGTCTCATCAGCTAGGAGTTGCTTCGTGATCACCCTACCTGGGAAAAAATATCAGCTTTGCGACGGCGTCCGCCGCCGCGATTTTCTCAAGATTGGTGCCTTGGCAATGGGCGGTCTCTCCTTGCCACAATTGTTGCGGGCCGAAGCCCAGGCAGGCATTCGTGGATCGCGAAAGTCGATCATCATGATCTACATGCCAGGCGCGCCTTCGCACCAGGATATGTACGACCTCAAGATGGAGGCTCCCGCCGAAATTCGTGGCGAGTTTCAACCGATCGCGACGAGTGTTCCCGGCATTCAGATCTGCGAGCACATGCCGCGCATGGCGGCGATCATGGACAAATGCGTGGCCCTTCGTTCCGTCCATGGTTCACCTAGCGGCGCACACGATTCATTCATTTGCTACACGGGCCGCACCACTCAGAATCAACCAGCCGGCGGATGGCCCGCGATTGGGCCAACCGTTTCCGAGTTGAAAGGCCCCGCGAACAAATCGATTCCCCCGTTTGTGGGCTTGGCCCCGAACGCCGGACATCCACCTTATGGTTCGCCCGGGCTGCCAGGATTCTTGGGTGTCGGGCGGGCGGCATTTCGACCGTCGGGCCCAGGCCGTGGCGACATGACGTTGAATGGAATTACGCTCGACCGGCTCGACGATCGGAAAAACCTGCTGGCCGGCTTCGATCGATTTCGCCGCGACGCCGATGCGAGCCAAACGGTTTCCGGCATGGACGAACTGTCCCAGCAGGCACTCGACATTCTGACGTCGAGCCAATTGGCGGCGGCTTTGGATATTTCGAAGGAGGATCCCAAAACACTGGAACGCTATGGCAAGGGCGATCCGAAAAACTATGGCGACGGCGCGCCCCGCAACTTGGAACATTTCCTGACGGCGCGCCGACTTGTGGAAGCGGGTGCCCGTGTCGTCACGTTGAACTTCGGTCGTTGGGATTTTCACAGCAATAATTTTAGTGGCCTAAAGAAAACGCATCTGCCGCTGTTCGATCAAGGGCTCTCGGCGCTGATTGAAGACTTGCACGAACGAGGATTGGATCAAGACGTATCGGTTGTCGCCTGGGGTGAATTCGGACGAACTCCGCGAATCAATGCCAACGCCGGGCGCGATCATTGGCCGCAAGTTGGCGGCGGCCTCATCGCGGGCGGCGGTATGAAGACAGGCCAAACAATAGGTGCCACGGATCGACAAGGAGCGAAGATCGCGGACCGGCCCGTCCACTTTGGAGAAGTCCACGCCACGCTCTACCACATTCTCGGCGTCGATCCTAATGCCACAACGGTCCGTGATCTAAACGGTCGCCCACGATACCTCGTGGACCGACATCAGCCGATGCCTGAATTGATCTGATAGTATTGGATCAATCAATTTCGCAACGAACGGAGGCCCTCATGCGCCAATCTCGCAGGCTACTACTTGGTATCGCTATTACGATTCTGGCTGGCCTGCCCTGTGCAGCGGACGACTGGCCCCAATGGCGCGGGCCCGATCGTGATGGAGTTTGGCGGGAATCGGGAATCATCGACAAGTTTGAATCCGATCAAATCGAAATCAGTTGGCGGATGCCGATCAGTTCCGGATACAGCGGCCCCACGGTTGCCGATGGCCGGGTGTTCGTCACGGATCGCGTGGCCGAACCCAAGCAAATCGAACGAGTGCATTGCTTCGACTATAAGGACGGCAGAAGCCTGTGGTCGCATGAATATCCGGCACCCTATGTTGGAATCGGTTATGTGGCCGGTCCTCGTGCTTGCGTCACGGTCGACGACAATCGTGCTTACGCGTTGGGTTCGATGGGCCACATGCACTGCTTCGACGCGGGCACGGGACATGTGCTTTGGAAAAAAGACCTGAATACCGAATACGAGATTTACAAGAAAGATCGAGCCACGAACCGCATGCCCGTTTGGGGCGTCGCCGCCGCTCCGCTGATCTACGACGATCTCGTTATTGTTCATTTCGGCGGTCGCGACGGTGCTTGCGTCGTGGCCTTTGACAAAAAAAGTGGCGATGAAGAATGGCGGGCGCTCAGAGATCGCGCCTCTTATTCCGCTCCGATCCTCATCAAGCAAGCCGGCCAGGATGTGGTGGTTTGCTGGACCGGTGATAGCGTTGCCGGGCTCGACCCTGAGACAGGCAAGGTTTACTGGCGGCATCCATTTGCTCCCCGCAACATGCCAATCGGCATCGCCACGCCGCTCATCGACCATAATCGAATCTTCGTGACTTCGTTCTACGATGGTTCGTTGATGCTGGGTCTGGGCGAAAGCGAATTGACCGCGGAAAAAATTTGGTACAAGAACGGTCGCGACGAGCAAAACACGGAAGCCTTGCAGTCCATCATTAGCACGCCGATGTTTCTCGACAATCACATCTACGGCGTTGATAGTTATGGCGAACTGCGTTGCCTGGATGCCAAAACGGGAGAGCGACTGTGGGAAGACCTGACCGCGACTCCCAAGTCCCGTTGGAGCACGATTCACTTCGTCCGCCACGGTGATAACGTGTGGATGTTCAACGAGCGGGGCGAGCTGATTATTTCCAAGCTGTCGCCCAGCGGCTTTCAGGAGATCAGCCGAGCGAAGCTCATCGAACCGACCCGCGACCAACTGCGACGTCGCGGCGGCGTATGCTGGTCGCATCCGGCGTTCGCCGAGCAGTGTGTCTTTGCCCGCAACGACAAAGAAATCGTCTGTGCGAGTTTAGAAGCGGATTAGTGACGCGTCGAATGCATGCTTGGCACAGGATGAAATGGAGGTCCAAATGGCAAGGCAAAAGCAACATCGTCGTTTTTTGCGTTTCAGTACGCGAATGCTCTTGATCGTCGTTGCCTGTACAGCGATTGGAACCCGCGTTGGACACAGGTGGTGGATTACGCGAATCGACTTTCTCGTTGAAAAGTGCAATCGCTTGGTTGATGAAGAGAAGTACATTGAAGCCATCGAAGTCTCTACGCTGGCAACGGAGCTTTATCCCGATTCGTCTGATGCCGAACTCATCCATTGGAAGACGCGCTTCGCGCAAAGATTCCAAAGCTCTCCATTTCGAGATAACGACTCTTGGGATCATTCCTGGTGTGCTCATCCCACAGTGTACTATTCTGAAGATTAAGTGGAGTTGAACCCAGTCTGGACCGCACCAAAACGCCGCTCGCAACCCGTCCAGCCAGAGCAACTGGCGGGTAGACCCTATCATGACATGCATCAGCGTTTAGGTCGCCAAGAGGCGAGCAGGTTTGCGGCAAATTGACTGCCGATCACTACCACCGGAAACAGCAGCGGCACCTTGAGGCACAAGGCGGCCGGCAGCAACATCAGAATCATGATCTGCTCGGGAACGTGATTGGCCTTCATGAGCGATTGTGACATTAGCGGCACGGTGATCATCAATCCAAATAACACCATGAAGATCGTCAGGGAAATCGCCAGAGTTCGCGGCTTGCCTGGGTTGCAGACGTGAATCGCCGTCAGCGGTGGAATGACAAAGATGCAACAGAGCGCGCCCAACAACGACCAGCCATTCCCCGCCGCGAAGTAGAAAACCACGCAGCCGAGCGCCGCCAACACGCAGATCCCCACGCCGTTGGCCGTCATCGTCTCCGCTCTGGATAGCACAAGTCGGCCGAACCGATTCAGCCGCAACGCAAGATTGAACAATGGAGCCGCCAGCCAAGTCATCAACGCGAAACCAATGTAGGCAATCAGCACCGGCATGATCCACGGAGTCCACTCCGGCTTGTCATTCATCAATCCGGCCAAGTATTGAAATCCAATAAAGGCGGCGATGATGACCCCCCATCGCATACTTCCCGATAGCTTCATCATCCAAAAAAAATAGGCCAGCACCCAGCGGTAGAGCACGTACTTGGCTTTCATCGCCTCCAAAATGCCTTGGCGAGCCCATTCCGAATTGGGCTGCAGACGCAGTGCCTCGCGAAAGTGCTCCATCGCCTCCTGGTATTTCCCTTGTTCGACCAATGTCCAGCCTTGATTAGCATGCGTATCCGCATCCTCGGGCGCGCGTCGCAAGGCTGCCAGCAGCGCTTCTTGTGCCGTGTCCTTACGGCCCAGTTTGACCAGCGACCTGGCCCGCATGTTGGTGCAGTCGACATGTTCGGGATCGATTTGCAAGCCCTGTTCCGCCGCCTCCAGGGCGTCGCTCCACCTGCGCCGCGTGAAGGAAATGCCGGCCAGCATCCCGAAGTAGTCCGCGTCATAAGGGTCAAGCTGCAGAGCATTCTTAATTGCCTGTTCCGCTTCCAGTGGGCGATTGCGGCGCAGCAGAACCAGCGACAGGACATAGTGCACAAAAGGCGAATCCGGCGCTAGGTGGATCGCGTGCTCTGCTTCCTCCGTCGCCTCTTTGAAGGCTTCACGCTCGACCAGACAAATCGCCAACGCGGAATGCGCTTCGGCGCTGTTAGGCTCTTGGCCCAGGGCCTGCCGAAGCTCCTGCTCGGCCATGTCGTAGCGCGATTGGCTAAGCAACATCCGGGCACGTTCAAGATGTGGATTCACGGCGTCCTCTTGAGGCGGGACTGGATTACGTCGAAAGGATGACAAAATAGATCACAAAAGTTGCTCATACTACCACTTGGCTCCTCTGACCCCACAAGACCAGGGCAACCGTCCCGAGCAATTCGGCAACTACCAGCCAAGTGAAGTTGGAGTTGCAAAGGAAAGCGATTTGGAGCGCGATGTTGGGCGTCCATGCGGGGATCAACATCCTAGCGATCAGCGGCACCGAGATGGCAAGGGCGACGACCGCTCCGAGAATCGCCAATACAAGGCCGCCCGATCGCGTGCCAGGACGCGTGCAACTCCTCGTCGATTTTATTGGAAATACGGCCAGCATCCATGCCATCGCCGCAACTAAGAAACCCTGATCGCTAGTGGACAGGTACGCACACAAGCAAATGAGAGCACACAGAAAGAAAACTCCTACAGCACGGGCAGCAAACCGTTGCTCAGAAGATAACAGTATGCGGCCAAAACGATTCAGCGATAGCGCCAAGTCAAACAGCGGTTGAGTCAACCAAATGATCAATGCTAGACCGAGAACGGAATTCAAAACCCACAAGCCCCACAACGGTATAGCCTCCAGCGTAAGCATGAAGAGCACATAGCCGCCAATCATCCACATCAGCAACCTTCTCCGCATGCGTTGATCAATTCTGCCAATCCATTGCGAATACGCCATAAGCGGGCGATAAAGGACGTACCTCCCTTTCATTGCTTCCAGAATGCCCTCACGAGCCCGATTCGATGTGGGGTCGAGCCGCAACGCTTCGCGAAAATGGCCAACCGCCCGTTCATGCTCGCCTTGGTCGGTCAAGATGCAACCTTGACTCGCGTGGAGGTCGGCATTCTCTGGCGCCAATTCCAAAAAATCTCGCATCGTCTTGCTTGCGCTTTCCCTGTCACCCAACCTCAACAGGGCTAAGGCCCGCATGTTGCCGCATTCAATGTGCTTGGAATCGAGTTTCAACCCCATTTCAGCGGACGTCAGGGCATGGGTCCAGTTCCTCCGCTCAAGGCAAAGCAACGCGTAAAGCGCTAGGCAATCTGGCTGGTCGGGTTCAAGCCGCAATGCTCGGCGAAATTCAACTTCCGCTTCGTCCAAGCGCTTGGCGTCTAGCAGCAGTGCGCCCAAGACAAAGTGACCATAGGGCAACTCGGGGGCAAGCTCTATCGCTCGCCTGGCCTCAATGAGTGCCTCTGAAATGCAGCCGCGATGCCACAAACAAGCGGCCAAATGTACGTGTCCTTCATCGCTATCCGGTTCCTGGCTGAGCGCTTGCCGAAGTTCCTGCTCCGCCAACGCAAATTGCGATTGACCGAGCAATACCTTGGCCCGTTCAAGATATGGATTCACGACACCCTTTCCGGACCGTTACGGCCGCGCGGATCCGTTATGGACGTGGGAGGCAAGCTTCGGCGGATTACATCTTCAAATACTTGAGTACATCGTCGTAGAGGCCGCCTTGGTTGGAATACAGGGCATAGTTCCGCGCGGACGAAAACCACTCACGCGTTGTAGGCTTGAGCGTTTTCGCGGCTCCCAACAAGTCTTGCGTGGTCAGCGGCATCGGGCGGCCGACGCGCATCGCCTCGCGCAGTTTATTTTCAACGGCCGCGTCGATGATCGCCTTCACGTCGGCACCGGAAAACTGGTCCGTTTTCTTGGCGACTTGTTGAAAGTCGATATTCTCCTGCGGCTTGTTCTTCAAATGGATGCGCAAAACTTCGCTACGTGCTTCGCGATCGGGCGGCGGCACGAATAAGACCCGGTCGAAGCGACCCGGCCGCCGAAACGCCGGATCGACGTGCCACGGTGCGTTCGTCGCCGCCAGCACCAACACGCCGTCGTTGTTACTCTCCACGCCATCCATCTCGGAAAGGAACTGGTTGATCAACTGACGCGCGCCGCCGCTCTGCATATCGCTGCGCCGACCACCCAACGCATCGACTTCGTCAAAAAAGACAACGCACGGTTTGTTGAAGCGGGCTTGTTGGAAAACTTCACGCAGATTGCGTTCGCTGTTGCCGATCCACATATCCAGAACATCGCTAATGCCGACCGATATGAATCCCGCGTTGATTTCTCCGGCGGTGGCGCGAGCAAGGTGCGTCTTGCCGCAGCCAGGTGGCCCATACATCAAGATTCCACCGCCAATCGCCTTGCCGTACGCTTCGTACATTTCAGGATGTTTGAGCGGATAGATAATCTTCATCCCAATTTCTTCCTTGAGCGTCTGCATCCCGCCTACGTCTTGGAAGTCTATCTGAGGACGTTCGATTTCGGTTTCCATTTCACCCGGATCGTCGTCCCAACTCGCCCGCGTTCGTCCTTCGTACACTTCGCCTGCCTGGTCCTCGGGGCCAATTCCCAACCGCCGGTTCAGTTCGTCGTCCGCGGCGTCGGGATCTTTTTCCAGACCGAGCTTGTATTGGGCGACAGCATTCGGAACATCGCCCTGGCGCAGCAACAGCCGTGTATAGAGTACGTGGGCGGCCGCGGGTGCTCCCGATTTTTCAATCAAGTCTTCCAAGATGACCAAGGCCTGGCTGTTCTTTTCCTGCTGATAATAGACATTCGCCAAGCCCACCTTCAGATCGTTGTTATGGGCCGCCATCGCCAAAGCTTCACGAAATTCATGTTCGGCTTCCTCATACCGTCCGAAACTGGCCAGAGTGGCGGCGAGCGTCTGTCGCAAGGGCACGTTCTCTGGCGACACTAGCAGAGCTTCGCGTAATGATCGCACCGTTTCATCGCCGTGTGACATCAGTAATTTCCCTAGGATTGCCCCCAGACAGCCGTTGCATTGGCATGCTACGGGTGGACCGGCCGAATGTCAAGAATCGAGAAGTCCGGCAGGGCCACGTGAGCCTTGTTTGCCCGGCGAACCTAGAATCCGCGGCTCATTCCGACGGCATTCCAAGTGCGAAGACTAACAGGCACATGATTGCCAAGAACGCGAAACTGACAAGTCGAACGGAGCGGCGCGGGAGGTCTCTCTTTTGCCAGGCGACGATGAAGGCCACCATGCATTGCAGCATGTAAAACAAAGCGAATGCCCGCGAGGCATAGGCGATGATCCCATTGACGTCCGTGGCCCATGTGATGGCGACCGTGACCAAGAGGATCAAAAAATAGGCGTACCGAATCGGCAACTTGCGATGCGTGATGTCTTCGATCAGACCGCCGGCTCCTTCGTTGTCGGCCACGGCAGCGCTGAACTGACTGCCAATGGCGGCGATCGACAACAGTACTGGCAGCACGATCGCCACGGGCTTGGTCATGCTGATGATCGCCGTCACGTCCGCGCCGAGATCATCGTGGAACAACACCGTCGCCAGACCAATGAACACCAAATAAATGGCCGCCGACAAAAGTTGGGCCGAACGCATCGTGGAAATCCGCTGTTCCGCGGGATGTTCATCGCCGAGATAGCGAGACGTTTCAAAGCCTTGGACGACAATCAGCAAACCCAGCAAAACTCTCACGTCTTGAAAGTCAATTTCGGACGAGACGTCCGCCAGCGCCCAATTGCCATCGATCAGTAGCATCACGTTGTAAACGGTCAAGCCAACCAGCAGCGCGCCGATCATTCCCAGGTTCAAGGCAACGGCGTACTTCTCCAACCCTTCCAGCATGCTCAATCCACGCCATATTCCGATGCCGCCGATGATCAGCAGCAGACCCGTCGTAATGGAGTGGGCCGCGATCTGATCCTTGATGCCCGCGACATTCAGCAGAAACGCGGACAAGAGCTGCAGGTAATACGTGACCGAAATGAAGTACGCTCCGGCCAACACAACTCGAGACAGAAATGCGATCGTTTGCGCGGGACCATGGCCTGAATTTTCAATGGGCTCGAAGTGCCGAATGTTAAAGCGAATCGCGCCCCCGACGGCATAGGCCAAAACCAGTAACATTGCCATGCAAATGACAGCAAGATTGCCGACGATCCCGCCGAGCAACGGAGCGCTCACCAGAAAGCCACTGCCCATGATCGACGCCAGCGGCGTCACCGTGGCTTTCCAATTGGAAGACTTGGCAAGTCGCTTCGAATAAGCCAAGTAAGCGACGAGAATCAAGGCCACAATAATAATGACGGCGTTCAGCATGAATAGCCCTACCCAATGTTCGGAATTTTGAAGTACGACTCCGGCGGATTGGTTAACTACCGTTCACTTGGACGTGCAGTAATTTTCCGGCGGCAACGATTTCTAATCCTTGCGTCATGATCGAGTTCTCTCATTAGTTGGTTTTCACGAAAACTACGACTTGCAAAATTGCACATCATTCCGTTTTGATCCAGGAACTCCTTCAAAGAAGAGGTCCGAGCATCGCCAGCGTATTGTTCCACAGGCGGCGCGGCATGCTCCAACCGGCCACCAAATCCGCCGTGACCTCGCTTGACTTGTCGAGATATTCCTGCTGCCGCTGGCGAACATCGCCCGTCAACTTCGTATCGAAGAAAAGAATGTTGTTCTCGTAGTTGAGATCAAAACTGCGACGATCCATATTCGCGGAACCAAACAGGGTTACCTCGCCATCCATCGTTAAGGACTTCGTATGCAGCAAACCGCCAGAATATTCATGAACCTTAACGCCCGCTTCTAGCAATTCCGGATAGTAACTGCGGCTTGCGGCGGCGACGATCCACGAGTCGTTTCTGCTGGGAAAAATGATCGTGGTGGCGACGCCCCGATAGGCCGCCGCGCAGAGCGCCGCCTGCATCGATTCGTTGGGCACGTAGTAGGGCGTCGAGATGACCAGTTCGCGCCGAGCCGCATGCATCAGCGACTCGAACATTTCGGGCATGGCCGAGAACCGCACGGTCGGCCCCGTGCCGATCGCTTGCGCGGACAATCCAGGTTGGTCGGCGGCGATTGGGTCACGCAAGAGGTGATCTAGATCCTCATCCACGCAACTCATCCAATCGCTGACGAACAAATGCTGATTCTGGCGAGCGATGGGGCCTTCGAACCGAATGACGGCGTCCACCCACGGGGCGTACTTAGGCTTGACCCGGAATTCGGGGTCGGCGCAGTTTTGACTGCCGCAGTAGGTGATCCGCCCGTCGATGACGACAATCTTACGGTGATTGCGCAGGTCAATGCGGCCGGCGAACGGGCGCAACAGCGGATTGCCAATCGGTAACGCCACGGCCACCGCGACGCCCGCCTCGCTCATCTCTTTCCAGTGGCTCGACTTGATCAGTTTGCGGGATCCCAAGCCGTCGGCCATGGCTCGACATTTCACGCCGCGCCGCGACGCGCGCTTCAGTGCCTCCACGACCTTGCAGCCATTGTTGTCGGCCAACCAAATGTAGAACAGCAAATGAACGTGTTCTTGTGCCGAGTCGATATCGGCGACCATCTCGTCGATCGTTGTGTTGGAATCGGTCATCAATCGCGCCGAGTTTCCGCCCACCGGATCAAATCCGCTGATCGATTTCCCGACGTCGAATAAGGGTTGGTATTGCTCGGGGACGCATGCCTCGAAGTGGAGTTCATCTCCCGCCACCGGTCCCGCGACCGGGGGCAGGTTGGCAAAGATCTCCCGCAAACGGGCGATGCGGCGGCGGCCGATACTTACTTCGCCAAACAACAGGTAAGCCAGAATGCCTACCACCGGCAGCGCCGCAATCACGGCGATCCAAGCGATTCGCGAAGCGGGCAGGCGATGCGGCCTGAGCAGCACCCGCAGAATCACCAAGACTTCGACGACAACATGTATCGCCACACCGATCGTCGCGTAGTCCATTTCAAATACTCTTACCACTGAAGCCTGCGGATCACGCGGATTAACACAGATTAAGATTCCGTTATTTCTTTTTTGCGTAGACCATTCGTTCGTATTGCAACTTTGGGTAATGGCCAAAGTTGACCAGTAAACCGACTTTCATGCCAGTCGCGTTCAGATAATTCAAAAGCTGCGCCCGATGATCATCACATAGGGTGGAAACCGCTTTTATTTCCACGACGATCTTGGCAAAGCAGATGAAGTCGGGTTCATACGTCTTCTTGAGCTTCTGTCCCTTGTACTCGAGAGTCAACGACTTTCTAGCTTCGAAGGGGACTTCTTGAAGGCCTAATTCAATCTCAAGACATTCTTGGTACACCGGTTCAAGAAACCCGCAACCCTTCTCGTTATATCAAAGCAGCTTCCAATGATCCGATAGGTCTCGTCTTTGTAAAGAAACTCATCCATTCTTCCTCTTATTCCCCCTTCATCTGCCTCAATCCGCGTGATCCGCGGGCCACTGTTTTCTGGCCCCCCACCAGTCAGCCGCCGCCTGATCCGACCAATCCGCGGCACAGTCGCACTTCCCGAGTGCTTGTTCGAAACTGGCCGCATCCAAAAACCGATCGCCCGCGTTCTTTTCCAAGCAACGCAAGACAACTTGTTCCAGATCGCTTGGAACATCCGATTTAACGGTGGACGGAGACGCAACTTCCGTCTTGGCATGAGCCGCGAGAAGCTGCACGACATTCATGCCCGAAAATGGCGGCTGGCCGGTAAGCAAGTAATAGGCTACCGCGCCGACCGAATAAATGTCCGCTCGCCCGTCGACGTCCTCATACGCCGAGGCCTGTTCGGGCGACATGTAAAGCGGCGTGCCGCTAAACGCCCCATGGCCTGCCGCGCGTTCCGTCCCCGGCGCGGCCGTGCGTTCTTTGACCAGACCAAAGTCGAGCAGTTTCGCCACGTCGAACACACCGCCGCGCTGAGCCGAGAATATGTTAGCGGGCTTGATGTCTCGGTGAATCAAGCCAACGGCATGGGCCTCTTGCAGCGCCCCGCACACTTGTCGCAGCAGATGGACCACGCGCCCCGGCGGCAACGGACCATGCCGCTCGACCAACTCCTCCAAACTCAGCCCCGGCAATAACTCCATCACATAATAAAACGTGCCATCTTCCGTGTGGCCGTAGTCATAAATCTCAACTGTATTCCAATGCGTCAGTTTGGAGGTTGCCTTGACCTCCTTTTCAAAACGAGCGACCGCGGTGACATCGGCTTCGTTCTCGGGCTTGATCAGCTTCATCGCGCAGGGCCGTTTCAGCAGAACATGCTCGGCCTTGTAGACTTCGCCCATGCCGCCGCTGCCCAGTCGCTCCATCAAGCGATATTGCCCAAATTGGCGGGCCTTGAATGCTTCGCGCCGGGCCGAATTGATCACGTGTGTGCCGTACACGCCGACCAAGGCAGCCACCAGCGGCAGCGGAATCGGGCTCAGTGACTTCTGTTCACCAAGCAATCCCGCAACCTCAGGCGACCACCAGCCGTGTATGGCCATGATCACATAAGGGATGAAAGCCACGGGGACCATCACCGCCGCCCCGCGCTTCCAGGTGTTGGGCATGAAGATCCCATAAATGAGCAGCAGCAGGCACCAAGCTCCCAGAAACAAATACTTGATGCCGACCACCGAGGCCGCGTCGTTCGCCAGGACGAAGGTGTTCATTCTGACGACCAACATCAGCCCCACCTGCCCGACCACAACACCGAACACAACAAGTTCGACCATGCGTAGCCCGAACAGCGAGATTGAACGAGGACTCCGTAACAGCCCAAAGCATCCGCACAGCACAACAAGCCCCAACACGCGCACCC
>JAJDEH010000266.1 GCA_029259935.1 Planctomycetota bacterium
CACCACCACGACCGCCGCCACCACCACCGCCACCGCCTAGGCCGCCACCGCCGCCGAACGGATTAATACCGCCGCTGGAAACGGGAACGACCAAGTCACCAACCGGATACACTTTCGTGATCAAGTTGGCATCGGCTTCCTCTTGGGTCGTGATCAGCAAAACTTCGTCTTGGATCATGTACGTCAGTTCGAGCTCACGCAGCATGAGCCGCAACGCCGAACGTAGCGAAACACCACTTAACTCGCGAGAGATCGGTGTGTCACTGCCGATGCCGACGACATCCAACGCTTTGGTGTCGAGTTCGATTTGAATCTTGTGCCGATCTTCCAGGAAATCGATGACATCTTGCAGCGGAGTTTCGATGAATTCCAAAGATGTATCTTCGTCCAACGCGGCTTGAATTCGTTGCTCTTCGCCGCCTGAACCACCAAGATCGACCGAGCGGTACTTAAGCCGCTTCATCGTCAACTCTTCCCATTCCTCGGGATCCGGATAAAGAATCCACTGATCGTCGGGATGAGGGACGTGAGACAGTTCGACTTGATAGAGGGCTTCGGCGAACTTGGCGTGCCGCAGTTCTCGCAGCCGATCCATCAACACAATCTGACCAGCGAAACGCGAGTTAAAAGACGCCGACTGGCCGATAGGATCATCGGGTGCCAGTTCTCTAACTTGAGTTGCTACATCGTACTCTGCTTCCACGAATCGCTCTTCGTCCATCAAGGAAGCGAATCGTCCCATCAATTGGTAGATTCTCTCATTGTCCCGCGCGACTTGGCTGGCCAGCCGTGCGTTTTGCAGAGCGGCCGCCAGATTCTGCTGAGCCAGCGCCCGGCGTCGATCAATTTCAAGTTCGCGGCGACCCGCATCCCGTAGCGCGAATTCGATTTGGCTCCGCAAATTCGCTCGCACTTCCGCGCTCAGGCCCGCAGCTCGCTCGACGTTTTCCAACTGCAATTTGAGATTGCGGATCGCGCCGGTGGCGTCCTCGCTCATCCGATCGCGGGCGTCCTTTAACGCGGCTTCTACCTCCGCCTGAATCTTGCCTTGCAAGATCGCTTTGGCATCGTCGACGGATCCCAGAAAGCGTCCTTCGCCGCTGCGAAGGAAACCGGGGTCGGTCGCTGCGTCAGCCGCGTCCGCGACTAGTCGCAGTGTGACTTCCCCGCGTCGTCCAGAACTGCCGTCTTTTTCTTTTCTAAGGACAGCGTTTCGGATCGACCGAGCAGCCGGATTACCGGGGTCGCTGGCCAACGCGGCTCCCGCCAGCACTTTCGCGCCTTTGACGTCGCCACTGGCAAGTGCATGGCCTCCTAGTTTGGAAAGATGATGGGCATTGTTCATTACCATGCGGCCCGCCTCTTGAAGGCCCGCTGTTCCGACCGTGGGTAATGTCCAGCCGCCGTTGTCGCGCGCCCCATCCACCATTTGAGGCAAATACGACAGGTCGGGATTCGACGGTTGGCTGCTAACATCCCATGTGTAATCGACCTGCCTGCCGTTTACTTCACCCGTCATGGAAACGTTGTGCGTGCCCGGGCTATCTAGAACTCCGACCAGAATTGAATCGCGATCGCTGCGCAAGGGAGGCAATTTCACTGGGTAGGCCTCGCTCATCGCCGTAGGCAATTTGACCGAAACGGGCCAAATCACATTTCCCTTGACGATGCTGAGCAAGTCGCGGCCGGCCATCGCGCCGGTCGTCTCTTGGCTGTCCACATAAACCATGCCGCCCGTGTGATTGGCGACCGCGGCAAGCAAATGGATATCCCGCTTGGGGCCGATTGCGTAACTGGACACGGGAACGCGCGCCATCACGAGTTGACTCATCAAGTCGCCGAACTCACGGTCGGCCATCCAATTGGCGCGGCTCATTCCGTCGCCGATGTAAATCACCGAACGCGAGGTTCTTTTCGCCGCTCCAAACTCGTCGGCCGCGGCGACCAAGGCCCCCGCCATATCCGTGGAGCCAAGCGGTGCCCGTGCTTCCAGTTTTGCAAGGCCGCGTTTCATCTCGGCTCCGGTTGGCGAGACAAAGTTTTCCGTCATTGCCACCGACGTAAGATCAACGGCGACTAGCTTGACGCGGTCTTTCTCGTTCATGGTCGCCAGCAGGGTCTTCAGCGATTCAAGAGCGTCGTCGCGATAGAGACCCGTTTGACTGGCGGATGTGTCAAACAAAACGAGCAAATCAACCGAACCACTAGGGGACGTGGCGACGTTAGGTGATAAGCTAAGGGCAAAGGAGGTTTCGCCGGTTGCCTTTTGAAATGTCTGCAATTTGGCTTTTTCCGCATCCTGCGGAGGAGCGGCTGTCAAGCTTGCCGAGATTCCAATGAGCAATGTGGGGAAAACCGCCAGTAGAAACTGACTGCGCATCGACATGTTTAAGTCTCCAAACACCGAAATGGCTGTGGTCGGGGCCCTGGTTCTGTTCTCTTGTTCTGAAACACCCCAGCTTGGTCACGCAATATGCGCGCCGATTAGAGGTCATTCTAATCTGGACCGTGCTAATCTTCTATAAAAAAATCCCGAAAACGCCAGATGTTGTCGCGAATCGTCCACCTCGGCCGTGACGTAACCCATTTCCTGGCAATAAAATAAGGACGACCATCCCAAGGGATGGTCGTCCTTGCTGAAGCAATCTAAATCAGGTCCCGAAAGCTTCCCATCCGATTGATTAACCGGGTGTGCAATAATGCGACAGAGGAAAGCGAAATGCCACACCGAATTGAACTGTTGTGGCGGGCTCGCCGGGGGACGAATTACCTGACGGTGCCTTGTCGTTTCCCGGATTTGGCAGTTTCACCAGAAAGCTCGACGATTTCGGTCAGTTGGCGGGAAGCCGTCCGCAGCGATTGGCCCGTTCGATCGAGGGCTCGAGCCACTACCAACACGGCCGCCTGGACGCAGGCCGCCGAACTTTCGACCGATTCCGGGGAAATTCTTGCCGCTTGACGCCATTGGCGACGCTCTGGGTGGGGTAGGGTCAGTTCCGCCGTGGCCCGATTCACGCCGTGCATCCAAGGTTCACTTTCGCCGTGCGGCAAGGTCAACGGCTGTTCGCCTGGCATTTCGGCGTAACGAACCACGCCTTCACGGTCGCCGGAAGCGGCCCGACGCCAGTCCGAACTCTCCGCGTCTGGAAGGCCACATTCATCCGCCAAATCGATCAACTCCCACATTTCAAATTCATCCCAACTGATCACGTCCTCGGAAGCTGGCAGCGTAGCGACGGGATTCGCCGAATTTTCCGCAACCGAATAATTGACCCATTCATCCATCTCGAAGGTTGCCATGGCAGCGGTCAAGTTCTCCATCAGGTCTGCAACCATTTGCTCAATGAGTGCGGAAAACTGGGAATTGGCGGCGTTTTTTTGCACAATCCGGCCAAGTCGTGCGATGTCCGATAGGTCGATTGCTTCCGTGGAGATTTCGTCCTGGTTCTGCAGGTGGCCGGCCTGTTCGTCAAAGTCGTCACTTCCAAAGTGCCTGTCGGCGTGCCAGTAGTCGTCGTAATCGTAGGATTGATATTCCTCGTCGGATGACTCAAAGCCGGTCGGCTGCGATGGGACCGGAACGGACTGCGATTCCGCCGTTGATGAATCCTCGACTTGCTTGGGAGCGGCTGGTTCAGATTGACGGTACCAGTAGTCCTCGTAATCGGCGTCGAAGGCTTCGACAGGCTCCCCGTCAGGCAGGTCGCCAGGACAGTCTTCAAGGCATGGTTGGTCTTCAACGGGTTCGGAGGTGGCGTAGGACTCATAGTCGTCATAGGGTTCGTAATCGTCGTAAGACCAGTCATACTCATCATCTAGGATCCGCGACTCCGGCTGTTCATCCAGCGAGGCGGTGGGTTCTTCCTTCGATTCGGTAGGCAGATCGGCCGCAGCCTCGCTCCTTACCGACTCAACGCCGTAAACCGCCGCGTCATGAATGGTGTCATGCCCGGACAGGTTGGGGGAGGCCAAATATGGGAAGAGGCTTAGCCCTGGTTCCGAAAAGTAGCGACCGCCTTCAAGCGGGCAGACCGACGTCGCCTCTCGGCTGATGGCCGCCGCGGGGCAGCGACTATCTTGGCACTGGTTTTCGCCGACTGAGTTAGGGTCACAATGCGCGTAGTCCAAGGGGCCAAAAACGCCCAGGATACATGGAATTAGCAACGCAGCGGCCAATCGGGTACGTTTCATCGCAGAAGTCCTCCAGACTGATGATTAGATTGCCAGGGCAAGTGGCAAGGATTTCCGTTTCCAGGTGGGCAAGGCATAAAGATTGTGCCCGCAATTCGGTATCGGAGAAGGTGGTTTGAGGGCATTAGATAAAGGGGGGTTGATACAAAATATGGGTATATTGTTTGGTTTCCATTGACTTTCATGACTGATGTCACGGCCAATCGTCTTTTTCCATCTGTGACCAAAGTGTCGAGAAAGACCAGCCGCAATTGACGATCTTAAAATAATGTTTACTATAAGAATCAACATAATGATGTTTAGTGACGGGTGCCGATCCTAAGGGTGAGGCCGATATTCCTATTCAATTCACACCATCACCTCCTAGATTGACGATCATGGGCTTTCTTCAGCCATTTCACCCATGGATCGCAATCGGCGTCACCCTATTGGTTTTTGCCGTCCTGCAACTACGCCGCGGCGCGCCGATTGAATTGCTGTTTTTGGGCGGGCTCGTCGTGGTGACGATCACGGGCGTCATTACGCCCGCGCAAGCTTTGGAGGGATTTTCAAATCCCGCTCCGCTGACGATCGCCGCGTTGTTCGTCGTGGCAGCGGGCTTGCGATCGGCAGGCGTCTTGGACTGGGTTGGACGAGCCTTGCTGGGGCAGGTGCGTACGGAAAGGGGGGCGTTGTGGCGATTGGCCCTGACCTTGGCCAGCGCGTCGGCGGTCATGCTCAACACGGCGCTGGTGGCGATGATGGCACCGGTGGTCGTGGACTGGTGCCGTCAACGAAATATCTCGCCTTCCCGATTGTTGATGCCGGTCAGCTATTTGGCAATTCTCGGTGGGGTTTGCACGTTGATTGGAACCAGCACCACGTTGGTGGTCAACGGAAAACTGACGGCCAAACAAGTCGAAGAACAAGCGGCCCTCGACCAACTACGGCAACAGCCGAATCAAGATCCGGCCGCAATTGCCAAGCAACAACGGTTTGTGGATCGGGTGCAGCCAATGAAGCTGTTTGAG
Source organism: Planctomycetota bacterium (assembly GCA_029259935.1). The sequence continues at coordinate 5,202 of JAJDEH010000266.1, forward strand.
CTTGGCGCGGTCGGCCTGCCCTGCGCCGTGGTGGGGATTTGCTTTCTGCTGCTGGTCGGCCCACGACTGTTGCCCAATCGCACCGACATGATCGAACAGCTTGGAGAACAGCGACGTGAGTATTTGTTGGAGATGCTGGTGCGGCCCGATTGTCCGCTGATCGGGAACACCGTCGAGCAGGCCGGTTTGAGGCACTTGCCCGGTTTGTTCCTGATCGAGATCGATCGTGACGGAGATATCGTGACGCCGGTGGCGCCCGACGACGAAATCCGCTCCAGCGACCGCCTGGTCTTTACCGGCGTGGTAGACACGATCGTCGATCTGGAAAAGATTCCGGGACTTGTTCCTGCCGCCGACATGACCTACGAGTTTCATCCACAAGCTCGCAGGCATCGCCACCTGACCGAGGTCGTGCTATCGCGCACATCTCCCTTGATCGGCACAACCGTGCGAGACGCCAATTTTCGCAAGCACTATAACGCCGCCGTCGTCGCGGTCCATCGGAACGGCGTGCGTCTGACAAACAAGATCGGCAACATTCTGCTCGAACCGGGCGACACCTTGTTGCTGCAAACGCGCAACGAGTTCATTACGACCTACCGAAACAGTCGTGACTTTTATTTGGTCAGTGCCGTTGAAGGCGCGGAACCGAGGCGTTACGACAAGGCCAAGATCGCCGCTCTGATGGTTGGCATCTTGATCCTCTGGCTGGCGCTGATGAGCCTGGTTGATTTTGGCGTTCCAGGCTTGAATTCCCCAGCGATTGCCGCCATCACGATTGCCGGACTGATGATCGTGACCGGCTGCCTGAAAATGTCCGAAGCGCGCAATGCCATCGATCTACAGACATTGCTGACAATTGCCGCGGCCTTGGGACTGGGGACGGCACTGGAATCCAGCGGAGCTGCCTCGAACATCGCCGAAGCGTTGGTCGACAGCGTCGGGCATCCTTATTTACTGTTGGTCGTGATTTATCTGATTACTGTAATTTTTACGGAGATGATCACCAATAACGCGGTCGCGGCAATGTTATTTCCGATCGCCGTTTCGGTGGCGATGGCGGGCAACTACAACCCGCGGCCGTATGTCATTGCCGTGACGCTCGCGGCGTCGCTGTCATTTATTACTCCGATTGGCTATCAAACCAACCTGATGGTGATGGGGCCGGGTGGCTATCGTCCTTCGGACTATTTGAAGTGCGGCCTGCCGCTGGCGATTGCCGTCAGTATTACCGCCCTCGTGCTGATACCGCTCATTTGGCCCTTGGTCTGACCGCATTTCCGTGCTTAAATTGGCCATCCAGGGCGAACGTCCCCGGCAAGCCGCGAAACAGACCACCCGCAGGGCAGCTTTTTACGTTGATCTCGCATCGCGGGGGCAATTTTTTTATGTTGATGATGGTGACACATTCCGTGTTGTTCATCACGACCAGCGAGGGGAGCGGCGAGATGATTCCCTACCGTTGGTCGCCGGAACTTAACTCGGAACTTCCAAGTTCACATTTAGACGTAAGCCAATCCCGGAGAGTACGACAATGAGAAAAACGCTGTTGATGTGCACGATTTCGGGAACACTCGGGGCGCTGATCGCGATCGGCTTGACCCTGGAGCAACGTCAACCACAAGTTTCCGCTCAAAACCCCGAACCGGCGGAGCGAGTGCAATTCCGGCCCGTCGCTGCGGCGGTGTCCATCGACAGGCACCGTGATTCGGTGGGCGATGAGTTTACGCCCGAAGAGAAGGTAAACATCGCCGTTTATGAAAGTGGCAATCGAAGTGTCGTCAACATTAACACGCGCAGCGTGCGGCCCGACAGTTTCTTTATGGTGGAACACGATGTGGAGGGCTCGGGCTCGGGTTCCGTTTTGGACCGGGCGGGCCACATTCTGACGAACTACCATGTGGTCGGCGGCGCGCGGCAAATCATGGTCACGTTGCACGATGGCAAAAACTACGAGGCCGCTCTGGTAGGACAGGATCCGCAGAACGACATTGCCGTGCTGAAAATCGATGCCGATGCCGAGATGCTATTCCCCGCCGCCTTGGCCGATTCCGGAAAGGTACGCGTGGGACAAAACGTATACGCCATCGGCAACCCGCTCGGCCTGGAGCGAACGATGACCGTCGGAATCGTCTCTAGCTTAAACCGGACACTGCCGTCGCGCACGGGCCGTGCCATGAAATCGATCATTCAAATCGACGCCGCGCTGAATCGAGGAAATTCGGGCGGCCCGTTGTTCAATAGTCGGGGAGTTGTCATCGGCATGAATACGGCGATCGCCAGCCCTAGCGGCGCGGGCGAGAACATCGGGATTGGCTTCGCGATCCCGTCAAATACGATTCGACGAGTGCTGCCGCAACTGATCGAACATGGTCGCGTGATTCGTCCCGATTTGGGGATCACGCGCTTCTTTCAAATCGGCGAAGGACTTGGTATCGCCACCATGGCTCGTGGCGGGCCGGCGGAAAAGGCCGGATTGCGAGGTTTCCGAATTGTACGGCAGCAGCGACGCCGAGGTCCGTACGTCTATGAGGAAACGAGCATCGATCGAAGTTATGCGGACATTATTTTGGCGGTGGACGACAGTCCGGTCGCGACGGTGGATGAGTTGTTGACGATTGTCGAAAGCAAGAAGCCTCGCGAAACGGTGAACGTGACCGTAATGCGGGAGGGCAAGCAAGTCAGTCTACCGGTGATTTTGGGCGAAAGTGAAGGATAAGAAGCCCCGGTAGAGCCCGGTAGGGATTGCCGCCGCGCGCGGCAAATATTCGCGGCGGCGCTTCGACGATGTGCCCGATGACCGACTTGAAAGCGGGCGGTAGCAAGAGATCCGCCGAGCGTTTTACTAATTCGTCGAGCGGTCCAACGAACCCGTCTCATTGATAATGGCCTGCGGTTTGATCGACGTGCCGCTGGCGATTTCGCTGTTGTCCGATTGATAGAATTTGGCGACATGAGCGCACTTGCCATACGCTCTGGGTGTCATTTTTTGCAGATCGACCGTTTCGTTATTTGCCGTTGGTGGATAGATCTTGATGGCCGCCTTGGGCATAAACGTGCAAACGCGAGGGTCTGGCTTGCCGTGATCCGCGTCGCCAATCTTCTGATTGACCGTCATGCTGTAGTACTCGGTAAACATGCTGGCCCGCTTCTCGAGCCAACCCCAATCTCCCGGGACCTTGATGTCGCCGATGACGACTTCACGTTTCGTCGACGTATCAGTAATCGAAGCACGCCACCACTCTGGTTCCTTCGGCTTTTTTGCGTCGCCCAGTTCATGAATCCGCAACCGATATTTCACCCCTTCGCGCCAAGGATACTCGACTTTGCAACTCCAACCGCTCCCCTCGTGGCCGTAGGGCGCAACATAGCTGCCTTTGCCGCCGGGTCGGGCGTCGAGGGCATTCCAAATGGAAAAGATCGCCAAACGAGTACTCTTCACGAATCGGTTCGCATGGGGATTCGCGCGATCGGACTCGCTGGCTTGATGAATGGTGCCGACGGTCTGGAGGCCGAAATAGCCGTCCATTCCGCTTTTACTTCCCGCGAAGCCGAATTGATTGGCCCAATAATATCCAATGTAGCTGTCCCGTCCACGCGTTTTTTCGGGAATGGCGTAAACGCCCAATTCATTTCCCGGATCCTTGGTCACTTCGAAATAAAAATCCAGATTGTAGTAGCCAGTCTGCTGTTCGGTCTTGGGTTCATCCGGGAATAGATAACTAACAGCGGCGCAGCCACCCGGGCGGGTTCGCCAATAAGGCTCTTCGCCGCGCGTCACGTTGAGTGATACCAAGCAGCCCAACCAACAAACAAACTTGGTCAATTTTGCCGAACCGCACATAGCTTGGGAGCCTGGGTCTTAAGATTGGGGGGCTGTCACGTCCAAGGAACTAGTTAAAGGACACAACCACTCCGTGTCAAGTTCCAAATGCGATGCTCCAGCTGCAATGGCCAGCGCCTGGGTGCGCAACGAAGTATCGGCTTTCGTTTCGATTCGCATTCCTCACCGAACCTTGGAATTCCCTTCCGTGTCCAGAATCACGTGACACAACTCTACCCAATCCCCAAAGAAGGAGGAGACGATTGCGATGACTCAGAATCCGATACCCAAACACTGTTTAGGGTTCAGCCGCGCGGCACCCTTCCACCCACGACAACATCGAGAGGACCATGGATCGAAAGAAGGCATCCACAAGAACCGACAAGGCGGATCCCGAACTGCGCGAACACATTGTTGGTCTCGGCCTGGATACGATCGAGCAGTATCGAGAATGGTGCGGCCTTAACGGCTTCAGCCAGAAGCTGAACAAGAACTGGAAGCAGCGGGGCCGCGAACGCTTCTACGTTCGAAGAGCGCACGCCCAGGAACGCCTAAAGCAAAAGAAACGCGAAAAGCGTAATCAGGCGGACGTCATTAAGGGAATCTGCGCCGGGGAACTCGGCAAAAACGATGTAACGCAGCCCTATCTGCAACGCCTCTGCGAAGTGGTCCGGACCAACCGGGGTCCCCATCACGAACGCCAAGTCAACCGGCCAGCGCTCTTGGGCCTATTGACCCACCTGAATCGATGCCGAGCGAAGTTCTTCGACGGATCGTCGGTGATCGCCGAGTTGGGAGAGCTGCCCGGCAACACGTTCGTGGAAGCCTTGGCGCTAGCCGCCGCACATTATCGCGACTGGCAACGCCCGGTCGATGATTGGAAGCCCCGTTCCCACAGCGCTCGGCGGCAATTCGCCTCGCTGTTACGGCATCTGTTCGTCCAATACGACGACATGCCGGCTTTCTTCGATTCGGTCTGGTTCGCTGGCCGCTCGGCGGAAGCCGCCCGGCGGAGGAAGTGGTATCTGTATGTCGGTCGCGGGCAGAACATTCGCAATTGCAAACTGCCGATTCCGTACACAAAGAAGATGGCCCATCATTTCATGCACGCTCCCAACGACCTAACCGTCATGCAGGCGTTTCGCTGGGGACAAGTGCTTGGTTTCGGCGGCGACGAAAGGCTGGCCCGAGCCCTGTTCGGTACGCGTCTGGCCGACAACTTTGAACAAGACGACTTCTGGTCGACGGTCATTCGCTGGTTCGCTTCGCATCCGATGTTGGATCGAACGCATGTCGGGCCGATCGTGGACTATTTGCACTATCAGCGATTTGAACCCGAACACGTTTATGTCGCGCCCGGATATCAAGAAGAATCGCCACCCGCTCGGCCTCTGTTGTCGATGAGGGGCCGCACGCCGGAATCGCTGCTCCGCCAGGTCAACCGTTGGCATCGTAATTTGGCCAACAGCAACACACATCAAATTCGCCAATGGCCGCCCTGCGGAGTAGAGGGTTACGAATGGATAGAAGGCTCTCGCCACGGCGGCAACTGGAAACGCTGGACGATTCGCGAATTACTGGGCAGCAGGGCGCTCGTCGCGGAGGGGCGTCAGATGAAGCATTGCGTGGCGACCTATGCCTCGTCGTGCGCTCGCGGTCATTGCTCGATCTGGACCATGGAGGTTGAGTCCCAGGAAGGGCAAGTGAAGGCGATCACGATCGAAATTCGCAACCAAACTCGCACGATCTGTCAGGCTCGCGGCCGGTGGAATCGAATCCCCAATGAAAAGGAACGCGGCGTTCTTCGTCGCTGGGCAGCCGCCGTGGGGCTGAGGATTACCAGCTATGTCTAGCGGTGATTGTACTCTCGCCCAATTTTCGCCGTCCATTGCAACTGCGGATGCTGCCGGAATGCATTATACTGGGTACGGAATTACACCTGCTGTTTGAACGGAGAGAACTCTTGCTGACACTGCTGGGAAAAAGACACGGGACTTTTTGCGACGGCATCGCCAGACGAAGCTTTCTTCGAATCGGAGCAATTGGTTGCGGCGGTTTTGCCTTGCCGCACTGGCTGCGGGGCGAATCGCAATCGGTCCAGGCATCGACGGACCGCGCGGTGATCATGATTTACCTGCCTGGCGGCCCTACTCAGCACGAGACGTTCGATCCCAAGCCGGACGCGGCTAGGGAAATTCGCGGCTCGTATGCGCCGATCCGCAGCCGCACTCCCGGCGTTCAATTTTGCGAGCTGTTGCCCGAACTGGCGCGTTCGTCCGACCGGTTCTCGATCGTGCGAACCTTGGTAGGCATGGCCAATCGCCACGAATCTTTTCAATGTTACACGGGACGCCCCGGCGGTAGGAACGAAGACAACGAACCGGCCGGCGGCTGGCCAGCGATTGGGTCCGTGGTTTCCAAGGTATTGGGGCCAGGGACAACCGGCGTGGTTCCCTACGTCGACGCCGCTCCGAAAATGAGCTACCGGCCCTACAACAATCAAGGCGTTCACTTGGCGGGAAAACCGTCCTGGCCCGGCTTTACCGGGCATCAACATGCGCCCTTTACGTTGGAAGGCAAGGTCAAGTCGGACTTGGTCCTCAACGGCGTCGATCCAACGCGGCTAGAAGATCGTCGACAGTTACTCTCGTCGTTGAACCAACTCGAACGACAAGCCGAGGCGGCCGGACTAGACAGTTTTCAACAGCAGGCATTCGGGATGCTCACGTCCAACCGGCTGGCCGAAGCGTTGGATTTGGAAAAGGAACCGCTGGCGGCGCGCGAGCGATACGGCAAGGTCCAGCCGACCGATCCCAGCTTCGGTGGCGCGCCGCAAGATCCGCAACGACTCTTGTTGGCTCGTCGGCTTATTGAAGCCGGGGCCCGCTGTGTCACGGTCGCCTTTGGTGCCTGGGACTGGCATGCCAACCGTGAAGGCAGCATCGAGTATCTTTCGAAGAAGTATTTGCCGGTGTTCGATCATGCGTTGGCTACGTTGCTGGCGGACCTGGACGAACGCGGGTTGCTTTCTCGCACATCGGTCGTCGTGTGGGGCGAATTCGGACGCACTCCGAGAATCAATGCCAAAGGGGGCCGCGACCATTGGCCCGCCACGCAGTCGGTGTTGCTGGCCGGTGGGGGCATGCAAGGCGGCCGAGTGGTTGGCCAGACCGATGCCGACGGCGGAGTTCCCGCGTCGCGGCCCGTCCACGTGCAAGAGGTTTTCGCCAGCCTGTACCGCAACCTGGGCATCGACCCGAATTCGACCAAGATTCCTGATCTGAACGGCCGGCCGCGGTATTTGGTGGATGCAAATCGTCAACCGCTTCACGAACTTTATTAATTATTAAGTTGTCCACAGTCGCTGATCATTCCGCGATCCATGCATATTCTTCTGTTTCGTTCTGTTCGCGGAGCGAACAACGACTTTCAAATACTCAAAGGACTAGCATGCAAACTTGTCGCCTTATCAGCAGAATCCTCGCGGCGTGCGCGCTGACGGCGTTTGCGATTGTTTGGTCCAACCTCTCGGCCGCGGCCGAGCCTGCACCGCCTAACATCTTGTTCATCATGATCGACGACTTGGGGTGGATGGATCTGCACTGTCAAGGAAATGACCGCTTGCACACTCCCAACATCGACCGACTGGCAACCCAGGGGATGCGATTCACCGACGCCTACGCCGCGGCCCCGGTCTGTTCCCCCACTCGGGCGGCCGTTCTGACTGGCCTTTCTCCAGCAAGACTAAGAATCACCAACCACATCC
>JAJDEH010000267.1 GCA_029259935.1 Planctomycetota bacterium
ACTCGAACGAACTGGTAAGTTCCATCGTAGGCGGCTTCCGTGCCAGAGAAATTGAAAGGTAAGATGGTCAATTTCAATTGTCACGGGCCGCCTTTTTCGCGCCAATACCAGTCACGAAAAGTGCAAAACAGGAACTAAGCCGTGTTCGCGAATTAGGCCGTCGAACCACCGCGAGACGCGGCCGACTTCTCGAACCCAATCGGCCCACGGGCTCGGATTGGGCGGCAGCGATTTTCCGATATCGACGATCGCCAGCAGCAGGGCACTCCATGCCGAAGCAACTCGTCGCCGGCGCTCGTCGCCCGGCGAAATATCGTTCTCGCTAATGCCACTGGCCAGTTCCTCGACCAATTCGAGAATCCTCGGGGCCTGGCCCGAGAGATCTAGCGGTGATGAACCCGCCATAAGTTCGCCTTTCGTTAATGGGCCGGCTTGGACCGGGCAGGGTGAAAGCCGAATAACTCACTACGCCGGCCTAAGCCGCTGGCGGGCCGGTTTGCAACCCGGCTCCCCCCAATTCTAGCCATTTGCTCCACAATCATGTGACCGATTTTGTTATTCGTCGCCACGCCCCGGCGTTCCGTGTTCTACTAGAAGCCTTGGGGCACCAGTCCAAGGCTGTTGATCGTTTCGTTGACCGACTCCAAGGCGGTGTGGATGTTCAATACCTCCGTGTAATCCCAAAACTTGAGTTTCTCGCCAAAGCCAGCGACCCCGTCGGTGTGCCTCTTGATGCGCTCGATTTGCCTGCCGTCCGAAACAGCGACTACACCCTGGACCGCAGGATTGTTGAGAGATTTGAGAAGATTCAGAATGAGGCTGTCGATGGACCCTTTCGTTTGCACCTCGAACACGTACATGACTCGCCCCATGTTCCCAATCGTTGCTTCCCAAGTAGCGTCGACTTTTGAACCTGCAGCGACCTTTACCTCGGTGTCGCTGTTAAAACCCAACCACTGGCCAATGTCGGCAATCTTGTTCTTGATTTCGTCATGGATGAACTCAGCCGCTTCGGGTTCTACTTCTTCGAGTTTCTCCGACTTCGGATCGGTCGACCTTGATTGCTTGTGGATTTGACTGAGGTTGTCTTCCACCTGCAACTGGTCCCAGATGAAATAATCTACGGTTAGCAGATCGACATCCGATTGAACTGCCTTGCGCATCTCGTCCGCGATTTGGGCGGCGATCGACGAAAGTTTGACGTAGTTCTTCCCGTTAACCTGGTAGTCATACTTTGGCAGATTCTCGACGCCAAGGAAACGTAAAGCCACATAGGCTCGACGATTCCAGATCATGCAAGTGTTGGGGTGCACCTCGCTCATCGAGGCCGGGCCGAGACCCTTGATGTTTTTGCGAAAGCGATCCCAGCGCTGATCGAGAGAGGCGTTTCCCCAGACGAACTCGGCCAGTTCGATCCTAAGGGCGTCGAATCCGTTATCCTCGATAAGTTTGTTGACTACGTATTTCTTGTTTCCCCAAATGAGCATAGCCCAAAGTTTGGAGATGTACGCGCCGAAGTCTTCTTCGGTCATTGCGTGGATCCGGTCGGCTGTCCACGATACGTAGTAAGCACGCCGCTCGGCTCGCTCCTGGGCGTCGTTATCCCGCTGATCGGGATTGCTGTTGAGGCCCTGGGTGTATTCGCCGATGTACTCTTGTAGCAATTCCGTGTTCATAGTTTGCATCCCACATGTTGTCTTGAGTCGTTTCGCTGTTCAGTATGTCATGGATGGCGGTGGCGAGTTGCTGGGTAGCGGACTAGCGCTCTTGCGACAGCGCATACCGTAGGCACGGGGCTCTTGTTGGTCCTTTTGGCAAATAACAATGCATGATCGTGTTGGTGACGAGTTGGCGAAACTGTGAGTCGACTTAGATGATTAGCTATCGGGGAAGTGACGCTTGGTCACCTCGTCGAAAGTCGTCCAGTGGTCCGCAACTTGCCCTGAATCAGAGCTCGATTTCCAGTTGGTGACATCATAGCCAATACCATTGCCACCCTCTGTGATGCCGAAAATGTACCGGTAGGTGTTGATTTCTGGCTCATTTCTATTCGTGTCGGGCGACGATTCATGACGGACCCACTCGATCGCCAACAGTTGGCTGCCCGCACTGCTGCGTGAGTTCAGGCTCAATTTGAGTAGTGCGGTAGTAGCCCGCGTTCATTGCCAAGTTGACGTACTCGGGGAAAACCCCGTTGAACTGGCGCAGACGAATCAGGTAAGACGCGAACGTGAATCTGTCGCTTGGGCCTTTGAAAATGCCGGTCTTACCGACTAACTCGTAGCTGTTCGTCCTGTTAAATAGCAAGTCGTCCGTTTCGAGGTACAGGTTCGGCAATTCATCGAGTGTTTCGGGAACGTATTTCAGGCCATCCAGAATCACTCGACCGTCTTGAATGTTGTTCATTCGGAGTACGGGAACTCCATTGGAGTTTTCCGACGCCTTTTGCGACGTACCGTATTCGACGAGTCTCGCGGTTTGACCGATCCGAACCCACTGCCAAGCGTGTGGAATGCGAAAAGGAACGGTGGATTCATCCATCGGTGCGAACGGTTTCGCCCTCTTGATTTCTTTCGACGCGATCAACGCGTCTCCTCGATGCTTGCGAGCAAATCTCCCGCCGGTTCGTCGTTGGGGTCTTGGGGGACGAGTTTTCCTTGGACGGCTAGTTGGAGGATGGACTGGCGGAGGTGGGCGAGGGTTTCGGGGGTGTCGTAGAGCACCTCAAAGTGGTCGCTCAGACGCTGCCACGCGCTCGACAGATCGCGGCGCGAGCGGGAACTCACCAGACGATCCAAGCAACAGCGACTGGCGTGCTCACGCAACTTCACTCGCTTGCTGCCCCGCGATTCCAACTCGTCGCACAACGACATCAGACCGTCCACCTTCGACACGATCCGACGCTGTTCCGACAACGGGGGAAGCGGGACAAGCAGGTTGCCGATTTCCGTGCTATTGATGTTCTTCACGCCAGACGTAGTGCGAATCGGTTTCTCGATCTGATCTCGAACCGCCCGAGAGTTGAGACCAAGGTGCAGATACTGGGGATAGGTTGCGCCGTCCAGCGTCTTGATTCGGACCAAGTAGCCAGCGAAGGCGAAGCCGTTTGCAGCCCCGTTTACAACAGCGCTTCTGCCGACTAACGACGTGCTGCCATTCGATCGAATGAGCAACAAATCGCCGCTTGCGAGTTGCAGGTCGTCACGTTCCTTGTCTGACAGCTCAGCGAATTTCAAATCGTCGGTGTCGATGTAGCCCTTCACCACGTTCGGAATTCGCAATACGGCCACGCCATCGCTGTTGTGAGCGCACTTCTTGGATGTTCCATATCGCAATTCCAACGCGATGTCGCCGAACCTCGCCCATTTCCAGTTCGACGGCAAGTCGTACGGCTTGTCGTCTTCGTCAATTCCCGATGGCGACTTGAGTTTCCTGATTGCCTTCTCAGCGACTAGCTTGTTGCGTTCCCCTTCAATTCGCTGCAACAACTCCGCCGCCGGTTCGTCGTTCGCGTCCTGCTCAACCAACTTCCCTCGCACCGCCAAGTCCAGGATCAACTCACGCAGCTTCGCCACCCCCTCCGGCGCTTCGGCCAACGAGTCAAGGTTGTCGAAGAACTGTCATCGCAGGACAGTCTGCGACGACATCTGGCCGGGTTGTCGGTGGAGCATTCATTCAGTCGCGTAGTGAACGAATTCTATGGTTGAAGTCGTTTTCTTCGTTGGGATACAGTGCTTCTTCAGGCAGAGACGAGAAGCCCGAGTCCTTCCAAAATCCCTTTCTCTTGAGTCGAAATTTCGCTATCAGACGATTCGCCCCATCTACTTCGGAACGTCGGTACTGTATCTTTTCGTCTATTGTATCGAGCACCGGGAAAGTACCAATCAAGTATCCTTCTTGACAATACGGTCGGAGGGTTGTGGGCGGACATACGCTGCTCAGACGTACAATTTGGACAGCTTGATCAGAGGTAACCGTTACGGACCCGCTTATCTGCGGAAGCCCCAAAACGTACAAGTATGTGTATGTAGTTTTTGCGGTCTTATCTGCGAATGCAAAGGATGCGCCTACAAGAAGTGAATGCGTGACATCGAGCAAAGGTGTCGGGCAAACTTCATAGTGCTGAAGGATTGCCCAGCGCAACAATTGATTTCGAGCGAACCGCTTCCCATACTTTCTCTTGAACGTATCGACGAGAGCTTTCTCTCGTTGCCTTAAACGCTGATATCGTCCAATTAGTTCTTGAGCATATAAATTTTCGCCGGCTGGCAGCCGGAACATCGTTGGGTAAAGCGTAGACTGTCCGTTTTCTGAATGGTCTTCCGTTTGACCGCGAAAGAGCAGAACAAATTCTGGGTTTACAAAGGCAATTTCGGCGACCCTTTCCAAGAGCTGACGATAGTTCGCTACAGTCGATCCCGCATCTTGACGGGTGCAGTCAGCGTGGTAGCAGACGAAGCTGTTGCTGATGGGGAGGAAATTGATCTTGGTAAAAAACGGCGTCCGTGTCCCAATGCTGGTTTTTGATTGCAACAATTCCCACATTCGGAACGGACGCCATGCAACAGATTACCAATTGCTCTTCATCCCTGAAACGGCTGGTCGAACTTGGTTGCCCCTCCTTGATCGCCCAATTGATTCCGCTCGTGTGGCGACTGGCCGCCGCGGTACGATGGTTTTTCCGCCCGGGAGATCTCGCCTCGCTCAATGGATCAGTTCGAGCGGCGACTGGAACGCCTTCTGCGTGAAATCGGTCGCGCCATCCTCCAAGCCACGCTACGGCAGTTGGAAACCGACCGGGCCGACGAAGTGCCTGCCAGGATTCACTGGCAAGGACTCGCTTAGGATCAGCCGGTAAATAACTCTGCGATTTGTGAATTGGCTGTCGGCATGGCTGTGTAGTTCCATTTCGACAGTTGGTCGTCGAAGACGATGCGCATGGTTTCTTTGAAGTCGCGAGGGACTTGGTGACCGGTCTGGTAGGTTTTCTTGATCACATCCACGGTGACTCGCAGTCCGGTGCTGGTGTGTGTCTGGCGAGCGAGCTTCTTGACGAGGTCGAGTGTCTGGAAGACGACGCCTTGCCAAGCACGCGTGAGGTGACAAAACAGGCGGTGCTCGATCGGGTTGTACTTGGAGCAATACGGCGGAAAGTGGGCCACACGGATGGGCATCTTCAGTTGGTCTGCCAGAGCCTGTAAAGCTTCCTTGAACACATAATGCGAACTGTTGTTGCTTCCGCCACCATCGCAAAGCCACAACATGGACTGGGCCTGAGGATAGGCGCGTCGACCATGGCGGCTCCAATAACGGGCGAAGCTGTCGCAAGCAAAGGCGGCGGTGTCGCAACTGAGTCCCAGGTTGATGTGGCCTCGATTGTTCAACAGATCGTAGATGCCATGCGGGATGAAGCGGCCGGTCGCCCAACTGGGATAATCGTGATCCCAGGTTTTCAGCGCTTCGGTCGTGTAGACCGCGCCCGCTCGGGCCAAGTCGCCCAAAAACTCCTTTTTCTTCGTGTCGATGCTGAAAATCGGATTTCCCGCCGCTTCATATTCGGCCTTCAACGCGGCGATCTTCTCGAACTGTTCATTCCGGTATTTCACCGTCTTGCGAGTGCGAGACTTTTGCATTTTGCGTTTGACGAAATGATGCCGCCTCAGCAACTGCTTGACGACATCCGGGCACACCGGCGTCCCCCGTTTCCTCAACGCTTCAGACAATGAGGCCAGCGTGCGGTGCGTCCACTTGACGTTGTCACGCATCGGATCGCCGGCCGTTTCATTCTCGATAATCCGAGCGAAGTTATTTTCCAATTCCGGCATGCTATCAAGACAGCTTTTCCGTCCCCCCTTTTTTTCGCACGCCGTCGGGTGCCGCATCCTCGGGCAGTTGGCCGATGTCTTCTCGCCCTTGTCGTATCGTCGAAGGATGGCATCCCACCACGCCTGCCACGTATTCAAGGCCTCCATGTCCCAGTTTCTCCGCCTCCACCGCGGCATAACGTCGACGATCCTTCTCCGACAGAGAATCATAAAACAGCTTCATGTGCCGCTCTAACTTCTTACCGTACCGTTCCATCACTTCGTCCTCCACCAATTAACGAACAACCCAAGCACGAAGAATAATACCCACCAGCAAGAAAAAGTGGAGATTATTTATCGGCTGGTCCTTACCGGCGAAATCGCAGGACCAAGAAGACCGTCGACACGCGCTTCGGCCCGCTTACGCTCCATCGTTGGTTCTACCAGAGCGTCGAGGCGGGTGAGCCAGGTATCGCTCCGCTCGACCTGCGTTTGGGGCTGTACGCGGGGCGGATGACTCCCGCGACGGTCGAAGTGGTTGGCCGGCTGGCGGCGGACTTACCGCAACAGGCCGTGTTGGAGGTACTCCGCGAACGCTTCGCCATCACGCCCGGCGTGGCCACGCTGCGGCGAGTGGTCAGCGATCTGGCCCAAAAGGTCCGCCTCCATCACGACGAGGCGGCCATCGAGCGGCTGACCGAACTGATCGAACAAGCACGCCGCAGCCAGGGAAAACGCGAGCCGCTGCTGCAAGTCGGGCGTGACGGCGTGTTCGTGCAAACGCGGCCCTGCTGGGAGGAAGCCAGTTGCGGCACGTTAGCGGTGTACGATCGATCGCGTCGCCGCTTGGGCACGGTCTACTTGGGCGAAATGCCTGAAAGCGACCAGCCCACGATGACCGCCCGGCTGACGCATGTGATCACCGGCACGCTGAAGGAACTGGGCCACTACGTGCCGAAGCTGCGCTATGTGACCGATGCCGGCAGCCATCCCCAAGCCTACTTTCGCCAAGTACTCAAGCCGATGAAGCATCCCGCCACCGACAAACTGCTGCGGTGGAGTTGGGGAGTCGACTTCTATCATGCCTGCGAGTACGTCTCCAAACTGGCGGCGGCTCTGTTCGGGCCGGGGGAGGCGGCCTCGTCCTGGGCCACCAAGCAGCGGAAGACGCTGCGCACCAAAGCGGGCGGCGTGGTACGCGTCGTTCAGCGGGCCGCGCAGCGAAAACGTCGCCGCGGCTTGAAAGGAACCAAGAAGGATTACCACTCCGCCATCAACTACCTGAAGACCTATCGCCCCTACATGAACTTCGCGGCGCGTAGAAAAGCTGGTGATCCGATCGGCAGCGGGATCACCGAGGCGGGCTGCAAAGTGATTTTCAATCAGCGTTTGAAACAATCAGGAATGAGGTGGCACTGCGAAACCGGTCAATACATTGTGGACCTGCGGACGGCCATGCGCGGCGGCCTATGGCCGTCGATCTGGCAACGACTGCTCAAGCAATTCAGCGACCTACCGCCGATAACTCGCAAGCAACCACAGCAACAACCCGAAAACTCCCGCAAAAACCTGCTACTGAGCTGACTGCACCCATCCGCACATGGACTGAAACTCAGGACGGAATTCCGTTCCCCATTGAGCGACAAGATGAGCCTCGTCGACTACGAAATACTTAAGCTGTCCAGTCCTTGCCGCCTCGTACAGGGGCGGTGCGAGAGAGGTGACCACACTCTCAGGTGAAGCAATGATGATTCGCTGTGAACCATCGGCAAGTCTTCGTCTGATCTGTTTCTTTTCTGCGTCCGACAGTCCGCTATGCCAAGCGATGGATTCTGGCAGTTGACGTACTGTTCGAGGAGGATACTGTTCGCGGAGTTGGCGTTCCTGATCGATCGCCAAAGCCACAGTTGGTGTCACCATGAGTGTGAGGGACCCTGATGAACCCATCAACGCGGGTGCCCATGCAACCAAACTCTTCCCGGAACCGGTCGGCAGGTTAATGACCAGTGTTCCGCCGGGTTGAAGAAAGAACGCCGACTGAATCGCCTGTCTTTGCCCCGGACACGAATAACAATCGAACTCAAGGCCAAGTCCATCGACGAGCGCAGGGTCAAGAGGAAGACGTTCAGCATCTGGCCATGCCTGTCGTCTGCGATCCTCCGCAAATGATGCTCGAAGTGGCGGGCTCTCGTTGCTGCCGTGCAGCCAGTCTGACGACCATAGTCTCGGAGAGCGGATCAACAATGAATCCGTGCCTTGGGGACTAGATTCGACATCTGAGTCCCGCCACAAATGCTCATCGGGCCAAGCATCGTCTCGCGGTACGCGTAGCGCTGGGCGCGAGTCTGGATGAGCAATGGTTTCTCGCCTCAGCGAGTGTCTGATCAATCCGGCAAGGTCACCACGACCAACCGACGATTGATTCAGTTGCAATTGCTTCAACGCACGACGGAGGCGATCCAAACTGTTATCGCCCCAGCTTTCAGTGGGGACCGAGGCGTTCGGCCAATTTGCCAGTACAGACTGCAATTTCGTGAACTCGCTCAATCGTCGTCCTCCTTGAGCGCTTCGTTCGCGAATGGATTGTGGGGTGAAAGGAAGACGGCTCCCATCGCGTCGACTCGTACGGATGGTCGCTCGATAGCGGTCTTAAGTGCCACCGAAAACGCCCTTTCAAACTCCAACTCCCGATGTAAGGTGACAGCGCCGTCACCCGATGTTCGTGCAAGCCGACTCTCGAATTGTTCAATTCGCAACGCTGATGCTGCGTCTACCTTCGCTGAACAATCTCGGATGACTTCCGGCATCTTCGATTCCTCACGTAAGAGCTCTTCTGCCCTTTCGCGGGCCGAATAGCAAAGCCCCCTCCAAACCGTGAGATCGCAAAACTCGCTGACTGGCTTCCATCGTTGCTCGTTCAGATTGAAGTCATGACCGGAATCTCGCTGATCTCTCATTGGCGTGGTGCGGTATGGTTCGCGGAAACCTTGACCATGGCTTTGATCTGTTACCTTCTGTAAGTCTGAATCGAGCCATAGTTGGCCAACGATAGGCGGGAAAACCATGTCTGCGCGGCGGCGCAACGCAGACAGGCTTACTTCTGGCCAATCCTTCTGTAGGTCGAGGAAGGGAGAAAGATCGGCTTCCGCCACGATGTCGAAACGAAATGCCAGCGTTGCTGGAACATCCATCTGGATCATTGGTCGGTAACGCCACATCGCAAAGCAAATCCCGCGATCGTCCCAACGAAGGTACTCTTCAGTCGAGTCGATTAGTGGATCTCCGATCCTCGCAAGGCGAGTTTTGCGATGCTGAGCTGTTTGACGATCGAACGCCAAGAGTTTCGTTTCCGCGAAAACTGGTCGACGTAAGTCGTCAGCGTCATCAAGACACCGCTCGAATCGACGCAAGAATTCGTCGTACGGTAGTAGTGTGTCCTTTTCGCCTCGACGAGGCCGCAAGTCGTCTCGACGACAGAACTGATAACGCAACACACAGTCATTGCGTCCCTCTTCGCCGGATGATCGAAAGTGCAACCGGTCAACAAGCCACTGGTCAAGTCCCTGACGAAACCATGATGCCTTCAAGTCGAACCGTTCGAGCTTATCTACAAACTCTCTATCCGCGATTGGATCGCGCTCAAACGCATCCAATTCGTCCTGTGCCCGAATGCGTCTGAATTCCGTCTCGATAACTCCATCCTCGCCACCCAGCCTCGCGGTCGCATCGGAGATTGCGTCAGCACCGGAATCGGGGAACTCAGACCACACCTGTTGGAACTCGGTGTCAATTACATATTGAAGACTCGCGATTGACCGATTGAATACTTGCAATGCTTCATTCAGACAACAAAACCACGCGTTTTGTATCGCAGATTGAGACGGAACCAGACAGTACGACCGGACAGGACGCCCAGTGCCAAACCTATCGAGACGCCCCATTCGTTGTTCGATTCGGTTGGCGGAGAGCGGGAGATCGAAATGAAGGGCAACTGACTTGCGATTCTGAAGATTCAAGCCTTCTTCCGCTCGCCTGTCACACACCAAGACCAGTTCGGTGGAATTTCCAATGAATCTTGTCCAGCCACTGCCATCGGGAGAATGTCGCACAATCCGATTCGACCCTAGCTTTCTTTCGAGAAACTCAACGACACGATCTGCGGTCTCAGGAAAGTTGCAAAACACAACGATTGCATGTGTGTCCCGTTCGTTTACTTCGTCAATTTCGAAGATGAGACTCTCTAAACGACACAACCGCACATTGTCATCAAATCGGCTTGCGACAAACCCAATTTGTTCGAGCTGTTCGCGTTCTCCGTCAAAGAACGGTGCGTTACGAATCGCGTCAAGTTCCTTCTCGAACAGGATCGCATCAGATTCTTCACACTCACCCAATCGATGACTCACAATTGAATGAAGAATGTTTGGATCGGACTCGCTCGCTTCTGCAATAACACGTGCGAGAACACGAACGGTTGACGCGGTTTCCGCATCAACGTCGTCATGCAGAAGCGACTGAGCCGCAGACAATCGCCGTTCAGCTACCAGTTCTTCGAGGGTTGTGAGTTGTGAGGAGGTCCACTCACGCGTTTCCGCGCCAGCTCTGCCGGGAAGGAGATACTCCGTGTTTTCTGTTCTGCGATTTCGAAGCAGTCGACGATGCAGACGCCAAGTCTCGCTGATGTGTGTCCGAAGTGTGCCGATGAGGTTGCAGCGTTCCGCATCACTTTCGTCCACATCACTCTCAACCAAGTCTCGCAACGTGGATTGAACGTCATGAAATCGGGAGTCCTCTGGAAAGAACTGACTCAAACCTGAAAGTGTCTGCCCAAGGAAGAAGTTCGACTCGTCCTCACTCAACGATGACATCAATTCGGCAACCTGTTGTCGATGCTGCACACGCTGTCGGAAAGTGGCTAAATCATCGAGCGAGTAGAGAAGCGGATCGATCAAATGCAGCATCGCAAGAAACGCTGGCTCGTTGTGTAAGACCGGCGTTGCGGAAAGAAGCAACACGCGACGTTCCGGAGGGCTTGTCGCGTCTGCGATCGCCTGAAAGATCGAACTTGCTTTCGCGTCCGATGAGTGTCCAAAGGCTGATACATGATGAGCTTCATCAATCACAACCATCCCTGCGTTACGCCCGAGTTTGGATATCAAGTCGAGGTCAAGATGACCGACAATGTGAATACTCGAACCCAACTCCTCTTCCAAATGAAAACGCTCGCGTAGTTCACTAGCCCATTGACGAATGAGCGAGTCGGGAACAATGACGAGCACACGGTGAGATTCACGTTCGTCAAGGACGTACTGGCGAATCAAGACACCCGCCTCGATCGTTTTGCCAAGTCCAACCTCGTCCGCGAGGAGGTACCTCTGAAACGGATCCTGCAAAACACGTTGAACTACCGAGACCTGATGTTCAACCAAATCAATTGCGGATGACAGCAGACCGGGCATTCCGCCGCACGATCTTCGCTGAGCGTAAACACTTTGAATGAACGCACTGCGTCCTAAATGCCAGAATGGCGTTTCGTTTAGTTGGAGTGCCAGATGGTCAGTCGGATCGTCAATCGGCCTTTGCCACCGTGTCATGAGCAACGACTCAGGCAACAACCGTCGTTCATCGTTCGGGAAACGAACGAGGTAAGTCCGATCCGACTCTTGATAGTGGAGAATCCGCCCAACCTGCCACTTCAACGTTTCCTCGTTTTCGAAGTAAACTCGTGTTTCAGGTTCCAATCGCCGGCAAACAACGGAGTCCTCCGGTACCTCGACTGTCAGTCGGCTGGCTTTCGCGGGCGACTCGAAGTACTCGATTTTCGCAAGGCAATTCTCAATACCGACGAGCTTGCCGACCCCTAGCGTGTTGGTGCGACTCTCTACGAACTGCCCAACTGCCGGTAGCATGCTGCGAGTTCCGTTTCGAGTTCTGTTACTATCAGTAAATGGCATGGCGACGTTCTGCTCAATGAGCTCGATCAGTTACTTCGCGCGAGGTCTCCTACGCTGCCCCGAATTCTCGATTGCTTTGTCAGAAGACTCAATTTTCCGAAGCAGTGTCGCGAGATCAGCCTCCTTGTAGAGACGGTAATTGTTGATCGGGTGGCGATACTCTGTGATCTTGCCGGCAGCCCCCCAATTCCTGAGCGTATTTGGCGTCACGCCCAAGAGTTTGGCGGCCTCTTTGATCGTCATGTAGTCTTTCAGGTTGGGCAACAAAATCTTCCTCATCAATCAAGGGCTTTGACCTCCCAAAACCTTACCAAAGCTGAATGGAAAGTACAGTACTTGGAAGCAAAATACAGCGTTTGGCGGAGCATCAACAACCTGCGTTCGAAATCTGAGGGGACTTGGCAATGTTTATGGCTTACGTCGAGCGATGCGCGGTGAATCTGCACATGGGATTCTCATGCCCAATGCCGAAAGGACACGTTGTGCGGAATGTGGCGTCGCTGATGCAAGAAAGGCCCGGTGGTGCAGGCGAGCCTTGCTTAGAAGGAAATCTCGCGATTTTCTTCCATTTCCGAATCTGACTCTGCGGGCTTCTGGCCGTGATCGTAGCTCCATGAGTGAACGCGTTCGACGACCTTGAAAACAAGCGGCTAGTCGTCGCAGCCGAAGCTTGTGGAGTCGTGCCAGTTGCCCTCTTCGTCTCGGCACAGTCGCGAGAAGGTGACGTTGTGCCGAGTGCCGTTCTTGGTATCGTTTTCCCAAACGGCAGCCGCGGCGCGGCGCCATCAGATCGCTGAAAGCCGTCGTTCCGCGGCATTCACCTGCTTCACTTTCATCAGGAACGCAATCATCAAGGGCTGGATAACAAGATCATCGATCCTGGAGATGAAGTCGGGACGGACCAAGGCAACGTAGAGCGGCGCGAGCGACTCGGTGGATTGCTGAACTATTACCACCGCGCCGCCTAACATTAGACGAACCTTGAGTCGGTCACGAACCTGATTCGCGAACGATAGGTCGCCGTCGCGCGCGAGGTCATCGAGTCGAGAGTACGATTGCCGAAATTCTTTAACGTCGGACCGTAGAAAGTACATCTTGCGCGGGTCAAGTCGCGCAATGAACTTGGCGCCCCACTCTTCGCCAAACCGGTCATCGAGCGGACGATGCGAGAAGTGTTCTTTCGCAAGTGTGGCCGCGACTCCACGAACAATTTGGCCGTAGTCCACTTCTGGTTGCTCGGCACACGCAGCGTTTGGCGCTACGCCTGCCAGAATCAGCAGGAATAAGTACGTACGATCCATGGGATGTGACGCCTGCGGAGATGTTTTGACCGGCGCCGCCCCTAAACATCGATGTGACCGACGCGCGTTTGAGCATTCCAGCTAATGGACAAGCTGCGGGTCGTCCGGTTTCCAGGTCTTGTCGTAAAACGACTCCAACGGTCCGTATAGGCGGAGGATTGTATTCCAGCCTTTGCCGGGGACTGTCTGAATCCAGTTGTTTTCCTGTCCTTTCGGTGCTTTTGGGCCAAAGTAAATGTCGTACGAACCGTCATCGTTTTGCTTCAAACCCTCTTTGCTATTGTCGAGCCCCGGGAAACGCTGGTCCGTCTGCAGCATGGCACGAGTCTGGTTATCGTAGAGCGTGAAAGACCAGAAATCTTTCGCCGGGACATCCTTGGGCAGGTTAATTTTGTAGGTCTTGCTCCCAACCAGAGCGTTGCCATGCTCATCGAGGTACGCAATGGCGTACTGGGAGCCTTTGCCGACGTTCTTCACGGCCATGGCCGGGGTGATCCCGGTGGCGTAGAAGTGCATGTAGATGCGAGAATCCAGTAAACGCTCACCGTCCAGGAGGAAATCGTAACGACCCTGAATGAAGGGATTCGTCCAAACCCGTTCGCCGGGATAGAGATAGTGGCGTTGGTCAGTGGGGCGAGCGGTCAGAGCGCGTGCTGTCACCGAGCCGATCTTTGCCGCGTCGGTGAGGATTTCTTTCATTCGGGCATCAGGCTTGAACTCTCTGCCCTTTTTGATGCCAATTGTGGCCAGCAGTCCACGAGTTTCCGGGTCGAGCCCTTCGATCGGTTCCGCTTGAATTGTCGCATTGAGTTCTTCCCAGTATCCGTAATCCATGCGGTGGATGGTGTTGTCAAAATCGCCCGAGATGTTGACGAAGGTCATTTTCGGCGGATTGTCCTTCTTGGACAGCGGGTACATCTTGAACAGCGACTTGGTCTGTTCGACGGCAGGCTTGGTCGACCCATCGACTTGGAATCCCCGCCAGATGACCCAATTACCATAGGTAGTGGTGCGTGCAACATGATAGCCGTCTGGGATTTCACCTTTATAGCCAGGGGGCACGATCAGGAACTTTCCACCCTTGCCCTCATCAGGGCCCGCGTTGCCGAAGTCGATCACGTACTTGAACCAGGCATTGTTGAGGAAACCCAGCACGTTCGGTGGCGTTTCGATAACCATGGGCTCATCACCCAGCTCAAGCCAGGAAGCCATGTAGATGGAAGTGGTATTTGGAGTGAGCCAGAGGGCCTTGGAATCCATGAGATCCTCAAACAGAACAGCGGTGGTGTTTGCAGGGCCGTGTTTGAGAATGCCATGCTCCAAAGCGTGCATGGAGGAGATCGGTATGCAGTTGAGGAAAGCCTCCGTGGCTCGATTCAGATCGAGGTTGTCGTAGACCTTCTGAGTCGTCTCCGCGTCCGGAACACCATCAAAGGCTGTCAGAGTGCCGATTGAAGTTTCCAATTTGTCCGGAGTTGCGATTCCCTCGGGAACTTCGGTAGTCATTTTCATTTTCGGCGACTCGACCCGGACGGAGGTTACAGTTTCCGGCTTGACGGAGTTGATTTTCTTGTCGATGACCTCCTGGCTGGCACCGTAGTTGCGCACGATATAGTTGAACTCCTTGCCGTTCGACGTAATGTTGTTCTTCTTTCCCTTACAATTGAAATGGATGGTTATGGTCCCGTCGGCGTTCGGTTCCCAGGTGTAGCTGTTGATGTGGGTGTTCCCTTCCATCAGGTATCCGTTCGTGTCGTAGATCGTGAAGGAAGTGAAGAATTTGTTGCCTGGATCGGGAAACGTCACTGCGAGGCACTGATCCCCCGGAAGATTCTCTGAGGAATTGTAGGTATTGGACTTGCCTACCTCGAGGAATATGGGTTAAAGCCCTACAGCAGGAGGGAGTTCAATTCTGACAAAAAGCCAAGTTGAATCTCAAAATTGCGGGAGTGGAAAGATGAAGCAAAATGATATTCTGAGCGCTGTGCAGGTTGGCACTCGACCCAGTGGTCCTGACGACTACGGTCCCCACACGGATTGCGTCAAGGAGTTTTTGACAGTGTTGAAGAGCAATTTCTTACTCAGATTTAAGGGTCAGCTAGACGATCAGTTGTTTGTTCCTGTCAATAGCGTGGAGGATGCCCAACGGATCGCCTATGAACCAGAAGAGTTGGATTTTCATTGGCAAGAGGACGGACATTGCGTTTGGGGCGGTGAGCAGCAGCTCCCGGCGTGTTAGCGAATTTTCGTCGAGAGGCGGCACGTGAGCGCCATCGCACTGACCGGGTGGGATAC
>JAJDEH010000268.1 GCA_029259935.1 Planctomycetota bacterium
CTGGACCGTCGGCTGCGCTAATTCCATATGCGCCGGCTCAACAACCGGGGCACCCGTATGTTGAGCAAACATGGCCACCACATCGAGCAACATATCGTTACTTTCGCGACGACGAGAACCGTGATCGACGAGGATAATGCCCAGATTTTCTTCTCGGTTCATCGTGTTTGCTTTAGAAATTGCCCAGGCTACCCCTCTAATAATCCGCGCAGCGTCCGCAGATTGACGACGTCCCAATCCTCGTCCGCGTCCGTTTCCCCCTTGGGTGTTTCCAAATACATGGGAATCGCGCGAAAGCGACTGTCGTTCAGCAGCCATCGAAATGGGTCCAAGCCAAGTGCGCCCTGTCCGATGTGTTCATGGCGGTCGACTCGCGAACCGAGTTCTCGTTTGCTGTCGTTTAAGTGGAAGGCCTTGATCAGCGAAGTGCCAACGGCGGCCTCGAATTGCTGCATGGTTGCATCGTACTCCTCCTTGGATTGCAGCGGATAGCCAGCGGCGACTGCGTGACAGGTGTCAAAGCAGACTCCAAGCCGCTCGGGATGCTGCACGCCTTCGATCATCGCGGCCAACTGCTCGAATTTCCAGCCGAGGTTGCTCCCTTGTCCGGCAGTGTTTTCAAGCAAACATTGCGCGGCGATATCCTCGGTTTGCGAGTGAATCTCGTCCAGCGAACGGATGATGCGGTCCACGCCCTCCCGTTCACTGCTAGAAGTGAAGGAACCAGGGTGCAGAACAACATGCGGAATGCCCAACTGCTCGGCTCGACGCAATTCAACGACAAACGCGTCGACGGACTTCTTACGCAACTCTTCGTTGGGGGCAGCCAGGTTAATGAGATAGGAAGCGTGGGAAAGCGGGAGGATGATATCGCAGTCGCGCAGCGTGTCGCGGAACCGCCGCGATTCCTGGTCGGTGATTGGCTTGGCCCGCCATTGGTTGTTGTTCTTGGTGAATATCTGACAGGTCGACATGCCAGCGCTGGCAGCCCGCTCGATGGCCTTGTAATAGCCGCCCGATATCGACATGTGTGCCCCAAGAGTGGGGTGTTGTCTTTCCACGGTTTTGCTCTCTCTCGTGACGATTGTAGCAATGGCCCCAGTCGCGGTGGCCTGCCGGTGGGCGGGCCGAGGCCAGTTGGTTGACAAGCGCGATGTCCATAAACGAGACTATATTCTGATAATGTTTGCTATTACGAACGTTCGCTTCGTAATCTTCCCCCTCTGTTGGATGGGTGTTTCTGCCATGGTTTCTGGAATGAGCGACTTTATTGAGATATTAATCCGCCGAGGGATTATTAGTCCCGATCAGCACGCGGAGGCGGAGCAGGTAAGCAAGGAGACCGGGTCTTCCGTTGGTGATTGCCTGGTACGACTAGGATATGCCACCGGCGAGGACGTCATGCGGTCCGTGGCTGAAGTCCACAAGCTGGATTATATCAACTTAATGGACATCAAGATTCCCGATGCCATCATCGAACACGTTCCCGAGTCGGTGGCTCGCGAAAATGCGATTTTGCCCCTCAAGGAAGATGACGGAACTCTAACGGTGATCGTCAGCGATCCCGACGACTTCGACACGATTGAGAAATTGCGATTCATCCTCAATCGTGAAATCCGGGTCGCCCTTTCGCCGCGCGAAAACATTCTGGAAGCCATCAACCGATACTATGGGCAGGTGGAAGGTGAATCGGCGGATTCGATGCTGCAAGAGTTTACCGATACGGCGATCGACTTCACCGAAACCGACACCATGACCGAGGGCTACTCGGAGGAAGAAGTCGTTGACGAGACCAGCGCGCCGGTCGTTCGTTTGGTCCAACTGATGATCAACGAGGCGGTCCAGTTGCGAGCGTCGGACATTCATATCGAGCCATTTGAAGACCGGGTCAGAATCAGATATCGGATCGACGGAGTACTCCATGAGAGGGATAGTCCACCCCGCCGTTTGCTGGGATCCATAATCTCGCGTGTCAAGATCCTCGCGAAGATTGACATTGCCGAACGCCGTCGGCCGCAGGATGGCCGGATCAAGGTCACCTGCGGAGAGAAGGATCTCGATCTGCGTGTCAGCATCATCCCCACGAGCCACGGTCAATCGGTGGTGATGCGTCTGCTGGACAAAGACAACATCAAGATTGGCATCCGCCAACTGGGTCTATCCGAAGGAAACTTCAAAATTTTTCAGGGATTGATCAAGCGGCCGAACGGAATCGTGTTGGTGACGGGCCCCACTGGTTCGGGTAAGACGACCACCCTATATGCGGCCATGAACTCAATGAACCGGCCGGACAAGAAAATTATCACGGCCGAAGATCCGGTTGAATATTACCTGCCGGGGATCAATCAGGTGGAGGTGAACCACGGTATTGGCCTGGATTTTTCGCGGATTATTCGGGCCATGTTGCGGCAGGCCCCTAACATTATCCTGGTAGGTGAAATGCGAGACCAGGAGACGGCATCGATCGGAATCGAAGCGTCTTTAACTGGACACCTGGTTTTCAGTACATTGCACACGAACGATGCGCCCAGTGCCGTGACACGAATGACCGACATGGGAGTACCCTCTTATTTGGTCTCCAGCAGCATTATTGGCATTTTGGCGCAGCGATTGGTGCGAGTGATCTGCCAGAAATGCAAGCATCCGTATCAGCCCAGAGAGTCGGAATTGATCGAGGCCGGCATCACCCCAGAGGTGGCGTCCGAAGCCACCTTTATGAAGGGGCGTGGATGTGGCCACTGTCAGCGAAGTGGCTATCGGGGGCGGATCGGAATTCATGAGTTGTTGACATTGAACGCCAAGGTCCGGGAGCTGATTTTTGAGGGTGCTTCCGCGGTGGAAATAAGAAAAGTCGCGGTCAGACAAGGGATGAAAACGTTGTATGTCGATGGCATGGACAAGGTCATGCGAGGGATCACATCCTTTGACGAGATCTACCGAAGTGCAAAGAAAACAGAACAAGATCAAGCGGCCTAATCGAGCCTACCGGTCGCATCACCCTTGGCCGTCCATGGCAAGCTAGCAACCCCCGCTCTAGTCACTTCGATTGAATCGTTGGTGGGGGCAGTGGACAATCGGTGTCGCGAACAGATTCCTGTTTCAATATCGAAAAATTTGGTTTTTATTTGAGTACGCGCGGCCGTGGCCGAATAATCCGGAACAGACAAGCGAGCAAACGATGATCAAAAACCTCATCACTCAATCGGCTCGCACGGTGAACTTGAAGGATTCCTCTCACTACAGCCGCTCGCGCTCCTAATGACAGAGGATTAGTTAATCATGGCAACCGTCCTAATCGACAAGTTGTTACAGGCCTGCGTCAAGCAAGGCGCGAGCGATATTCACATCACCACCGGCCAGCCACCCGTCTTTCGGCTGCATGGGTCACTACGCAGGCTGGAGACCAAAGTTCTCGAACCAGAGGATACGGTCGCGCTCATGAAGAGTATTTCTCCTGAACGCTGCCAGCGAGAATTGTCCGAGAACGGGGGTGCCGACTTTGGGTTTGCTTTCGGCGACGCGGCTCGATTTCGCGTCTCGATTTTCAAACAGCGTGGCCACATTGCCATGGTCTTGCGACAGATCCCGACCGACAAATTGACACCTGAACAGTTGGGATTGCCAGACACGTGCGTGCAAGTCGTCATGCGGCCCCGTGGGCTGTTCTTGGTCACTGGTCCCACGGGATCGGGGAAAAGTACGACGCTCGCGAGTTTGGTGAACTACATCAACGAGACGGTTGACCACCACATTATCACCATCGAAGACCCCATCGAATTCTATCATTATCACAAGAAGTCGACGATCAATCAGCGCGAGGTGGGCGTTGACGTTCCCAGCTTTTCCGAGGCGATTCGACGTGCGTTGCGGCAAGACCCCGACGTAATTCTCGTGGGTGAATTGCGAGACTTGGAAACGATCGAAGCCGCTATTAGCGCGGCCGAGACCGGGCACGTCGTGTTCGGCACATTGCATACCAACAGCGCGCAAGGCACGGTCAACCGCATCATCGATGCGTTTCCCGGCAACCTTCAAGATCAGATCCGAACTCAATTGTCGACCTCACTGATCGCCGTGGTGGCCCAAACACTCTGCAAGCGAATCGGTGGCGGGCGTTGCGCGGCTTACGAAATCTTGATTGTCACTTCGGCCATCGCCAACTTGATTCGGGAAAACAAGACGTTCCGAATCAATTCCGCCATCCAAACGGGAACGAAGTTTGGCATGCAGTTGATGGATGACGCGCTGTTCAAGCTTTGGCGTGACGAAAAGAGCACGATGGAAGAGATTTTGAGCAAGTCCCACAATCCAGACGACCTGGCCAAACGGGTGGCGAACTACCGGCGGATGCTGGCCGAAACGCAAGGCGCTCAGGTCGACGACAACGGACAACCCATCACTCAACCCGTGGCCGCGAATCAGTCCTAGCGAGAAATACTCCCTGGTGGTCGCGTCACGCGACTCAAACCCAACGTTATCGATCAAGTGAACTAGCAGTAAGGCATATCCATGGCTGTCCGTCGAATAGGACAAATTCTCGTCGATCTCGGTTTTATCACCGACGAGCAGCTTGAGATGCTGCTGGACGAGCAACAGCAGAATCCCGGCCAGTTGCTCGGCAAGATCGGCGAAGAGATGGGGCTGATTACGGACGAACAACTCGTCCAGGCGCTCGCCGAACAGATGAACATGCAGGTGATTTCGCTGGAAGAGGCGAAGATTGCCCCGGAGACCATTGACGAAGTCACCGATTCGATGGCGCAGCTCTATCGGGTGATTCCCGTTCAGGCCGACGAAGCCAGCATCACGGTGGCGACCTGTGATCCGCAGAATCTTTCCATGCAGGATGAGTTGCGGACGTTCCTGGGAAAAGAGATTCGAATTCTGATCGCCACCGAACGCGAAGTGATGCGGGCCCTGGATCGTTATTACGCCGAGTCGGTCGAGAGTGTCGAGAGCATCGTCCGGCAGTTGGAAGAAGATGACGATCTCAAGCAGGCGGCGGAATTGCTGGCCACCGACGGACCGGTCGATCTGACCAGTGTCGAGGCCCTCGCCGACAGCGCGCCGGTTCGCAAGTTATTGAATATGGTGTTGTTGTTGGCGATCAAGGACCACGCCAGCGACATTCACTTCGAGCCATTCGAAGACGAGTTTCGAATTCGCATTAAGGCCGACGGCGTACTGTACGAAATGGTACCGCCGCCCCGTCACTTGGCCTTTGCCATCACGACCCGAATCAAGGTCATGGCAAACCTGGATATCGCCGAACGGCGGATGCCACAAGACGGGCGTATCGAGCTGTCGGTCGGCGGTCACCCGGTTGATTTACGCATCAGCGTGCTGCCAACACTGTTCGGCGAGAGCGTGGTGATGCGAGTACTGGACCGTTCGGTCGTTTCGCTCGATCTCAACAAGGTGGGGATGGGCGAAGAGACGTTGGAGATTTTCCGCGAAGTCATCAAGAAGCCCAACGGAATTGTGCTGGTCACCGGGCCTACCGGATCGGGAAAAACAACGACGCTCTATTCCGCATTGAGCGAGCTGAACGAGATCAAGGATAAGGTCATTACGACCGAGGACCCCGTCGAGTACGACATTGACGGCATCATCCAGATTCCAATCGACCACGATATCGATGTGACTTTCGCGGCCTGCCTGCGGGCCATCTTGCGGCAAGATCCAGACATTATTCTCGTCGGCGAGATTCGAGATTTGGAAACGGCCGAGATCGCCGTTCAGGCTTCGCTTACCGGCCACCTGGTATTTAGCACGCTGCACACGAACGACGCACCCAGCACGATTACGCGGTTGCGCGATATGGGTATCCCGACGTTCATGATTACGGCCACGGTTGAATCGATCTTGGCCCAGCGGCTGGTCCGGCGGATTTGCAGTCAGTGTCGCGAGGAAGTGGACCCGGAGGAGGAGATGCTGCTGGATATCGGCATCTTGAAAAAGGATGTCCAAGACAAGAAGTTTTTTCGTGGTGTCGGCTGCGATGTGTGCAACAACACGGGCTATAAGGGACGCGTGGGGTTGTTCGAATTGATGCTGATCAACGATGGCCTGCGAGAACTGATTATGTCCAACGCGGCCACGGATGAACTTCGCGAGCACGCCAAGAGAGATGGGATGACCTCGCTGCGAGAGGCGGGATTGCAGAACGCCCACGGCGGGACGACGACGCTTGAAGAAGTGGTGAGAGAAACAGTTTTGGAGGCCTAGTTTTGGCGGCCCCAGAAGCCGCCAATTAGTAACGGCAGGGAACTACCATGGCAAAATATCAATTCGAAGCAATGGACGCGACGGGTCAAGAGATCCGCGACGTCATCGAAGCGCCGACGCAGGAAGAAGCTCAAGCCACGATACGCGGCATGGGCTATTTCGTTACCCGGATTTCCGAAAAGCGCGGCGACCAAAAAGCGGCCGCCGCCGGAGCCGGATCCAGGAAGAAATCGCTTGCCATCGGCACTGGCGGCCAAAAATTGTTGGTCACCTTTACGCGGCAGCTTTCCATTCTGCAAGACGCCGGCCTGCCTATTTTGCGCAGCCTGAGAATTCTGGAAGGCCAGATGAAGGGCAGCGGGCTGAAGAATTCGTTAATTGATGTGTGCGACGATATCGAGAGCGGTTCGACGCTTTCGGAAGCGATGGCAAAGCATCCCAAGGTCTTCAATCGCCTGTACGTCAACATGATCAAGGCGGGCGAAGCGGGCGGTGCCTTGGAAGTCATTCTCCAACGCTTGGCCGAGTTCATGGAGCGAGCTCAGGCGATCAAGAAGAAGGTCCAGGGGGCATTGATCTATCCGATCGTCGTCGTGTTGGTCGCCATTATTATCTTGACGTTCATCATGATCTATATCGTGCCCACCTTCGACAAGATGTTCGAAGACTTCGATTTAGAACTGCCGGACATGACCAAGTTGCTGATCGCGGCCTCGCGAAAGCTCTCCAAGCTGTGGTGGATGGTACCGCTGATCCCGATCGTCATGGTGATCTTCGTGATGCTGTTGCGAAAGTTCCGCGCGGGCCGCATGGGGTGGGACCAATACATATTAAAAATACCCGTGATCGGGAATCTGGTGGGAAAAAACATCTTGGCCCGAACGTCAAGAACACTGGGAACCTTGGTGGCCAGTGGCGTGCCGATTCTGGAAGGTCTAACGATTACTCGCGAAACGTCTAACAACGCGGTGTTTGAAAAGATGTTCGGCAGAGTGACCGACGCGATCCGCGAGGGTGAAACGATCGCCAAGCCGATGAAGGAAAATTCCTGTCCCGGCTTTCATCCGGTGGCGATGTTCTTATTCATGAGTACTTTGGGTATTCCGCCGGTAGCCATCATCATTATCGAGCCCGAACTGACCAAGCACGCGTTGATGTTCATGATGGGCGGAGCGGCGATTGGCGCGCTGTTCTACTTGATTACCGTGCGGAATCGAGTCGTGGACGACCTGGTGGTCAACATGGTCGATGTCGGCGAGGAAACGGGTGAACTCGACACGATGCTCTATAAGGTCGCGGACTACTTCGACGAAGAAGTCAAAGTTCTGACCGAGGGTCTGTTGAAACTGATCGAACCGATGCTCATTGTGTTTTTGGGCGGAGCGGTCGGCTTTATTGTCATCTCGTTGTTCTTACCGCTGGTTTCATTGATCGAAAAACTGTCGGGCTGATACGCGGCATTTTTAAACACGAAGTTTCTAAAACAGCCTTTTCAAAACAGTGAATTTCGCAATCAAGGGTTGCAATACGTGGAAGGACTACACTGCCAGAGTCGGAGTGTTGAAAAAACAACAGTTTCCACGCGGAAAATTCGCGGAAGCATCACACAACCGGGGGACCATCGGGTCATGAAAGCATCAACACAGTTTAAGCGTGCCGGCTTTACGCTGGTGGAAATCTTGGTCGTAATCGCCATCATCGGCATACTGGCCGCCATCCTGGTGCCCACGCTGGCCGTGGCTATTAAGAACGTTCGCGAGAGCGCGATCCTCTACGAAGTGAATCAGCTCGAAATGGCGATGGAGCAATACGCCAAGGATAACGGCGGATCGTATCCGCCAGATTTTACATTGGGAATCAATCCTGATGATCCGAACCGGCGTACGTCCGACACGGGGATACAGAGCTTGGTCGACCGGCTCAATCTCCACCTGCGAAAGATCTCGCCGAATCACCAGGAGGAAATTGAGCGGCACCTGGATTCAACCCTCGCCAACGCCATCAAGAACTCTAACGGCGAGACGTTCTTTGATAGACAACATCACGAACCGGACCCAGCAGACCCAAAGCCTCCCGGCCCTTCGGATCCGGAGTTCGAGAATGTCGCGCCCGATGGCATCCCCGACATTACACCCGACGAGGCACTAGTATTTTGGCTGTCGGGTACCACGAAGAATGCCGCTTTTCCGATTTCCAGTGCTGGGGACCCAGAGGCCGGCACGGGAGATCGGCGTGTTTACTTTGAATTCAATGCAGCCCAATTAAAGGATTTTGATGGAGATGGGTTCCCCTCCTACGTGCCCAAGTACGGTCCTGAGGTCCCCTATGTTTATTTCCATCATAGTACCTACGCCATCGCCGCCTATCAGCCGAATTTGAATATCGTCGACACGGGCGAGAACGATTTGACACCATCCAGGGGTGTGATCACGCAGGCGCGGCCCTATGCGGTTCCCCTGGCGGTTAAAGATCCAGGTGAGACGGACCCAGACTTGATGGTCGACATGGGTACGTGGGTGGAAGAGGACCGATTTCAAATTGTCACCGCGGGCTACGACGGCGATTACGGCGAATACCCCTTGGCGTATTCTCTCACCGCCGGCACGCCGCGCAACTTGTCCCGACGGGACACGACGAATGGCGTTGTACTCGATCCGGACAACGTGCTTCAAGTACGCAAATACTTTCCAAACGGCCGCAACTTTTTGAATCGTCGCGACCTGGACAATCTCGCCAGCTTTGCCGAACGACGTTTGGACAAGGATATCGACTAACAAATCCTTGATTCCTGTTTCCCAATCATGCTGACAACATCCCGAACCACGACGAGCCTTTCGATGGACGGCGCATTTAAAAAACGAGCGGGTTTCACTTTGCCCGAGTTGCTGGTTGTGATCGCGATTACGGCGATGCTGGCGTCGATCTTGGTCGTGGCGTTGGCCCAGGTGCGTGAGGATGCAAAGAAGGCCCGCACCCGATCGCAAATTGCGAGAATTAATCAACTGCTGAAACGAAGAATGGAATCCTATCGAACTCGGCAGCTTCCGGTTAGCGTGGAACTTTATTTGCGCGGCGGCCTCCCCGTATCCATCGACCGGCAGACCGCTTCCGCCTTGCCGGAACCGTTCACGGATTCCAACAACAACAACCTCTACGATGTAGGCGAGTCATTCACTAATACGAACAATAACTTCCTCCCGGATGGCACAACGCCAAGGTATGACAACGGCATTCAACGCATCCGCCTGTTCACTCTGCGTGAGATCATGCGGCTGGAAATGCCCGATAGGATTTCCGACGTGATGGATTTGACAGTTGAAAATCCCAATAACTATTCGGTCAATTCACCCAATGCGATTTCGTTTCCATCGATCGCTCGGCAATATGCCCAGCGCCGCCTACTTGCCGAAGATCCCGACAATGACGGCACCAAGGATCGTATTTGGACTCCGCAGTATCAGGGTTCGGAATGTTTGTACTTGATTCTGGCGGGGATGCAGGACGGAGACACGAATGGACTCGATTTCTTCAAGGACCAGGAACTCGCCGACTTGGACGGTGACGGAATGTTCGAGATCATCGACGGTTGGCGACAGCCAATTGAATTCATCCGTTGGCCCGCGGGACTGCGGACTTATCCGGGCACGGATGATTTCTGGGGGGTCGTGGATGACGACAACAAAGATGGCATTAATAATAATTCCGCCGAGGCCGAAATAGGCGGTGTGATTCTCGACCCGGTTGGCGACACGACTGGAAAGGACTGGTGGGGCCGCACCACGATTCACGACGTCTCGCAACCGGATGCCTACGACTTGTTGGCGGTCGATCCGCGTTGGCGAGATGATCCGACAACGGTGGGGGCGGCTGCCAACACGGACCTCAACAACGATCCTTTTACAGTCACTCCGCTGGTCTTCTCGGCAGGTGCCGATGGCCTGTACCACGTTATTACGGATGTCGACACTGGCGGCGACATCGCGTTGGACCCGAACGACAACACCGCCCCAGGCGCGCGTCTCACTTACTCCAACGCCGTTGGTACGATTACGAACGATCCATTTGGTGACTTTGATGTCGTCACGGTCTCGTTGGGCACTCTCAAATTGCAATTGGGTGCCCGGATGGATTTGGTGGATCCTGACAAGAATGGATACGCGGACAACATCGACAATCATTTCGATACAACGGAAGAATTCTAACGAGCTTTGAGCTGTAAGCAGGCTTATGTCTACTAACCATTGTCGCGGATTTGTGACTCGTCGCCGTCCAGCGTTCACACTTGTGGAACTGCTTGTCGCGGTGGCGATGATCGTCGTGTTGCTTGCCATTGCCATTCCGGCGATGAAGGCTGTTTCCGAGAATCGGCACGTTGGCGAGGCATCGCGTTTGGTGAGCGCGACCATCATGCAAGTGCAAGCGCGAGCTGCGGATACGGGCCTTCCCCAAGGCATTTGGATTGAGCGGGCCACTCGTGAATTCGACGGCGGGGACCTGGACGACACGCTGGCGAATTATGGAGTACGAATCTACTTTGCGGAAACACCACCGCCTTACACGGGTGACATTCAAAACGCCAAAGCGGCCATGGTGGCCGAGGGGATTGCCCGATTTAACGACAGCGAGGCCGCGATGTGGCCGTTTCTGGTTAAAGTGGGAGACCAGATTCAATTCAACAATTCCGGTCCGCTTTACACGATTGCCTCCGAAAAAGGAGACATTCCAAGAGATACAACGGTCGACCCTCTTCCCTCGGTCCAGCAGACTTTTAGAATTCGCTTCACGACCTCCGGGGCCAAGTTTCCCGCATTCAGTTTTGACCCATTGATCGAAGCTACCTTTAAGATCATTCGTCAGCCTCTCCGCTCGTCGATCGATCCGGTGGAGATGCCGAAGCGGACCGCCATTGACTTGGATTCGTCCGGCATCGGCGCGTTTGGCACCGACTTTCAACCTTATGTTCTCCCCCAACCACCCGCGCCACCCTATTCGCTCGATGATCTGGTGAATCTCTCGCTGCCGATCTACGATCCGGCCCTTGATCTGAACAGCAACGATTTGCATTTAGACCCCGATCCCAACCTAGTGCGGGTCGACGACGACAGTCCGGTTGTGATCATGTTCAACCCCAGCGGACGCGTGGATAGGGTTTATCGCGGCGTCCCCAATCCTAGCAGGCCGAGTACGTCCAGTCCGGATCTGGGTGAAAATGATTTTGTGCTGACCGGCGGCCCCGTCATCGGGACAATTCACTTGCTCATCGGTCAAGACGACGAATTGAAGCACGGCAACAACTTGTACAACGGCGACAATGTTTGGATCTCGATTGGACATTTGACCGGGTCGGTATCTTCGTCGCCGATTATTCCAGCCCAGACGGGGCTTACTTTGGCCGAAGGGTTCGAATCCTATGAAGACCTTCCCGCGCCGCCGGACTTGGCCGAAGCCCAGCGGCGAATTCTCGTCTCGCGCGGGATCACGCGAGAATCGCAACTCATGGGGGGAAGTTGAAATGACCCAGCGTCCATTGGAGATCACCTGGAAAGTCCAAGGCCCGTATGCTGGGGCGACGCGTGCTGGGGCGAGTTGCGCCTCGCGTCGTGGTTTGACCATATTGGAAGTGTTGATTTCCATCGGAGTGGCCACGATCGGCCTATTGGGCGCATTGGCCTTAATTCCGCTGGCCACTCATCTAGCCGGACAGGGTTTGGACGCCGATGCTCAAGCCAGCTTGGGACGCTCCGCGGTGCCAATGTTTGAAGTTTTTGGCATGAATCGGCCCGACCGATGGCTGTACGCCGATGGAACCACCGTCCAAGACTCGGCGAACCATTCGTTCAGCCCGCAAATACCGCCAATGCATGGTTTTGTCATTGATTCTCGGTTCGTGAACCGCCACGGGACGGCAACCGTGGGAACGACGCGCAATGCAATTGTGTTCCCGTACACTATCGACACTCAAGCGAACCCGGTTTCCGGCACCAACTATTCCGGGAACGAAATTGGCCGGCGATTGCACAGAATCACCCTGTCCAACGTGACGAGTACGGCTCACGCGGACACTCTTTTCACGACCCGCGACGATCTGGTCTTCGAGCCCAATCGTTCGTCGGAAGACGTACCTCTGCCGATCTTCGACTATGGGGTCGGACCGGACGGCGAGTGGGGACAAGACACCGTGGACGACGATGGGGATGGAATTACGGACAATGTATCCGAGGCCGGATTCGCCGGTTCCGATGACATCATCCTGCGCCGACAAGCGCGGGGCGAAGCGTCGTGGATTGCGATGGTGGTTCCAGGAATCGTTGGTCTTGGACCCGACGGAGAATGGGGTGCCGCTAATTTTGACGATGACGCCAATGGTACCACGGACGAAGTTTCGGAATACTTGGCACCCTCCTCGGATGATCATGCAAATCAGGTTTACACATTGTGGATCATCGTCTTTTCCGAGCGGAATCTTAGCTTTGACACCACGACCGAATCCGAGCGAGTAGCCACGGTTTCGGCGTTTTTCGGCGGCGGCGACGTTCGCTTGGAAGCTGACGAGGCTAGCGGCGGCAAGCTTTCGGATATTGAAGTCAATGAAGGGGATTGGATCATGCTGACCCGGATGATGGCGATCAGTTCGTCCACGCCAACTTCCTTGCAGCCAACGGACATTCTGCAACCTGTTTTCAGTTGGTATCGCGTCATTCGCTCGGCGGATGCTCAGTCCCAAGATTCGAACGGAGACGGCAGTTTGGAACACATCCGAGATGTGACATTGGAAGGACCTGCCTGGGATCCCGATCTGACCCCGACTCCCATTAAGAACCACAATCTTTCCGGTTCAAACTATGGGACCCAAGCGGTTATCGTCCCGGATGTGGCGGCCGTGTACCAGAAGACCATAAAGCTTGATTTAAGCGATTGATATACCTTGTTTGTGAGTGCGTTTGGTAGGGCACAGAGCGGAACAAGAAACTGACTTTGCGGTGAACGAGGAAGCGGTTCTCGTCCGAATTCGATAGCGGACGGTCTGTTTCTCGCTTCGAAGTCCCAAGGCTCGCGGAGCCCATGAGGAAGAAAAAGATGGTACGGACGAAACCTCGTCGCGGCGTGGTACTGATATTGGTGCTTAGCCTGTTGGTGCTGTTTCTGTTAATGGGAATTACATTTCTCATTGTTTCCAGCCAATTTGTCGGCACCGCCAAAATCAATGCCAAGACGGATATTCGCGAGACGCCA
Organism: Planctomycetota bacterium; assembly: GCA_029259935.1. The sequence goes on from JAJDEH010000268.1 coordinate 13,462, forward strand.
CCCGTCAACCAACTTGACGACGTCCTCATGCAACTGCTGCGCGATACGACTATCCGTTCCAGCCTGGAAGGACATAGCCTATTGGGCGACTTGTATGGCTACGATGGGTTGAAAGTGCGAGTCGCGAATAGAACTGAACTTCCCCCGGGAGTTCTGCCCGCCGAGGAGATTCCTGGTGGCGAGTTCGTGGGGATTAATCTCAACATTTCATTTGATCCGACGGTTGATTCAACCTATCCGTCTGGTTACTTCAATGGCCGCGTGTTGACCATTACCAACACAACTTGGCCCGGGCCCGATGGCAGGTGGGGTGTGGCCAACCTGGACGACGATGGGGATGGCGAAACCGACGAATTCGACGGCGAAGCTGGATACGTCGACACGGATGACATTTTTGTGCCGCCCCAGAGCGTTCGCGTCGTGGACTTTGGATACAACGCGACGAACGCGCGTAACTTTATCATCGTCGAGGCATTCGACGCCGACGCGGCCAGTATTCTGATCCCCAGTTATGGCCAGCCAATCGTCATCAACGGCGCGCCCTTTAATGGGACGGGAACTGGCTTTAGTGCTCAAACCGGTCAGCTCGACCAGGCCCTCGACCTCCTGGATGTCAACGGGAACCTTCGGGATTCGATGGGCAATCCCACCGGTCCGGATGGCATCGTGGATCTCGATATGGCGTTCGCGTTGCTGCCCCACTTCATACACTACACGACGGGCTTGAAGGCCAACGCCGGCGGGGCGGACGAGTCGTACGACGCCGTTGATTTTCAAAACATGTTTCTGTCGATGGTGAAACCGGATGCCACCGAGATTATCCCTTCGTTTCATCGGCCCTCACTGGTCTACTATTGGTACAATTGGATAAACGACAATCTTTACACGACCGATCCGTCGGATTTGGAAAAACGGCTCGTTGCCAGTCCCGGCCGACGTCGACAGATATTTCTCCAGCCCTATGGTCCCGACCTAGCTCGAGAAACGGGGGACGACTGGCAAGACGACCTCGGCCAGCCAATGCTGGAAACGCTGGACTTCGTGGCCGCCATCCGCCGCGGGTTCATCATGCGGCCCTTGCCCGAGGATCATCCCAACTTTACCGGCAGTAATCCCTCGTTTCATTCGCTGATTGGCACGGACAAGAATGGAGACGGCGTTCTCAACTCGCTTGATCTGGACTCCAATTTTGATGGATTCGCGGACACCTACGACGTCGACAACGACGGTGACGGATTCCGGGACAGCATTTGGGTTGACGCGGGACTGCCGCTGATCACTCGCGAAGACGGAACGCTGGTCAAGCCGCTGGTGGCCATTCTCATCAAGGACATGGACGGCCGCTTGAATCTAAATGCGCATGGCATGTTAAGCCACAATGTCGTTGACCACTCGCTGTACGGGTCGGTTCAATCCGCCGCGCCAAGCTTGTTCACTCATTCGTTGACGACGTTGCCCACCGAGGACGAACGCGGAACGTCCGCTGCCGGCGACGACATGCTACGAGTCGCCACCACGGCAACGCAAATCCAAATGCCCCGTGGCCCTGGGGTTGGCCCCCCTGAAATCTACTTTGGACATCTGTTTGGCAGCAACGCGATCGATGACATCGACCCTGATTTGCGAGGCAGATTGCTGGAATACCGGGATATTTTATTGGGAAGATACGGTGAAGACAGCGGTTCCGCCAATGGCCCGCTGCCGGGTGCGTATGATTTTGACGACTACTTCAGCAACATTCAGACGCCCGAGTTTCCTCGTGATTGGAATCTTGCCGACTTATTGTCCGGCTATGCCGATACCAGTAATCTTTCCTCCTACGCCTCACCGCCGGATATTTTCGGGATCGATGCCATCGCCTTGGACTATGGCGGACATCCTTACTACCAATACTTCGATTTCATCGACTTTGATACCGTCCATCCAGATCCAACTCTCGATGATCCCTACGAACTGGACTTGTCGCCGGAAGCCTTGGCTGGCCGAATTGGCGGCTCCGACCGGCCTTATACGTTGGCTGAGTTCGAGGCGCTGTTGCGGTACAACGGGCAAGATGCCAATACGCTTCCCGACCGCCTGCTGCAGCTTGGTTGGAATACGTTTAACAAGAGCGAGCTAAAGAACCGGCGATATCGTGAAGTCGTCACCGTGGAAAGCCGCCACATACCCGTTCCCAATGTTCTGCTGCCGCGAGAACTACGGCAGCCGGGTGATTCCAGCAACCTTCTTCCATTCATGTACAGCCCGGGGCAAGACGGCGCTTGGGGCTGGGAAGGTGTCGACGACGACAACAACGGCACGCCTGACGATATCAGTGAAGCCGGATATCGGCATCCGATAACGAACAAACCCTCCGATGACTTCCTGCTACACAATAACACCATCAAGTTATTTGCCGAGCGTCTGCTGAATGGCGGAGTTGTGTCGGCCGACTTGCAGGACCAACTGGCAATCATGTTGCCGCCCGAAGTTCGTCGTGGCGGCATGTTCAACGTCAATCGCATGTTTGGCGATGGTTCTGATAACAATGGCAACAATGTCGTTGACGAGCCGTTCGAATCCATCGGCGACGACTTGATGACGGGTACCCCGGATGATGAGCCAGGCTGGACTCACACGGGCTTAACGGCCCCGCCACCAGCTCACGTTCAGTCGCAGAACTTCAGCACTTTTGAAAACGCCATCCTTCAGCATCTGAACGACGACCTGATTTTGGACAATACCGACACAACCATCGGAGCCAAAGTCTTCGCGCGGCAAATTTACGCTCGACAACTTTTCTGTATGTCACTGATGCTTTCGGATTTGCACGATCTCGCCACGACAACCGCCGATGGGAAATTTGTCTTCCCGACGCAAGAGACGCTGGCGGTGGATGACCAACATGAACTGACGGTACGCCGATTGGCACAGTGGGCTGTCAACGTGGTCGACTTCCGTGATTCCGACGCCATCATGACCTTGTTTGAATACGATGCGAATCCGTTCAATGGCTGGATCACGGATGGCGACCCCACCACGAACGAGGGTGGCGACCGGCGATTGATTTGGGGCTGTGAGTACCCCGAACTGCTGCTGACTGAAACCGTTGCCTTGCATGACCGACGCGTGGCCGACACTGTCGATGACGATGGCGATATGAAGACGCGCAATAATTCAGGGATGGCGGGCGACAACGATCTCGACCAAGTGAGAATTCCCGAGGGGACGCTGTGTTTGGAATTGCGATCAACCCGGCAACTCGCGGCCACCAACCCACATTATCCTCAAGAGCTTTACACGGACGATCAACTTGACCTGGGTCGGGTTGCTCCTCGAAGCACGGATGGATTTCGCTATCCCGTGTGGCGCGTCGCGATTAGCTCGCCGACGAACGACTCGGACGCCAGCACCACCAACGATAGCGCCTTGCGACGGGCCGATAGAAACGCGACGCCCGGCGCGCGGCCTGACTCCACATCCTTTGATCCGCGGAACATGACGATGTTGACCAGCGGTGGCGCGGAGCCCTTGACGATCGAGCGCATTGTCAGCTTTTCGCCTTTCGATCCCGATCCGGCCAATAACAAGGTTCCTCTTCCAGGCGTCACTTTTTTTGGCAGAAGCGGAACGGTGATCAATGATATGGCGGCCCCCGACGACGAACCGATCGCGACGGACGTCTCCATTCTGCCGGGTTCCTACGCAGTCGTGGGACCGCGGGAAACGACTTACCTTGGCTCCAAGGATCGCACGGTTCCCACTACCTATGAGCACTCCGACCATTTGATCGACCTGACGGGTGGCAACGTGGTTGTTACCGACAACAGCGGCGCGAACGACTCTCGCATTGTGGGTACTGAAATCAAAGCACCACTTGGGATTGTCGCGGCCGCCCTTCCGCCGACCGCCGCGCTTGGCTGGACCAACACGGCACTCTCGGCACCTAATGGCATTGGCCTGAACGTTTCCGAACCGCTGCCTCAAAGCGGAAACTACTATGACGAACCGACATTCATGCATGACGATATCGTCGGGAAGAATGACGCCTATGACGAGGAAGACCCCGGGCTGCGAACCAATTTGATTCCCGACGCCCCCTTCGATTCTCAAGGTGGCCGGCCTCTAAGAGCGATTCTCGATCAAGGACAGCCGTTCACGGGAACGCGTTTCAACTATAAAACGGCCTTTCTGCAACGATTGGCGGACCCGACCAGGCCGCATGACGCCGTCTTGAATCCGTACATCACGGTCGATTGGACACCCATCGATTTGACGATCTTCAACGGCGAAGACAGGCATCCAGGCGCGAGCTTCCCGGGCGGGTTGGAGCCCTGGGATCCGGATGACCGAGACGTTGAGAAGGCCCCCCAAGCTTCGAATGCACCGCACGAATTTTTCGCAAGTCGCGAACGTGGGGCACGTAACTTTACCTATACGGGTCCCAGCAGCGAGCCCACTCCCGCGGGCCCCAACCCCAACATCGATCGTCGGCTTTGGCCAACCGTCAGTTTTAACCCGATGCAAACTAATGCAGTGGGTCCGCCGGAGAATTATTTCCGGCATAGCCTAGAGCATACGCTGGGATTCTTGAACCGGACCATGGGTGGCCAAATTGACACCGATGACCCGATGCGTGTAAAGAGTCCTCCCGCCACGCCTCCAGATCCGTTGGACTACATCGGCGAACCGCGCCGACCATTCCCTTGGCTCGCATGGTTTAATCGCCCGTTCAATTCTCCCATGGAGTTGATGATGGTGCCGGCCAGTTCACCGTCGAGATTGCTGCATGAATTCAACACTTACAATCCTAATGACACCAACGTCCTGGTCACAAATCTGGTGCCGCTAAGAAAGAGGCTGTACTTTCCCGGCACCGCAAATCCGATGCCTGCTGATCAGTTCCCTGTCATGCAAGCCCCGTTCCCCCATCTGTTGAACTTTTTCCATAGCGCGCCAAATCTGCCCGCCAACGCAAACCAATCGGCGCATCTTTATCGCGTGTTTGACTATCTGGAAACGCCATCGCCGTTCGTAGGCACACGGCGGTGGCTAAGGCCGTCGAATGCTCCATCTGGTCTACGGGCACCTAATAACTATCTATCGCGATTCCGAGATCCCGGACGCATCAACATCAACACGATCTTCGACCCGCTCGTCTTTGAAGGGTTGATGAAAGGATTTCCTGATTGGGATCCCAAAGCCATATGGGAAGGTGCGACGGTCCTAGGTGAGGAAAACAACTTTGTCACCGATGCCACCGCGTGGAATAGATTTCAAGTGAGCCGGCAAGGTTACGGTGCTTTTCCCACTAATTTGGATGATCCGAAGATACCCATTTCCGGCATGATGGATCGAACCAAACCTAGCCGCTTTGCCAATCCGTTCCGATCAACCAACGTTGGGGATTTAGCTCCCCTGGACGCGCTCAAGCCTAAAGATGAACGAAGCGTTAACGCCGGGATGTTTCGTGATCGTCCGGATCCCGAAATGGCACCGGTTCCACCGAACGATTTTGACAAGCCCCTCTTTTCCTATAGGTCGACGGACGACCATCGGAATACGAATCGCAACCCGTACTTCTACTACCAAGGCCTATCTCGTCTGAGCAATTTAACAACGACGCATTCCAATGTATTTGCCATTTGGATTACGGTTGGATTTTTCGAGGTCGAGGCCAACAAGCCCCAAGACCCCAATAACCTCACGGCTCCTCCGCCCCAACATCCGAACTTCCCCAACAACCTGGCCAACGACGGTAACCCTCCCCGAGTGGATGACGTGCATCCGGAAGGCTATCGTTGGGCCCAAGAAGCGGGCTCGGAGGACGGTACGGTAACCC
>JAJDEH010000269.1 GCA_029259935.1 Planctomycetota bacterium
CCGCAACGCCCCCCGCCGACAATTGCACCAGCCTGCTCACCTACTTGGCGACTCTCGCCGGATAGCGTTCCATTAGTGCAAAACTGGAACTAAAAGGGCACCCATCTTTTTTGTCCATCAGTAATTTATGGGCAAGTGGCACACTTGACTTTCATGCCTCATAAGCACAAAAACTAGTGTCTGACCGAGCGCTGACAACGCGTTGATGGCGCTTGCCAGGCATCTTTTCAAGCTAAATAGTGACGAAAGCATCAGGAGGGCAAGGGACCAACAAGGATTTTATTGACGTGATTATTCAAGTCCGGTTATTCGCGGCGGCCAAGGAAATCGTGGGGCAGGAGACGGTTCACGTCGAAGTTTCCGTGGGCGCAACAGTGGCCGATTTGCGGCATGCCCTGGGCGAGAACTGCCCGGCGGCGGCTGACATTTTGCGGCATTCGATGTTTTCCGTCGATTCCAACTATGCGGCGGACGATTTTCCGCTGTCCGAACAAGCCGAGGTCGCCTGTATACCTCCCGTCAGCGGCGGCTAAAATAGAATTCCGGCCACTTCCGCACGGCAACCTAGTGAACACGATGATTTCCTTAACTCACGACGAAATCGATACCGACGAAGTTTTGCAACGCGTGGCTTCCAACTTGGCCGGCGCGGTCGTGCTGTTCGTGGGCACGACGCGGGAATTGACCAACGGCCGTCAGACGTCTTCGCTGGATTACGAATGCTATCCCGAGATGGCGGAAAAGAAGCTGGCCGAGTTGGAAGCGGCAGCCCGCCGGCGCTGGCCGATCGTCGACTGCGCCATCGTGCATCGGCTGGGGCACCTGGAATTGGGCGAGGCGAGCATTGCGATTGCCGTCAGCAGTCCGCATCGTAAAGACGCGTTCGAGGCGGGCCAATGGCTGATCGATACGATCAAGGAGGTCGTGCCGATCTGGAAGAAGGAAAACTGGTCGGACGGAACCTCCGAGTGGGTGCATCCCGGAGTCGATTCGCCGTTGGCACCGGCAACCGCGGACCCTTCGTCAAACAGCTCTGAGGAGTCACGGACATGATTTCGGAACCTCTGGTCGACCGACTCGGCCGCACGCACTCGAATCTGCGAATCAGCGTCACGGATCGGTGCAACATTCGCTGTTTTTATTGCATGCCCGACGAGAACGTTCAGTTCAAGCCACGGGCCGAACTGCTCACGTTTGAAGAAATCGAACGCATCGGACGAGTTGCGGCGGGCCTCGGCATTACAAAGTTGCGGCTGACCGGTGGCGAGCCGCTGGTTCGAGCGGAACTGCCGGCGCTGATTCAGCGGCTGGTCGCAACGCCTGGAATCGAGGACGTGGCGCTGACAACCAACGGAATCCTGTTGGCCGATCAAGCAGAATCGCTCAAGAACGCCGGCCTGCATCGCCTCAATATCAGCCTCGACGGGCTTAGCACGGAGACGTTTCGTCGGATCGCTCGCCGTGATGGATTGGAGCGAGTGTTGGAAGGGATCTTCGAGGCGCGGCGCATCGGCTTTGAAAAGATCAAGCTCAACGCCGTCGCCATCGCGGGAATTACCGACGACGAAGTGCTGCCGCTCGGCCAGTTCGCTCGCCAGCACGATCTCGAGCTGCGGTTCATCGAGTTCATGCCGCTCGACGCCGAAGGAAATTGGGAAACCGATCGCGTGCTTCCCGGTGACAGGATTCGCCTGCAACTCGAAGACGCTTATGGAGAATTGGTGCCGGTCGAACGTCCCGATCCCAGCCAACCGGCGGTCGACTTTCGGTTCGCCGATGGCATTGGCCGCATCGGGTTTATCAACCCCGTTTCGCAACCGTTCTGCCATGATTGCAACCGCTTGCGCATTACCGCCGAAGGTCAACTGCGCAACTGCCTGTTTTCTATTGAGGAATGGGACGCGCGGGCGGTGCTTCGCGGCGGTCAAAGCGACGAGACACTTGCCGACTTGATGCGTGAATGCGTGCTGGAAAAGAAACCAGGCCACGGCATCGACACTCCTGAATTCGTCAAGCCCGAGCGGGCAATGTTCCAAATCGGCGGCTGATGTCGCAAATTCAGATGAAGCCCGCGGATCGCATCTACTTTGACAACGCCGCCACCAGTTGGCCGAAGCCGGAGAGTGTCTATCTGGCGATCGATCGCTATCAACGTGAGGTCGGCGCGCCGGCGGGGCGCGGAGCTTATCGTGAAGCCGTCGAGGTGGAACGCCTGATCGGCGCGACGCGGCAGATGATCGCCAGTCTGATCAAGGCCGAAGCCGCCGAAAATGTGGTCTTCACGGCCAACGGAACCGATTCGCTGAACCTGGTCCTGCACGGCCTGCTGCGGCCGGGCGACCATGTGGTGACCTCGGTCGTCGAGCATAACTCGGTATTACGGCCGCTTCGTTTTCTGGAAGACACTCGCGACGTGACGGTGACCCGCGTTGGCTGCGACGGCGCGGGCTTCGTGGACCCCGACGATGTTCGATCGGCCCTGCGGCCTAACACCAAGCTCGTCGCGATCGTGCACGCGTCGAATGTAACCGGAGCGCTCCAGCCGGTTCAAGAGATCGGCAACGTAGTTCGCGAATGTGATGCCTTCTTTCTGATCGACGCGGCGCAAACACTCGGCCATGTGCCCATCGACGTCGGAGAACTGCACGCGCATTTTCTAGCGGCACCGGGCCATAAGGGTTTACTTGGCCCCTTGGGGACGGGGGTGTTGTACGTTGCGCCCGAGGCGGAATCGCAGTTAACTTCGAGTCGCCAAGGAGGAACTGGGACCCAGAGCAGCCTTGATGTCCAACCGGCGGCGCTGCCGTACAAATTTGAATCGGGAAACCTGAACGTGCCGGGCATCGTCGGGCTCGGAGCGGGCGTGCGGTTCCTTGCCGAGGAGTCCGAGCCGGCACGGAACAATCTGGATGCGTTGACGGCGCAGCTTGTCGAGGGACTCGTGGCCATCCCGGGCGTCACGGTATTCGGTCCCGCCGCCGACCATCCGCGACGAGTGGCGGTGGTCAGCATCACGTTGGCCGGCTATCATCCCGACGAGGTGGCTTCGGCCTTGGACACCAGTTACCGCATCCAATCGCGAGCCGGTTTTCACTGCGCTCCGCTCATTCATCAAGCCCTGGGAACTGACGCCAACGGTGGTACACTTCGGTTTAGCCCCGGCTTGTTCAGCACCCGCCAGGATGTGGAAGCCGTGCTGCGGGCGGTCGCGGAAATCGCCGCCGTATCCGCCGAAGCTTAGCAGCAACCGTTATCTCCAACAGCAAGGATTGCCTACATGCCGGAACAACCATGGTACAAGTCGGGTCTCAAGTTTAAGTGTACCGGCTGCGGAGATTGTTGCACCGGCGCGCCGGGCTATGTGTGGGTCAACAAGGCCGAAATTGAGGCCTTGGCCGTGTTGGTCGGTGAGGAGTTCGAGCGATTCGAAGACCTCTATGTGCGCAAGATCGGCGTTCGTAAGAGCCTGAAAGAATTTCCCAACGGCGACTGCGTGTTTTTCAATTCCGACACGCGACAGTGCAATGTGTACGACGCGCGGCCGAGGCAGTGTCGAACTTGGCCTTTCTGGGATTCCAACGTGCGAACGCCCGAGGCTTGGGAGGAGACTTGCCAAGAGTGTCCAGGCAGCGGCACGGGCAAGTTGTACAAGATCGAAGAAATCGAAGAACAGCGCAACGTCTTGAAGCTTTAGCGGACGGGCATGAGCAAGGGTGAAGGTTTAAAAGCAACCTTGGCAATCCACTGCAAATTGAAACTATTTCTTCGCGTCGACAATTGACCGAAAACCTCGACGTTTCAGCTTGCAGTGAGTGATCTTCTGGAGGAATCCCCCACGGGAAATGTGGTTGGCTCGTGAAGTCCGGATGTCCGGATTCGGATCTAAAACCGCATATACCTACAGACCACTTCCGTGGCTTACCAAGAAGGATTCACAATGACCACGACCCTAATGATTGCCACCGTCTCTCCTCTTCTTTTCGGCCTGCTCACCATGGCACTTGCGGGCGGGCTTGATTGCCTTCTCTCCTCGTCGTGCCACTCATCCCAATAGCCGCCACGCCCCTGGCAAATGGCTCGGACGCCAGGTCGCGCGGCGTCCACCCGCGGCGGCCAGCGAATGTCCAGAAATTCTTTGCGGGTTGAACGGCCGGGAAAATAGCGTGGTGGATTACGGCGACTTTCTCCACTGCTTGCCAGTCGCCATGCCGAGCGGTTATGGTAAAGTCCGAGGCTGGTTCGTAACAAACGGGGCCGATCATGAGTACTATTCCATGTGCGTGTTGTAAACGCGTGGTGCCTGTCGCGCTTGTCAATAACTTCCAGTGCCCAGAGTGTGGTTGGGACATCCGTTCCGGCGGGACGAGCCAACCGCAACCGGCGGTATCGCCGAAGTCAAAACCCATTCCTCCGCCCCGCCCTGGACAGTCTCCACCCATGGCGGTACTCGCTCAACCGGCGGCCCCACTTCCCTGGATGTCGTGTCCGCACTGCATGCAAGCAGTGACTTATGATCCCGCCCATGCCAACAGCCTATTGAACTGCCCGCACTGCAATCAGCTTATATCCAACGCCGCGCATCTTCATCCCCCTCAACAGCAGACCGGTTACCACTGTCCGGTTTGTCGTCAGAATGCTCAGCTCGTGGCACGCGAACAGATTTCCACGGCCGGTTGGATTGTCTTTGCGGTGCTGTTGGTGACTTTCTTTCCCTTGTTCTGGATTGGCTTGCTGATGAAAGAGCAATACTTCCTATGTTCGTCTTGCGGGACGAAGCGGCTGTGAATCGCACGCACCCGCTGGCATTGAACTCGGCATTGGCTCGAATTATTCAGTAGCTCGGCGACGGCGATAAACGGCGCGGCGAACTAGCGAAGCCGACAACCGATCCCTTTACGTGACGATTTGTATCGTCAAGCGCCATGGGACGATTTGCATCGTCAATCGCCTAGGCCATGAATGATCGGGGATCACCGTCAACCGTCCGCGCAGGCCGCCTTCAGCGACGATTGCAGTTCATTCATTGCTGCCAGATCGTCGTAGTGCCCTTCCTTGGAAAGCGTGTGCCGCAGATTCGTCAAGATTCGCGAAATCCACTGGGCATGCGAGGTGGGCTGCAGATATTGGCGCGTGTGTGGGATTTGTGTCCCGGTAATCCGCTCGATGCGCTGAAAGGCCTCTTCGCGCGTGAGCAGTGTTCCGCCGTAGAATGGGTCGACGATCATCCAATCGCGATCGCCGCGCACACGAACCAAAAAATGTCCCGGCGCGTTCAGGCCTTGAACATTCACGCCAACGCGTTCGGCCACGACCTTGTACAACAGGCTCAAAGTTACCGGAATACCGCGACGCGATTCAATCACCGCGGGTAGATAGCTGTTCAACGGGTTGTAGAAGTTTTCCGGATCTCCGAAATATCCCTCTTCCACGAACAACACATGGTGCAAGTGAGCCAACACAGCTTCGACTTGGTCCCCGCGAATACGAGAGCGTACTCGAGCGGCCAACGCCAACAGACAATCGTCAATGTCGGCCGGGTTGACGTCGTCCAGCGCATTCATCGAAATCGCGATGGCGGCGTGCAACAGCCCGTCGGTTGTGTTTAGTAGTGCAAGATGCTTTTGAAAATGCGCAAGTGCTTCCTCGCGACACGACATTAAAATGCTCCCCAGCGGTTCCCTGTTCCAGTTGGCAACCAAACTGTGCCAGCGCAGGTGTGCCAATATTTGCGGCGACGATGCTGTGCCAAGCCGTTAGTGTAAAAGGAAATCGTAAAGAAATACATCCTTTAAATGGGGGTGTCCAGGTCGCCTCTTCGGCTTAGACAAACATTGCGGAATTACGCAAGGTCAAACCTCTGCGAATGCGGGCTGCCGTACCCCCTCATAGGCACTGTGCAGTTAGAATCTCATTCCATGGAGTGCAGCACTCGGACGATGACTCGATCTCAGTTTTGGTCTCATGTTAGAACAAGATGAAGCGACAAGTGCAGGACATGAAGGGGCGTGGTGCGCAAACGGTGAGATGGCCGATGGTGCCGACCGCATTGAAGCCAGTAAGAACGCCATCGGTGCCCAATCTCAAGTGTCTGGCGGCTTCGGTCGCGATCCTGCAAACTCGTCAGGGCCGCCGCGACGGCATTAGCTCGGCAAGTTTGCTATCCCCCGATGCCCAGCGCAATCGGGATCAAGGACACGGCCGCCAGGACGGCTCGCGAACCGAATGAAAGACAGCGACGATTTCTTAACGGTGAACCGTGGCATCAGGGCTCAATGCTGGGGTCAGAGTCGGCGTACACGGCCCCGGCTAACTCAGCGGGGACCGTTGCTTGGTCGGTGTCATCGATAAAGATTACAATCCTCGCGTGCTTCGCGAGCGGCGTTAGATCCGTCACCCTCGTTGCTTCGAGGCGAAGTTCCTGCAACTGAATCAGCCCCGCGAGCGGTGTGATATCGGTCACCCTGCTTCCCTCAAGGCGGAGATTCTCCAACCGAGACAATTTGCTAAGTGCGGTGATGTCGGCCACTCTTGTACCCGTGAGGTCAAGAGTCTGCAATTGCGTCAGGCCGGTTAGCGGAGTGACGTCGTGTACACTGGTGCCCTCAAGGTTGAGTGTCCGCAATTCCGTCAGGCCAGCCAGCGGAGTGATGTCGGTCACCTCGTCACACCCCAGGCTAAGTACCTGAAGCTGGGACAGGCCCGCCAGCGGCGTTAGATCGGTCACCGTCGTTGCCACGATATGAAGTTCCTGCAGCTGGGTCAGGCCGGCCAGTGGCGTGATGTCGGCGACACTGGTACCCGTGAGGTCGAGTGTGTGCAATTGCGTCAGGCCGGCCAATGGCGCAATGTCCGTCACCTCGCACTCTCGGAGCGTTAGTTTCCTCAACTGAGTCAAGCCTGCCAGCGGTGTGAGGTCGGATGCCGAGTGGTGCCGCAGGCGCAAATATTCCAGCCTATCGAACAGCCATAGAGAATTCAGATCGACCTTGCCCCGCCAGCCATGGCAGTCGATGTCCCAAACGTCATCGGACAACTGTTCGCCGGTGAGTAGACATTGCCAACAAGTTAACCGAATTTCGCGGCGGGAGTAGACTTGTGCGACGCTCTCAAGCGCTTCAATCGCTGCCTTCTGTTGTCGATAACGATGCAAACGATGACCCAGGAGGCCCAGCGGAATCGCGAACACGAACATCCCGATCAGCAGGGTCCGCAAGCTGAATGAACGCCAGCGACGTTTTTGGGGGAGTTGATCTGCCATAGAGATCTCGAATTAGAGCCTCAAGTTCTGCCGCCGTGATTCGGCGAGCCCTCGACGTCAGTCGCGGGGTGGCGATGCGGCGGTTTGCTGCTGCCTACGTAATTAAATAGGCAAGTGCCGTGCTGATCGAAATTCCCTCGGCGACTCGACTCGCAACGAATAGGTCGCCATCTTTTCGATTCGACCGTAGAATAGAGTAAGCGGAACAAGCGCGGAACCGACGGTTGTCACCGACCTTGGCGGTTGTCCCGCTAAATCGGCAAAATGCTTGCTAGGTTTTCGTATGTTACAGCATTGTGAGTGCGCCGCTTTCAGGGCGGGGCCGGGGGCTAGACCGATCCGGCCACAACGCTAACAATTCTGTAGCACTATGTGAATTATCACGCTTTTTGTAGAACGAAATATCGACAGCCACCTTGTATTCGCCTCGATGTAGGGCAAAATGTGGGCACTATTCGCGAATTGCTGTCGAAGAGTGGTCCTCGCGAGGAGGAGCCGTGAACCGGGTCAGGCCTTAACGGGAGCAGCCCTAAGCGGGGTACTCTTGTGCGGGGACCTCTCTTCGACAGCGTCGCGTGACCGGAGTTTCCTTCGCCATGTCTGATTCTCAATCCGAGTCCTCTTCCAAATCTGAGCAGTACGTCGTCGTCGCGCGCCGCTATCGGCCCAAGTCGTTCACCGAGTTAGTCGGGCAGGGCCACATCGCTCAGGCGCTGGAAAACGCAATTTCAACCAATCGTGTTGGGCATGCGTACTTGTTTACCGGGGCCCGCGGGGTTGGAAAAACTTCGACCGCGCGGATTTTCGCCAAGTGTCTAAATTGCGAGACGGGACCAACGGGCGCTCCCTGCGGCCAATGCGACGCGTGCCAAGCGATTAGTTCCGGCGACGACGTCGATGTGCTGGAAATCGACGGGGCCAGCAATCGGGGTATCGACGAGATTCGACAACTGCGGTCGAACGTCAATATTCGCCCCAGTCGCTCGCGAAACAAGATCTACATCATCGACGAAGTTCACATGCTCACCACCCCGGCTTTCAACGCCTTGTTGAAAACCTTGGAAGAACCGCCCGAGCATGTGAAATTCATATTCTGCACGACCGACCCCGAAAAGATCCCGATTACGGTCTTGTCGCGTTGCCAGCGTTTTGATTTCGCGCCGGTGCAGATCGAGGCGATTGTCGAGCGGTTGCGGCACATTGTCGACACCGAGGGCGTTGAAGCGGACGACGAAGCGCTCCATTTACTTTCCCGTCGAGCCAACGGGTCGATGCGTGATAGCCAATCGCTGTTGGAACAGTTGCTCTCGTTTTGCAGCGAAAGGATCACCGCGGACGACGTCCATCAAATGTTGGGCACTGCCAAGGGTGGGCAGCTTGCCGAACTCGCACAAGTCTTCGCCGCGCACGACACCGCCGGGGCGTTGAAGAAAATCGATGAGTTAGTCACGGGCGGAACGGACCCTGGGCAGTTGACCGAGCAACTGTTGGGATGGTTTCGCGATATGTTGGCGGCGTCCGTCGGTTGCGATGCTGAACTGATGCTGCATTGCGGAACGGGTGACTTTGAAGTGTTGGCCGAACTAAGCCGTCAAACCGGACCGGAATCGATTTTGGCGGTCACTCAGATTCTCGACGAGACATTAACTCGAATGCGGCTCAGCGGGCATCCTCGAACCTTGCTGGAGATGGCAGTGGTACGAATCTGTCGATTGGAGCAGCTCGACCAACTGGCGGATTTGATTGCCCGGATTCAACACGGCCAGCCGATCGCCGCAGAACGGACCCAGGGAGTGGGTTCACCCCCACCCGAAAAGACCGTGGCATCTCAAAAAAAAAGCGAGGCGGCAAAAAAAAACGCCCCTGACTCAAGCGAAACTGTCCAGTCCACGGTCGAACTGACGACTGAATCCGCAAAAAGCATTTGGCGTCAAGCTATTGACAGCATTGGAGATATGACAGCGGATTTTGCCAGCCATTATGACAGTATTGCAATTTCCGCGCCAAATCAACTGGTCGTCAGCTTTAAAGCGGAGTATACTCTCCACAAAGAGAGGTGCGAACATCCGAATCGGCGACAGCGGCTCGAACAGGCGATCGGCGAATTGACCGGACAAAACGTCCGGATTGATTTCCAGGTTCTGCCCAGCGAGGCACCAAGCCGACAAAGGACTCCGCCGCCTCTCTCCAAGCGGCAACGGATTCGAGAAGTCGAAAAACATCCGCTGGTTCGCGAGGCGATGGATAAGTTTGACGCGGAAGTGGTCGATCTCGGCGAAGACGGTCGCTAGGTCGATTAGGCTCATCAGTCTTTTCAAAGATTCGCGTCGGAGTTGGAAACATTCTGGGGTTGCGCCGAGCGTCTCGGCAAACGGGAGATTCAAATCGTGTTCAAAGGACTTGCCAATTTGGGATCGCTCATGCGTCAAGCTCAGCAAATGGGCAGCAAGATGCAGGACGTTCAGGAAAAGCTAAAAGAACAACGCGCCAGCGGCAGCGCGGGCGCGGGCATGGTGACGGTGGAAGTCAACGGATTGGGTGAGGTGTTGAAGGTATCGATTGAACCGCAACTAATCCAAGACGGCGACCGCGAAATGATCGAGGATCTGATCCCCGCCGCGGTTAATCAGGCCGTGGCCAAGTCCAAGCAACTTCATGTCGAAGCCATGCAATCGCTCACTGCGGGAATGGACGTGCCGGGCTTGGGCGATGCGCTGTCCCAACTCACCGGCGGAAACCCCGAAGGCGAGTGATGGTCGTTGTTCGCTCCGCGAACAAAACGAAAACCAGTATTCGCGGAGCGATCCGCAACGGAAACATAATCCCGGTCCGCGAGACATCAAGAGACGATTCATGGCGCAGCTAACGGAATCAGTTGCCAATCTGATCGACGAGTTCGCGAAGCTTCCTGGCATTGGCCGGAAGTCGGCCGAACGCTTGGCCTATCACGTGCTTCGCGTGAATAAAGTCGAGGCGTTGGCGTTGGCCGATTCCATTCGGGACGTGAGGGAAAACGTCCGGTACTGCGCGACGTGCTACAACCTTTCCGAAGGCGAGCAATGCGTCATCTGCGGTGACCCCAAGCGAGATCGCAAGACAATCTGTGTCGTCGAGCAGCCGCGTGATTTAATGGCAATCGAAAGCACGGGAACTTTTCGTGGCTTGTATCATGTTTTGCTTGGCCGTATTGCTCCATTGGAGGGCATTGGT
The DNA here is from genome assembly GCA_029259935.1 of Planctomycetota bacterium. The sequence goes on from JAJDEH010000269.1 coordinate 10,469, forward strand.
CCCGATTCGCTGACTATCGACGGATTGATCGAACGGATTCATGAAGGCCAGTTCGAGGAAGTGGTGATGGCGACGAATCCGACGGTTGAAGGCGACGGAACGTCGCTGCACATTTCCAATTTGTTGGCCGAGTATCCCGTTAACATTACGCGATTGGCTCGGGGAATAACGACGGGTAGCATCCTAGAATACACGAACAAAGACATATTGGCGGACGCCATGGCGGGGCGGCAAAAGCTGTAGTCGCGCGCCCAACCCAGAAATACATTGATGAGATTATCGCTCGGACAACACATCGCTCAGACGCAGCAGATGAAGCTTGCGCCGCGGATGATCCAGTCGATGGAGATTCTGCAGTTGCCGATTCTTGCCCTGCAAGAGCGCATCGAGCAGGAATTGACCGAGAATCCCGTTTTGGAGATTGTCGAAAAAGATCCGACTCTGCCCGATGAACCGTCCGAGCGCGAAAATCCGGACTCAACGGACATCGAAAACAAAGAAGTCGTCGTCGACGAAGCCCACGACAATGCCGACGACTTTGAACGATTGGTGAATCTAGATGCCGACGTGCCCGATCACTTCGACGAAAGGCCGCGGGCGTCGGCCAATCGCATGGCGGAAGAGGGCGACCGGGCTCATGACCAAATGGCGAATTTGGTGGGCCGCGCGGAATCGCTCTACGATCACTTGATCCATCAAATTGGCGAACTCGATTTGCCGCCCAAGGCGGAAAAGCTCGCCGAGCGAATCATCTCGACACTCGATCCCGAGGACGGAGGACGCTTCACGGCCAATCTAACGGATTTGCTGCCGCCCGGTGCCAGCGAGGAAGATCTGGCATTGGCCGAAGAGACTTTGAAGCTGGTTCAGTCGCTGGATCCGACGGGCATCGCGGCCCGCGATCTGCGAGAGTGTTTGTTGCTGCAGTTGACGCCCGACATGCTGTTTTATGAGGAACTGCGGGTATTGATTAGCGATCATCTGGAAGATCTGCGCGACAATCGTTTACCACAGATTCAGCGGACGACCGGCTTCTCGATGGAGGAGATCAAGGAAGTTTGGGAAGATCTGCGCAAGCTCGACCCGTTGCCCGCCTCCAGTTTTGCCGAAAAATTCAATCCCACGGTCAAGCCGGAAGTTTTTGTCGAGCGGAGCGAGGACGGCAGTTATGTCGTGAGGCTTGAGGACAAAGGCATTCCGTCCCTTTTCATCAGCCCTTACTACCGCAAACGATTGCAAACCGGTGAGGCGACGCCCGAGGAAAAGGATTTCATTCGCAAGAAGTTTAACGCCGCGCAGTGGCTGATCGAATCGATCGAGCAACGCCGCAGCACGCTTACGAAAGTGGCGCAGGCCATCGTGGACCATCAAACACGGTACATCGAGGACGGCCCCGAGTTCATTGAACCGCTAAAGATGCAACAGATCGCCGATGTGGTTGGCGTCCATGTGACGACGGTGAGCCGTGCCGTGGACGACAAGAATCAGCAGGCTATCGGCAGACAAGCCAATCAGCTGAGAGCCGACGCCACAGACATCGGTAAGCGGTAAC
>JAJDEH010000270.1 GCA_029259935.1 Planctomycetota bacterium
GCCACCGCGCTGGGCGATCACCGGTTTGATGGCAAGTTGGACCAGATCAGCCGCGACGCACGCCAGCGCGCGATCCGATTCTATCGTGGGATGCTGGACGACGTTCATCGCATCATCGGCGAAAAATTGTCGCGATCCAATCAGGTCGATCATGCGCTGCTGGAACACCATCTACGCTCGAAACTATGGCAACTTGAAGAGCTACAAGAGTGGGCTTGGAACCCCTTAATCTATACGAAACTCTGTGGCGGATCGGTCTATGGATTGATGGCCCGCGATTTCGCTCCGCTCCGTCAACGGCTGATCCACGTGGCCGACCGTCTGGAGCAGTTTCCGCGGCTGTTTTCTCAAATCCGCGAGACACTCGATCTCAAGCGGATCCCCAAGGTCCATGCCGAAACGGCGATCAAACAGAATCGCGGCGTGATCAAGATTCTGGACAACATGGTGCAGCCCCGCTTGGGAGAACTGCCAGCAACCGAGCGCGAGCGGCTGTTGCAAGCCATCACGCGTGCCAAGACCGCGGTCGATGAACATCAAAAGTGGTTGGAGACCGAGATGCTGCCGCATGCCGGCGGCGACTTTCGCTTGGGATCGAAGCGGTACGACCAAAAGCTGGCTTTTACATTGCATACACCGTTGAGCCGCGACCAAATCCGTGATCGGGCAACCAGCGAACTGCGGCGCGTGCGAGAAGAGATGTATCAGATCTCGAAAACGGTTTACCAAAAGAACCACCCTTACACCCAATTTCCCGCCACTCCGTCGCCCGGGTATCAACAGGCGATCATCCGCGCAGGATTGGAATTGGCCAATCGCGAAACACCCCAGCCGGACCAGATCGTCGAGTCGGCCAAGCGTTCGCTAAAATTGACCACCGAGTTCGTCCGTGAAAAGGAACTGATCACAATACCGCCCGATCCGATCGAGATTATCGTCATGCCGGAATTTCAGCGAGGTGTTTCGCTGGCGTATTGCGATTCTCCCGGCCCGTTGGACGTGGGGCAAAAGACATTTTATGCCGTCGCGCCTTTCCCCAAACGCTGGGACGACCAACAAGTGCAGTCGATGTTGCGCGAGTACAATATACGATCGCTGCATAACTTGACGGTACACGAAGCGATGCCGGGGCATTTTGTCCAACTGGCGCATTCCAATCGCTACCAGAACAAGCTGCGCAGCGTGCTTTCCTCGGGTGTCTTTGTCGAGGGATGGGCCGTTTACACCGAAAAGCTGATGGTCGACGCGGGGTTTCTCGACGGAGATCCGCTGATGCGGCTGGTCGTGTTGAAATGGTACTTGCGCGGAGTCGCCAATGCGATTCTCGATCAAGCAATCCATACTGAAGGCATTACCAGGGAACAGGGCATGCGTCTGATGATGGAGGATACGTTCCAGGAGGAGCGTGAAGCGGCAGGAAAGTGGATTCGCGCTCAATTGACCTCGACGCAGCTATCAACTTATTTCGTCGGCTATCTGGAACATACCGATCTCCGCCAAGAAGCCGAACGGACGTGGGGAGACAAATTCGAACTCAAGTCTTACCATGACCGCGCGCTTTCGTTTGGCTCGCCACCGGTTAAGTTCGTACGCGCGCTGCTGTTGGATCAACCGATTCCCAAGTAGTCGTGCGGCAACCCGACGTGTCGGGCTTCACGGCGTGCGTATTGGGCGATCCAAGATCGGACGCACATGATTACGCGCGTGACTACGCGCTGGAGCCGACGACCTACCAGGCCGCGATCTGAGCTAGAAGCGCCAGCAAGTTTCCCGCGGCATGCATCAGGAAGGGCAGAACGATCGAATCGCTCTTCAAGTAGACCCAGGCCAGAAAGAATCCGCCCACCAGGTTTTCGGGGCTAGGATTTCCGTAGACAAAGTGAAGGGCGGCGAAAAGGATGCCGTTAATGGCGATCGTTTTCCAACAGCCGATCAGCGGAACGAGCGGCACGCAGACGGCAACTCGGTAGATCGTTTCTTCCACAGTGGGCGAAAAGAAGCTCATGTGTAGAAAGTGACGGATGAACTCGTCGGGAGGCGTCGCGAGAATTGGAAGTGGGAGCCCCAACAAATGCCACGCGCCAAAACCGATGCCAATGCAAGCGGCCATTGCGACGGAGACCGCCAGGGTTATTCTGGCCCAGGGCAGCCATCCCTGTTTCGGAGACAACCGCAGCCCTAGGCTCGCGCAGTCCCCATTGGTGATGTAGACGAACAATGCCAGGGCGACGACCGCCAAGGCTCCCCGGTTATGCACCTGAACCCCTCGCCTCTCAAAGAGAAGGTCAAGCGACACGATCGTCACACCGGCGACTAAAGCGAGCCAGCGCATCCGCGGCTGATGACGAAGGCAGTGTCCAATCGCTGTTTGCATGGCGGATCTGGCGACTGACGGACTCGGCAGGCCGTCGTACTATCGGTTGTTACATGCGTTTTACAAAACAAAGGGCCTGAAACCGCCATAATAACAACGGCTTCGCGTCCCTGTCGTTGTGAAATATTTCGGAACTCCAGGGGGAAGCCGGTCGTCTCAACCTCAGACCGATGGAATCCAGCCGCTCATCTCAAGTGAATTCAGTTCGACTTAATTCAAGGGCTCCGTGCCAAACAAGACTTCTGTACCCAATCGAGAGGTAATCAAAATGACCAGATTTCCCACCCATTGTGCCGCATTGCTGGCGGTCGTCATCGCGGCCACGGCGGTTCAACAGACTGCGTCGGCCGAGGAAAGTTGCGGGGATTACGGAACTTCGGTGACATTTGTCGAGTCGCCGTCCGCGGCGGCGAAGCAGGCCCTGAAGGAGGAGAAGCTGGTCTTCGTGCTGCACGTTTCAGGCAACTTTGAAGTTGCGGACTATACGTGAAACAACGCGGAGGCGCTCCGTGTGAACGCCCTGGCCGATCCAACTTTGGGTGCCTATTTGACTGAGAACTTCGTTTCGGCTTTTCAGAAGGTGGGAACATTTCGCATTGTGGGCGGCCAAAAGCAAGGCGGCAATGTCGCTTCTTACTTCTGCGCCCAAGACGGTCGCGTGCTGCACGTCGTGGCTGGTCCCGTCAATGCCGCCACCTTACTCAAGGAAGCCCGCTGGGTCGTCGACAACGTGAAGAAATCGTTGGCCGAAACCAAAACCAGCGGCAAGTCTTTTAAAGGCCAATTTCGTAAGCTGCACGCCGAGCGGTTGCAGCAAGAGCACGGTTTGATGGTCGAGCCGGTCGCTTTCGACGCGCCCGCCGCCGGCGACCAGAGCGCCCTTTCCTACCGCGATCCTTCTGGAAACACGCTGGCTCCCAAATTGCCTCCGCCGCCGGTCGAAGGTCCCGACGTCAGTTTCGACGAGGCCGAAGAGGCCGCTTTTAACGCCAAGCAAGACACCGCGCGAAAATCCGCGCCGGCTCAACAAATCGTCTTGGGCCGCGGTGGACGTCGCTGGGTCGTCGGCAACCAAGGCCAAGTTCACATGTTGCTGGCCGCCCACTCCATGAAAAAGATCGAGACCGTGTACGGTTCAGTGTTTGAAGGAATCCTTGGCGAGCGTGTCAGCACGAAACCCGTGATGGTCACCACGCCCTTTCCCTGGGTTCGCGGTGGAGCCATTCCGGCCGTGAAGGCAATTCGACGTTAACAAGTGACGAGTGGATGTGAACCGGTGCTCGCTCCTCGCGGAAGGCCGAGGGGCGAGCTTGCTTCCTCGAAAAATGAATAAAGTGAGAATCCGATGAAACGCTATCTGTTACTGCCGCTGTTGATGTTCTGTGGTGCGAATCTAGCACACGGCCGCGGATTGCTCATTCCAGTCGAGCCCGATCTGCCGCCGCTGGCCATGCTGAACCACCATGTGGACGTCACGCTGGAAGATCAGGTAGCCGTGACCACGATTCAACAGACCTTCCGCAACCATACCGACCGCCGTTTGGAAGCGACGTATGTCTTTCCCGTTCCGGCCGGCTCGAGCGTCAGCGAGTTCGCCATGTGGGTGAACGGACACAAGACCAAGGGCGAGTTGCTCACCGCCGACAAGGCCAAGGCCATGTACACCAGCATCGTGCGGCAGACCAAGAATCCCGCGCTATTGGATTATCTGGGCTCGGATTTGCTGAGCTTGAAGGTCTTTCCGATCGAGCCGAAAGCAGATCAAAAGGTCGAAGTTCGCTTTACGGGCGTCGCCAAGAAGGAACACGATCTAGTTGAGTACATTTACCCCCTAAAGACCGATCGCATGGCGGCCAGCACACTGGAGGAATTTCGTCTAACCGTCTCGCTACAATCCCAAGCACCAATCAGCAGCATCTACAGTCCGACGCATGAAGTGACGGTCACGCAGGTCGACGACCACTTGGCGAAAGTCCAATATGAAGAGCGCGGCGCGCAGCTCAACCGCGATTTCCAGTTGTTCTACACCACCAGCGGTCAAGACATCGGCTTGACGGCGCTTGAGCAACGTCCGATCTCCGCCGAAGACGGCTACGTGATGCTGCTGGTCTCGCCGCGAGCGGAATTGTCCAAGCAACAAAAAGTGCCCCGCGATATCGTCTTTGTCATGGACACGTCGGGCAGCATGCTCAAGGACAAGAAGATCGAACAGGCCAAGGATGCGCTGCAGCATTGCCTGGGCGGTTTGTCGGACGATGATCGATTCGGGCTGATCAGTTTCGCCACGACGGTGAACCGACATCGCGACCGGCTATTGCCGGTGAACAAAGAACAAATCAAATTGGCCAAGGGTTGGGTCGCCGACCAATACGCCGGCGGCGGCACGGCGATTCACGAAGCGCTCACGACGGCGCTGGACATGCGCACCGACGACTCGGATCGCATGTTTACCGTCGTGTTCTTCACCGACGGCCAACCGACGATTGGCGAGACGAATACGGAGACGATCTTGGCTGACGTCGATCAGCAGAACTCGGCGAACACGCGAATCTTCACTTTTGGATTGGGCGACGATCTGAACGCGGTATTTCTCGACAAGATCGCCGAGCAATCGCGCGCCATCAGCAGCTATGTACGGCCGGAACAGAATATCGAGGCGAAGGTCTCCAGCTTTTTCAACAAGATCCATCATCCGGTGCTGTCGAGCTTGAAGTTGTCGACGACCGGCGACGTGCAGTTGACCGAGGTCTACCCGCCACAACTGCCGGATCTGTTTCACGGGGATCAATTGGTGGTTTTGGGCCGCGTCTCCGGTTCCGGCCACGCGGCGATCGTGTTGGACGGCAAGGTCGGTCCGCACGACAAACAGTTCGTTTATGAAATGGAGTTTCAGAAGCGGGCGGAAGGAAAGCCGTTTGTCGAAGAACTTTGGGCACGCAGAAAAGTCGGCTACTTGCTGGATCAAATCCGCATGAACGGCGAGCAAAGAGAGTTGGTCGACGAAGTCATCCTGTTGGCAAAGAACTACGGCATCGCCACTCCTTATACCAGTTATCTGATCATGCCTGATGCCTCGCTGACGGTTGCCTCGACCGCTTCGGTCGACGCGGCGGGCCGGCTAAGCCGCGACGCGGATCCAGCCGCGCTGGCACCCGCCAAGGACGGCGCGAAACGCGAGAAGCTAGTGGACTTTGCCCGGCGGAATCAACAAAACGAAGGGCAGCTGGCCGGAAATCGTGGCCGCTTCCAAGATAAAGCCTTTGCTGACTTTGCATGGAAGAGCCGAAAGGCGGCGGTTGCTGGCGGCGCGTCGATGCCGGCGGCTGAAGAGGCCCGCCAACGAGTTGCGACCGCACAACGGCTCAAGGGCACCTTGGATCAGGCGTATGGAAACTACAGAAACGGACAGTTGCGGATGAATCAAATCAGCACCCAGGGTGTCGAACTTTCACTTTCCACCACCACGCTGAAGAACCAATGCCAACTGCAGGCCAAAGCGATTCGCCGCGTGGCCAGCCGCAACTGCATGGAAATCGGCGGCGTCTGGATCGACGAGGCGTTCACGGCGAAGACCCGGACGGTGTCGGTCAAGGCGCAAAGCGACGCGTACTTCCGAATTCTGGAACGTCAACCGCAGATGAAGGACGTCTTCAAACTGGGGAACTACGTCGTGTGGATCGCGCCCAACGGAACCGGGCTCGTCATCGACACGAAAGACGGACAAGATCGCATCAGCGACGAAGAAATCGACCTGCTGTTTGCGAGCAAATGATCTTTTCTTCCCGTTCAAACTCTTGAACAACAACTCGAATAACTAGGAGACCATGATGACACGTCAACGGAATAAACTATTCGGACTAGGCTTGATTGCTTTGGTTCTCATTGGAACGACCTGCTTCCCATCGGCAGGCCGCGCCGAGAAGAAAGACGAATCCAAGCCGGCGGCCGAAGTGAAGAAAAAGCCGCTGGTGCAAATCGCCATTTTACTCGACAACTCGGGCAGCATGGGCGGCTTGATCAACCAAGCTCGCAGCGAGTTGTGGAAAGTCGTCAACGAATTCGTCAGTGCGGAACTGGGGGGCCAACGCCCCGACTTGCAAGTGGCCGTCTATCACTACGGAAATCCGCCGGCCACGCAATTGGTTCCCTTAACGGATGATCTGGATCGCGTCTCGGAAGCTTTGTTCGGCATCCCGGTGTCGGGCGGCAGCGAGCATTGCGGCGCGGTCATCGACGTGGCGACTCGCGAGTTGAAATGGAGCGAAAACAATCGCGACCTCAAGCTGATTTTCATCGCCGGCAACGAACCGTTTACTCAAGGCCCGGTCGACTATCGTACGGCCTGCAAAGCGGCCATCGGCAAGGGAATCATGATCAACACGATTCACTGCGGCGACGGTATCCCCGAAGGCTGGCGGAATGGAGCCCTGCTGGCCGACGGCAAATCGATGAACATCAACCACACTCAAGCGGTCGCGCACATCGAAGCCCCGCAGGACAAGCAGATTGCCGAACTGGGCGTCGATCTCAACAAGACGTACATCGCCTATGGCAAGAAGGGGAAAGCCGGTGCGCTGCGACAAACCGCCCAAGACGGCAATGCAAGCAAATCTTCGATCGCCAGCGCCCAGCAGCGAGCCGTCGCCAAGGCGAATATTTATTATCGCAACTCGACGTGGGATCTGTGCGATGCGTGCAAGGAAGGCAAGGTCGATCTGGCCAAGATCAAACCGGAAGACCTGCCCGAAAACATGCGCAAGATGACGCTTGAAGAGCGGAAAGCTTATGTCAAAAAGAAACAAGCCGAACGTGCGGCGGTTCAGAAGAAAATCAATGATCTAAACGCCGCTCGGAACAAATACGTCGCCGAGAAACGCAAGGAAAAAGCCGAGGCCGCAGGAGAAGACGAAACACTCGATCTCGCTCTGATTGGGGCGATCCGCGATCAGGCGACGCAGAAGAAGTTTACCTTTGGCGAAAAAGGCGAATAGGGCCGCGTCAAGCAGTTATGATGACGGGTCCGCCGGGCTAAGGTCCGGCGGACCTTCATTGTTATCAGGTGACGGCGGGGGAGGCAGTAGCTTTTCGATTGCTTCTTCCACTTGACCCTCATTCGGCGAGTTTTCCAAGTCGAACTTGGCAATCGACCAACTCGCTGCGTGACACAACACATTCCCCGCCGCGTTACGAATCGGTGGGCTACCGTGACGCCATCTGCTGATCAGTTCCTGAAGCTCCTCCCGAGGATTGTCGCCCGTTGATTGAAGCGTGCTCAGCGCGAGAGCGCGAATCCTTTCATCTTTGTGGTCCAGCATATCAATCAGCGGGATGATAGCCCCATCCATTGAATCCTTAATTCGTTTATCGTCCGAAACGTTAGCCTTGAGCATTGCAACGGCTAATGGAAGTTCGCTGGAATTGGGATCCCGCAACCCCTCGACCGCGGCACGCGTGGTCTGTCCCAGGTCGAAACTAAACTCGCGCGTCCCGTTCACTTCGAATTCCTTCGGCTCAATCATCCGAGCCTGATGGGCCAAGCATTGCAGCGCGAACTCGGCGCGATGCGCGAGGACGTCATCCTTGTGTCCAAGCAGTTCGATCGCTTCCCAGATTCCGTCATCGCCCAGCCATTGCAAAGCCTTGGTCCGCACTTGTACGGCTGGACGGGGCTGCCCGTCTTTGTCAAAGCGCTCCTTATTGGGAATTGGCAGTTCATACACGATTGGGATCACTGCCGGCCGTCCGATCGACTTCAACACAGGGCCGAGGCACGGCTCGCTGGCGTCATCCCATTCCTCGATGATGCCGGGCACGGCGTGCGATCCCAGAGCGACCAGGCGTTGGCGGGCCATTTTCGCGGCATTCTTGTCGTCGCCGCTGAGTACTTCCACGAGGTCGGCGACATTCAGACCCGTGGTTCCACAGGCCCGCAACCACATTCGGCGAGCAACTACGGCGACCGCGACGCCCACTAGCAAACGAAACCAGATGGCCAGCGCCCCATTCCAAAGGCTGACCGGAACTTGGTGAATACGCCAATGAAAGACCTGAAACGCGTCTCCCACGTCGAGCGTGCGCAGCGCGTTATCCAGCGGCCACAGCAGCCAATCGATCGGACGCCATTGTTGCCCGCGGGCCGTCCACACGATGGCGGCCAAGCAAGCGATACCTCCAACTGCGCAGGCGAAACGCACTGCGTGAGGATGCCATCGTTTGCCGCCGACACCCGTCCAGCGCGCGGCCCACTTCGTCGCCGTGCGGATGAGCAAGCCCGCCACAAAGAGATTTACCGCCAAGTGCAGGGCGACCAAAATGAGCCCGGACCATGCCGAGCGATATTCGACTTTCAACGGGTTGGTTCGTACGTGGAGGTCTTCCAGGACATCCAGCACATCGACGGCACGAACCGCATGCATCAACGTAAATATCGTCCAGTCGGCTATCCAGGCGTCTTCCGCCACGGCGTAATGGCCTGCTCCTCCAAGAACGTAGAGCTGCCACTGCAACAACGCGAACAGGAGGACCAACGACCCGCCCGCGAATTCCAATTCGGGAAGCCCGCCACGGACCAGCAGTTGCCAGGACAAGTGGGCAAGCACCAATAGAATCAGCAGCACGGTGGCAACGAAGTGCCATTGCTTCAATTCCAATTCCAACCCCGCAAGTTGGACCACACTGATCCAGCCAACCCAGCAGAAGCACACGCCCGTAAGCCAGAACCCGGGATCGAATAAGAGTCCGCGGCCGGAGTTGTCTTGTTGCATTCTGATTCACCCGCAGTTGGCCGTCCCGGCGCATCGGGTAGGAACTGGTTGGCATCACCTATTGCATCGTCTTCGTGCGATCCGAACGACGATTGCCGAGACATGTGCAAGATACAATCCATTCTCGCGAATTTGTAATGCGATGCACACAGGTGCGGGAAGCCACACGGGGGACGGCAAGAAGATGAACCGAGCCCTGACGGCCCTGTTGTGGCGAAGGCTGCGGGCAGCGAGAACTCGCGCCGAAAGCTCGCCGTAAATAGAGCGAGCTGTTTGTGAGCCTCTACACTAATACGTTAAGCCACCGCATCGAAGCTCTGTCCCAAGCTGAGAAGTTCGGAGAAGGCGTCGTCAAGTAGGCGGCGGTCGGACGATTCGTCCTTCAACTCGGTAAACGATCCGCTGTTGGCGGTTTTCGCGAGTTCCGCCACCAAGCCGGCGGCTGATTGGCTGGATGCGGCAACGGCACTGGCGATGGCCGTGGTGACGTCGCCTTTCACATCCGTCTCTCCGCTCTGCAGTTGCTCTTGCGACTCGATCCTGGCTTGCGTCTCCATTCTCGTGGCCTGAGCGGCCACGGCGCGGTCTTGGGCCGAAGGATCGGCGGCGGCTAGCGCGGCCGTTCGAATGGTGCGGGCTTTTTGCTGAGTCGCCTCCGGATCTCCGGGAATAGGAGAAGTATCAATGTTGACTTCGCCACCGACCGCGTAGTTGCGTCCGTCCGGGCCCTTCTCAAAAGTATAGCTTGGGCCTCCCTGGGCGTACGGACCCGCGGCAGCAAGATGAGCCTGCTCGTGCGCCCGCACCTTGCGGTCGGTCGTCTTGAGTTCGTTGACGACTTGCTGTTCCTCCTCCGACAGCTTGGCGACTGCTTGAGCGTCCTTGGCGGATTTTCCTTCCGTAGTGGAAGTGGCGTCTGGGGATTCGGTTTCCCCCGTTTCTATTTCCGCCAGTTTCGCGACCGCCTGTTCGGAGATGCTCAGACTGTCGACGGGCGCGGCGGCCTGGCTAGCCGCCCGTTGGGCCTCGTCCGGATCGGCGCTTCGACGGAGTGCAATCCGCGCGGGGGACTGCGCCCCCACCACCGAACCGGCGGAGAGAAAGGCGTTAGCCGCGATTGTGGAAGGTTGGATTCGCATGGTTCGCTACGTGGAGTCAGCGGTCCGCTCCATTGGAATTATCGCTCCTTCGTAACGTGTTGCTGCATAAAGAAGGCGGATGTCGCGACTTTTTTGCGTGGAAGCTGGAACGTTTATTCCGATTCCGCGGGCTCCTGGCGGCGTTGCACGGCGAACCTTTCCCCCGGGAACCGTGTCGGCTACTCCAGATGTACGATTTCCCGCATTGGAACATGCAAATGTCCGAACTCGTCGGTTATGGATGGACGGATTACTTTGCTCGTCATTTTGTCGAGAACGAAGCCCGCGCGCGTGATTGCCGAACACCGGACGGGTTATCGCCTGCAGACCGCCGGCGGAGAACGACCCGGTCACATCTTGGGGCGGTTGCGACATGAGGCGGACAGTCAAGCGGATTTGCCGGCGGTTGGCGATTGGGTTGTCGTCCAGTCAGCGGCGGGCGAGGGCGAATTGCCTATTCACCGGGTCTTGCCCCGCAAATCCAAATTCTCGCGCAAAGAGGCCGGTGAACGGACGGAAGAGCAAATCGTCGCCACCAACGTCGACCATGTGTGGATCGTCAGCGCGCTCGATCAGGATTTTAGCCTGCGGCGGATCGAACGTTATTTGTCGCTGGCGTGGGAGAGCGGCGCGACTCCCGTCGTCGTGTTGACCAAAGCGGACTTGCACGGCGATGTCGAGGGCCGCGCCGACGAGGTCGAGTCGATTGCGATCGGCGTGGACGTCCATGTTACCAGCAGCCTGTTGCAAGACGGCTTGGACCCATTGCGCCCGTACTTTGCCAATCACGCTACCGTCGCGCTGTTGGGATCGTCGGGTGTGGGGAAGTCGACGCTGATCAATGCATTGGAAGGATCGGCATTGCAAGAGACGGGAGAAGTTCGTGGCGACGGCAAGGGACGGCATACGACGACTTTCCGGCAACTGATCCGGCTCTCGTCCGGCGGTTTGATCATCGACACGCCGGGGATGCGTGAACTGCAATTGTGGGACAGCCAATCTGGCTTGGCCGATACATTCGGAGACGTCGATGAACTGGCCGGACAATGCCGCTTCTCCGACTGCCGGCACCAAGGCGAGCCCGCCTGTGCGGTGGCCGAGGCGATCGCATCGGGGCAACTGCCGGAAGACCGATTGCTCAGCTATCAAAAGTTGCAGCGTGAACTGACCCGTTTGGAACGCAAGCAAGACGCGCTGGCACAATCTGAAGAAAAGCGTCGCCGTCGTAACTTTGCCAAGAGCATTCGAAAGAGTCAGAAACACCGACGATAAGGTGTTCGTCGATCAACGCGACGTCGCTTTACGAAAGTTCCCGGCGTGAAATTTCATGATCTCGGTGCCGCGCTTTTCGTAGATAATCTTGGCACTGTGCGGCGCATCGGCGACGATCAGCCGGTCGAAGAGAATCTTTAGCGACTCAAGATAATTCATGTAGGCCAGGTTGTTCTGGTAGTTGAATCCCTTGTCGCCGACGAAAATTAGAATGGAAAGCGGTGGATTGGGCTTGCCGGCATATTTGCGGGCCAAGTCGTAAGTATTATAGCCCGGCGCGAACTTCAGGGTTTCGCTCTCGCGGCCATCTTCCTCCGAGATTCGCTTTTCGGTGGCGTGTCCCGCTCCGCCAGGAGCCGCCGAACAAAACAGATGGGGATTCTTGAACATGATCCGAGTCGTCCCACGCCCGCCTTGCGAAAAGCCCTCCAGTCCGCGCCCGCTTCGATCCGCGATCGTGCGATAGTTGGCATCGATGTGCGGGATCAGCTCTTGAATGAAGACATCTTCTCCCATCGATTTCTTTTCAGGGTAGTTGTAATGGCTCACCTCGCCCCCGTTGACGAAGACGTAAATTGCGGGCGGCACGGTTCCATTCTTCATGGCCTCGTGAATAAATGGCACCAGACCGACGCTTTTGATTTCGCTTCCGGGCCGGCCGCCGTGCAAGTAGTAGACCACGGGGAATCGTTGCTGGCGATTCTTCGCTTCGTTGTACTGGGGTGGCAGATAGATACAGTAGCCCACCGGGATCTTCATCGATGGGCTGAGGAAAGTCGCGTGCTGCAAGCCGGGAATCTCCCTGCTCTTGGGAAGCGGATTCACCCAGCGAAAGGGCGGCCGCTTCTTCTTTGCCTTCGCTTGTGCGGTTCGCTTTTGGGCCGAAGGTTTGTCGTCAGCCAGGCCGGGTGGTGACACAAAGCACGAAATTGCCGTCACTGCCAAAATCAAGAAAACACTTCTCTGCGTCAACATGCGTCCACCTTGTTTGAAAGTCGCAATGGCTGTGAGTGCCAAGAACGCGTAAAAGTTCAGAAGATCAGAAAACTCCTGAAGATATAGTTCCGGCGAGTAGCGGTTTCAAGCAATGATTTCGTTCAAGCAATAATATCGTGGACGACGTTTCCGTGAACGTCGGTCAGTCGGAAGTCGCGGCCCGAGTAGCGATAGGTGAGTCGCTCGTGATCGACACCCATCAAGTGCAACATGGTGGCGTGCAGATCGTGAACATGGACGCGATTCTCGACCGAGAACATGCCAAAATCGTCGGTGGCACCGTACATCGTTCCGCCGCGGATACCGCCGCCCGCCAGGAACATCGAAAACGCCGTGTGGTGATGGTCGCGGCCCGATTTGGATTTCTTCTTAGCTGGCTGAGCGTAGGGAGTGCGGCCAAATTCACCTCCCCAAACAACCAGCGTGTCTTCCAACAGCCCGCGTTGCTTTAGGTCGGTAAGCAGCGCCGCGGTGGCGCGGTCGCTGTCGGCGCATAGTTGGCGATGCCGATTGTCGTTGTCAGAGTGAGTGTCCCAGGGTTGTTTGCCCGTTTTGGTGACGTAATAGACTTGCACGAAACGCACGCCACTTTCACTCAACCGGCGGGCCAGCAAACACGACTTGGCAAAAGTCGAATCGCCGTACAATTCTTGTACATGTTTGGGTTCGCGGCTGATGTCGAATGCCGTGGTCGCCTCGCGTTGCATGTTAAACGCCAACTCAAAGGCCTGGATTTGCGATTCCAGTTTGGCGTCGTGCTGACGTTTGGCGACATGCAATTTGTTCAGCTTGGCGAGCAGGTCGAGTTGGCGTTTTTGTTGGTCGCGGGCCAAGCGTGGATGGCGCAAGTTGGCGACCATTTTGTCAACGCTCATGTCGTTCGTGTCGACCTTCATCCCTTGATGCTCGCCGGGTAGGAAGGAATTCGACCACAACTGCGGTCCGACCACCGGCAACCCCGGGCACAGCGCCACATAGGACGGCAAGTTCTGATTCTCGGTGCCCAACCCGTAGGAGACCCACGAGCCAATCGATGGCCGAATCGGCTGCGAGTTGCCCGACTGCATGATCAACAAGCCCGGTTCGTGATTTGGCTGATCGGTGTGCATCGACCGCACCACGCACAAGTCATCGGCACATTTCGAGAGGCGTGGAAACAGCTCGCTCATCACCACGCCGCTCTCGCCGTGGGCGCGAAACTCAAACGGCGAAGGCATGTAGCCCGCTTTGGCACCGCGCTCGAGCTTTTGAGTTGGCTTTTCCCCCGCGTGCTTGAGCAGCGCCGGCTTGGGATCGAACGTATCGACGTGCGAAGGAGCACCGTTCATGAACAAGAAAATCACGCGCTTTGCTTTGGGGGCGAAATGCGGCAAGAGGTTCTCATCGCCAGTGCCCGAGCCAAGCAACCCCGCGGCGTGCATGGTTCCAGCCAGCCCCAACATGCCGAACCCGGCACCAGCACTCTGCAACATCTGGCGACGAGAATAAGGGTGATTCATATCTAGCATTCCCATCCAGGCGGGTAAGGTGGGCAAGGGGGATCGGGGGGAACCAATAGTTTACCACGATGGCCGAAACTTGCGTAGATCGGGCCAATCAGACTATCATAGTTCTACACGGAATCCACAAGATTTTGATCTCACGCCATTTTTTCCCCCTTAAAACGTCTCTCCCTAAAATCAGGGCAACCGAAGGAGTCTTCCATGTCGGAATCGTCCGCGCCTAGCAACAGCAACCAACCGTCTCGTCGTTCGTTCCTAAAGTCCTCCAGCGCTGCCGCTTTGGTCGGTGGAGCCGTCGCACTTGGAACCAACCGCATGGCTCACGCGGCCGATTCGAACACGATCAAGGTCGCGCTCATCGGTTGCGGCGGACGAGGCACCGGAGCGGCGATTAACGCCATGCGGGCTGGCGATGACATTCAGTTAACCGTATTGGCCGATGCCTTCCCCGATCGCTTGCAGCACTGCAAGGACAATCTTACGACTCGTTTAGGAAAACAATTCGCCGTCACCGACGACAACTGTTTCCACGGATTCGATGCTTACAAAAGCGTAATGATGTCCGACGTGGACGTCGTGCTGCTGGCCACGCCTCCCCATTTTCGACCGGAACACCTCAAGGCCTGCATCGATGCCGGCAAGCACGTGTTTTGCGAAAAGCCGGTTGCCGTGGATGGTCCTGGCGTTCGCAGTGTGTTGGAAACGACCAAGGAAGCGAAGAAGAAGGACTTGAGCATTGTTTCGGGCCTCTGCTGGCGATACGACTACGGCGTTCGCGAAACGATGAAGCGGATCTTGGACGGCGAAATCGGCGACGTGGTGGCCATCCAGGAAAACTATCTCACCGGCGCGCTGTGGCATCGTGGGCGGAAGCCTGAATGGAGCGAGATGGAATACCAGATGCGCAACTGGCTGTATTTCACGTGGCTGTCGGGCGATCACATTGCCGAGCAGCATATTCACAGCCTCGACAAGGCGTTGTGGCTGATGGGCGACGTGCCGCCGAAGACGTGCTTCGGGCTGGGCGGGCGCCAAGTTAGGACGGAGGAAAAGTGGGGCCATATCTACGATCACTTCGCCGTCTGCTACGAATGGGAAAACGGCGTCAAGGCGTTTTCTTATACACGCCAGATGCAGGGCTGCGCCAACGACGTCGACGATTATGTGCTGGGCACGAAGGGCCGCGCCGCGGTCCTCAGACATACCGTTCAAAAGGGCGACATGACACCCTGGAAGTACAAGGGCAAAAAGCCGAGCATGTACGACGTAGAACACAAGGAGTTGTTTGCAGGAATCCGCAGCGGCAAGCACATCAACAACGGCGAGTACATGTCGTACAGCACGTTGATGGCCATCATGGGCCGCGAAGCGTGCTATACGGGGAAAAACGTCACTCCGGCCGCCATCATGGATTCCAAGTTGCGGCTGGGTCCGGACAAATACGAATGGGACGACGTCGCCATTCCCGAGATCGCCGTGCCGGGAGTTACGACTCTTGGCTAACAGGCGGTGCTGGTGGATCCAACAATTATGGCCATGCAGTTCAAGGATTGATCTGACGTCCTGCTAATCGCAATCGGCAAATGCAGATTTCCCCCCTTTTTAAACAACGAGGGGGACTCAATCGGACGACGCCCTAAACTGAGTCTTCTCGTTCGTCTATAATTAAGCGCTGGAATCAACCACAGTGGCCCGCCACCTTCGTCAAGGCAGGCCACTTCATGGATCCATGCTCTTTTGCCCATGTATGCCCAGGGATCTATACAGGACGGAATTTCCTCCTTCGCATGTCGACCCCGTCGCCACGGACCGAAAGCCGTTCACCCTCGATGCAACTGCATCTGATGGGCCGGCTCGATCTGCTCGAGTGCCAGCAACTGCAACACCGCTTGGTCTACGAGGCGAGCGGCCGAGATAACGGGCAAATCGACGTATTGCTGGTCGAACACCCCGAAACGATATCTGTCGGCCGCGAAGGCTCGCGAGTCCATATTCGTTTGTCGGAAGAGGAAGTGCGGCGCAGGGGGCTCGACATACACTGGGTCAGCCGTGGAGGCGGGTGTGTATTGCACGC
This sequence comes from Planctomycetota bacterium, assembly GCA_029259935.1. The sequence goes on from JAJDEH010000270.1 coordinate 16,122, forward strand.
GCCAGGGCAACTGGCCATCTATCCCATCGTGCCGCTGTCCTGGCACGGCTGGAGTGTCGGGCAGTATATGGGGCGGCTTCAAACCGCACTCGCCGACGCGTTGGACGCGTGCAAAATTACCCTCACTCGCCAGCCGGAACGTCATACGTTGTGGGGAAGAAACGGCGTGTTGGCCGCGTTCGGAGTGTCGGTTCGCGGTGGAGTGACGTGTCACGGGGCGTTTCTTAACGTCAATCCGGCGATGAAGCACTTCGGTTACGTCGATGTGGTGCCGCCCCATTTCGCCGCTTCCAATAACAAAGTAACGTTTGGCAGTCTCCTGGCCGAACGGCGGCGACCGGTTAAAATGTCCGAAGTGCGTGCCGCGATCATCGAACAATTATCGCGGGCCTTCGATTGCCCTCGCTATCATTTGCATACGGGGCATCCACTGTATCCGTCTCTTAGCAAAACATCTTGCGTGTGAACCACTCCTCCACTAGCCTCAGCCTGCCTATTGTCGAATCGCCGGACGTCGCCGAACGTCTGCCGCGCTGGCTGAAACGCGAAGTGCCTAAAGGGAATGCCAATCACTTTACGTCGCGGCTGTTGGAAGAGCTGCGATTGGAAACGGTTTGCGACAATGCGAAGTGCCCCAATCGCATGGAGTGCTACTCGCAAAAGACGGCGACCTTCATGATCTTGGGCAACGTCTGCACGCGGCCTTGCGGTTTTTGCGCCGTTTCCCGCGGCCGGCCCGACACGCTGGAAGCCGACGAACCCGAGCGGCTGGCCGAAGCGGCCGCTCGCCTGGAGCTAAAACATGTCGTGATCACGTCGGTCACGCGCGACGATTTGCCCGATGGCGGAGCGGAACATTTCTATCAATGCGTGCTGGCCGTTCGTCGCCGCACCGGATCGTCGGTCGAAGTACTCACGCCCGACTTCGTGGGTCACAAAGAGGCGCTGGATCGGGTCGTCGAGGCGGCTCCCGACGTATTCAATCACAACGCCGAAACGGTCCCTCGGCTTTATCGCCAAGTGCGCGGTCCCAAGTCGGATTACCGCTGGACACTGGACCTACTGCGACGGGTAAAGCAGCTCAATCCCGAGATCAGAACCAAGAGCGGGCTAATGCTGGGCTTGGGCGAGACGGAAGAAGAAGTCTACAACGTGCTGGCCGACCTGCTGGCCGCCGGCTGCGACTTCCTGACACTGGGCCAATACCTACGTCCCGCCGAAAACTACCTGCCGGTTGTCCACTATATTCGGCCCGAACAATTCGAGGAGATGGGCAAACTGGCCAAGAGCATGGGCTTCAAGAAAGTCGCCAGCGGTCCCTTCGTCCGCAGCAGTTATCACGCCCGCGACATGGCCGAATCGTTTTAGCGACAAGCTAGAGGGCTTTGGAGGAAACGGAGTCTTGCCAACGGCCACGGAACACGACCTTGTGCTGCCCGACCTGGGACTCGACGGAGTGCCTGTCAGCGTGAGCGTGTGGCTGAAAAAAACCGGCCAAGAAGTGGTGGAAGGCGAGCGCCTGCTGGAATTACTGGCGGGAGAAGTGACCGTCGACTTGCCCGCGCCGGCAACGGGAAGGCTCGCCCAACAATTGGCCGAAGAAGACGAGATTGTCCAGGCGGGGCAAGTGCTGGCACGTGTCGTTGCCGACGGATAACAAATCCAGGCCCTAAGATGCGGCTGGTGGGCGGACGCCACCCGCACTTCATACCTTGTCAGTCGCCTGAAAACGGAATAAAACAGTCGTTTGCCGTTTGGCGGCGGTGTTCAAGGCGGGTTATCGCCGTATCTTCACGGATGTCTTTCCTAACCACTGTCTTTCCTACCCACCACGGCATGACGCTTGTGCCGCTGAGATGACCGGTCCGTACGCCAGGTGGGTGTTGTTTCTTTTCGGAGTCAATCGTCGATGATTTCACCAAACCTCGTGAAGGGCGACAACGTCGCCGCGATCTTGGATCGGGCGCTGGATGCCGGCCAAGGACTGCTGCGTTTAACGCCGACATGGGTTCCCCGCAGCTTTCTGCATCCGGGCAAGCGCATCAAACTGCATCCTAATGAATACTATTCCTATGGTGCCGAGCGGGGTGGCATTGACGAGCGCTGGTTTGGCAGCACGACCGAAGCGGCCAACGAAGGGCGCGTGTGGCACGAAGGGCTGAGTTTTTGCTCGTTCGAAGGCGAAAACTTCCTACTGAAGGACGCCATCTCGGAAGCGGGCGAGCGGATCATCGGCAAACCGCTGTGGGACAAGTATCAGCGGTGGCCCGTCTATTCAAAATTTTTCGACAACATGGGGCCGATTCCCCATCATATGCACCAGAGCTTCGCCGACGCGAAACTGGTTGGCCAGGAAGGCAAGCCGGAAAGCTATTACTTCCCGCCGCAATACAACAACTGCGACAACAATTTTCCCTACACGTTCATGGGGCTAGAGCCCGGTACGACCAAGGATCAAGTTCGCAAATGCCTCGAGGATTGGGGCAAGGGCGACAATGGCATTTTGGATCTGTCCAAGGCCTATCGCTTGGGGCGCGGAACCGGCTGGCTGATTCCGCCCGGAGTGTTGCATGCTCCCGGTTCGCTGTGTACTTACGAGCCACAGTGGGGCAGCGACGTGTTCGGCATGTATCAGAACATTGTCGAAGGGCGCTATGTGCCGTGGTCGCTGCTGGTCAAGGACATGCCCGAAGACAAACACCAGGATCTCGATTTCATTGTCGAAGAACTCGATTGGGAAAAGAACGTCGATCCCAATTTCAAAGACAATAACTACTTGGAACCAATCGAAGCAAACAGCGGCAAAGGCTGGGTCGATAGTTGGATCGTTTACGGACTGGTCAACGGTGAACAGTTGTTTAGCGCCAAGCGACTGACTTTGCAGCCCGGCGCGAAGTGCGTGCTCAAAGATCCGGGAGCCAGCAGTTGGATCACGGTGCAAGGCAAGGGCCGCATGGGCAAGCTGGCCCTGCAGACGCCGGCCATGATCCGTTTCGGAGAAGAGACCGGCGACGAAGTTTACATCTCGATCGAAGCGGCAACGCGTGGCGTCGAGGTCGAAAACACGGGCACCGAACCGCTGGAAGGACTGCGCTACTTTGGTCCGGACACATTCGATAGCGTCCCCCAAGTCGGCGACTACAGGAAGGATTAATCCGTGAGTGTTGTCGCGACACACCTATTGTGCGCCGCTCTGAAAGCCGTGCAACGGCGGCAGCATGTAGCTGCGGGTGCAAGCCCGCAGTTTGAGAAAAGCACATTTTTGCAAGCCGCGAAAGCGGCGACAGCAGTTCAACGCCTGTTACACGGTTCGTTTTGCTGTCGCCGCTTTCGCGGCTCGGTCCTTCACGACTGGCTATCCGCCGGCTTACGCCGACGGCTACATGCTTTCGCCGTTTCACGGCTATTCCTAGCATTGCGAATGCCAACGATTGGCCCGCTCGAAAAAGTTGCCGCACATGGTGAAGCTGGATCGCAATGCTGGTTGTGAGAAAAGTAAAGACTAATTCTACTGGAACAGCGAATCCAATTGATAGCACGAGCTCGGTGAGAGCTTTGCAAAAAATCGAAAGAGAGGATCATCGATGAGTGACACCCAATACACTTATCCCAAACTACATAACGCCATGTGGCCGGGACTGGTTGGCAAGGAAGAAGGGACCGACCATCCGCCGATTAGCTTGGATCGCATGTTGGAACTGACGGCCAACGCCGAAGTTAACGGCACCAAGTTCGACGGCATCGACTACTTCTTGTTTTTGCCGCACACCGATCCCGACGCCACTGACGACGAGTTGAAAGCCATCGCCGATAAGATCGCCGCCAAGGGGCTGGCCGTCGGTTCGCTGGTCGCGCCGGTTTGGCCCGGAACGGTGGGCGCAAGTTCTATGGGCAGCGACGAAGACCGCGAAAAATTCGTGCTGGCTGTCAAGAAGGCTTGTCGCATTGCCAAGATTTTCAACGAACATGGCGTCCGCAAGTATGGCGTGATCCGCATCGACTCGGCCGACAGTCCCGAGAACTGGTTGGAAGATCCCGAGGCGAACACGAAGAAGATCGCAGCCACATTCCGCGAGGCGGCCAAGGTCGCGCAGGATCATGGCGAACGGCTGGCCGCCGAAGGCGAAATCTGCTGGGCCGGCATGCACTCATGGCGAGACATGATCAACCTGCTGGAAGAAGTGGGAATGCCCGGAACAGTCGGCTTCCAAGCCGATCAGGCCCATACCTATCTTTATCTGCTGGGCTGCAACGCCGAAGAACATGCCTTGTTGAAAGAAGGCTACAGCGACGACGAGTTTTACGCCGCCTACAAGCAAATGACCGACGCCCTGCGGCCTTGGACGATTGACTTCCACGTCGCGCAGAACGACGGTTCGGTTCATGGTACCGGCGAGCACGACAAGACGGGCCGCCATTGTCCGGCGGATGATCCCAACGGCCGGTTGGACATCGTCAAGACGGCCGGCTATTGGCTGGAAGGCGCCCAGGACCGAGGCATCCAGCACATCTGCTGGGACGGCTGCATGTTTCCCAACGACATGTTGGAAACGCAACAGACGTGGAACACGATTCTGGCCGCGATGGCAAAAGTTCGCGAGGCTCACGGCTGGAACTGATCGCTCAAAAAGAACCAATTCAAATAGAAGGACTTCTCGATGCCCAAACCACTGAATATCGGCATGATCGGCTATGGCTTCATGGGCCGGGCCCACTCGAACGCCTATTGCAAGGTGAATCATTTTTTCGACTTGGAATATCGCCCGGTCCTCAAGGCGGCTTGCGCCCGCAACCCGGAAAAAATAAAAGCCTTTGCCGATAATTGGGGCTACGAATCGGTCGAAACCGACTGGCGGAAATTGCTCCAACGCAGCGACATCGACGCGGTCGACATTTGCGTTCCCAACAATTTGCACAAGGAAATCGCGATCGCCGCCGCGCAAGCGGGTAAATGGATCTTGTGCGAAAAACCGCTGGCGATGAACGCGGAAGAGGGCGAAGAGATGTGTCAGGCCGTTGAGTCGGCGGGCGTGCCGAACATCGTGTGGTACAACTATCGCCGCATTCCCGCGGTCACCCTGGCCAAGCAGCTCATCGACGAAGGCCGCTTGGGCCGCATTTTCCATTTGCGGTCGCTGTTTTTACAGGATTGGACGATCTCGGAAGACGTTCCGCAAGGCGGCGCTGGGACCTGGCGTTTGGACGTCGATGCGGCCGGCAGTGGTGTCACCGGCGACTTACTCGCGCACGCGATCGATATGGCGATCTGGCTCAACGGCAAGATCACTGATCTCAGCGCCATGACCGAGACTTTCGTCAAGGAACGAAAACATTCGGACACCGGCGAAGTGAAACCGGTGGGCATCGACGATGCGGCGGCGTTACTCTGCCACTTCGAGAACGGGTCGCTGTCGACTTTCGAATCGACGCGCTACGCCCGTGGGCACAAGGCGTTGTTCACGATGGAGGTGAACGGGGCCGATTCCTCGTTCATGTGGGACCTGCACGATTTGCATCGGCTGCAATACTTCGATCACGGCGACGATTCGTTCGTTCGCGGCTGGCGGTCGATTCACGTCAGCGACGGGGACCAGCCGTACATGGGCAACTGGTGGGTGCCGGGCTTACAGATCGGCTACGAACATTCGTTCGTCCACACCGTCGCCGACTTCCTAGAGGGAGCCGCGAAGGGAGAGCCGGCTGGACCGACCTTCCGCGACGCGCTGGAAACGCAAAAGGTCTGTGATGCAATTCTGGCCAGCGCGAAGTCCCGATCGTGGGTCGAGGTAAGTTGACCCAGTTCGGTTCTCCCCCTTTCCAAGGGGGAGTTAGAGGGGGTCGTCTGCCATGAACTATTTTGCTCACGGCCGACATTTTATCGACGATCCTTACTTTCTGGCCGGCACCGCCGTACCCGATTGGCTCAATGTTGTCGACCGAAAAGTGAGGGTGCGCTCCAAATCCGCCCAACCCTTTTGCGACGACGCCAATTCCGAAGTTGCCGCACTCGCCCAGGGCGTGGTTCGGCACCACCGGGACGACGGCTGGTTTCACGCGACGCGGGCGTTTGGCGAGTTGTCGCTTGAGTTCACCGTGGCGATTCGCGACCGCTTGCCTCGAGACGACGGCATGCGGCCCAGTTTCCTCGGCCATATTCTCGTGGAACTTCTGCTCGACGCAGCGCTGATCGCCGACGACCCCCGGCGGCTGGACGAGTATTACGAGGCCCTGGGGCGCATTGAACCGCTCGCCACCGAACAAGCGGTCAACCTCATGGCGACCCGGCCGACCAACGGCCTGCGCGTGCTGCTGCCTCGCTTCCAGCACGAGAAATTCCTCTACGATTATGCCGACGATGCCAAGCTGCTGTGGCGGTTAAATCAAGTGATGCGGCGGGTGAAGCTTCAACCCTTGCCCGATTCGCTGGCCGAGTTTTTTCCCACGGCGCGAGACGCGGTCGCTCAGCGAAAGGCCGAATTGTTGGCGGAGGAAGATTTCTCTTGAGGCGAGCTATCTGGGTGCGGTAGGCTGTGGGCATGCCAAGATACCTTCAATGCCCGTTGATTCTCGTCGCAGTGAGCATGGCCGGATGCTCAAAGCATGCGGTGGAATTCACTGTATCTTCTTCGCCGGTTCAGAGTACACGGTCCGCGCCCCGGACCAACGAGTTGCTCAACGCCGCATCTTTGCAAGGAGAAGAGCCGTCGGCGCCGATAACGGAGTTGGCGATCCCGGTTGAGTGTGACGATCTCGCGGTAAAAATCCCCGACAGTAGGAACTTCGATCGTTCACAAATCCCAGAACGCATCCTCGACTTGGAAGGAATGAGGATTCGAGTTCGCGGATATGTCTACCCTGCGGGAGAAACTCGTCAAGTGACTGAGCTGCTGCTGATTGGCGAAGTCTCAACAAAACCTGTTCGCCTGTCGCCCGACACCTGGGACCCTCCGATCCAATATTTCATTGATGTCCAGTTAGATACCCCGCGAGATATTGATATTGATTTTCACTTCCGCCATCCGGTCGCCGTGGTGGGCACGCTGAAGATTGAACCATTTGAGACGCCCGACGGAGTGTTGATGTTACTTTACACCATCACAGAGGCTAGTCTCGAACGCGTTGAGAAACGTCAGGGGTACCACCCTGGGATGTACCGCAGCTGTTAGGGCGACGGTCACCCACGATTGATTGGCTTCAGCGATTCACTCTTCCGCATCATCAAACACAAACGGCTTGCGGCCGTACTTTTCTCGAATCCAGTTGAGCGAATTGCGGACCTGGGGTGTTCTGGCAATGCGTGCGATCAACGCCCGCTTGCCGGGAATGTCTAGAAACATCAATCCCGCCAAAATGGTCAAGATACCTTGCCCGGGCAGGACCAGCATGGCAATTCCGGCGGCCAGTAACACAAGGCCGACTAGGTTCTTAATTAGACGCGGCACGACGCCAAGGTCGTGCGAGTGTTCCCGATGACGATGAGTGAAATAGTCGTAGGGAATTCGTCCAACCACCACGGGCAGAGCGAGCAAGTATCCGACGAACAGCACGACGGAAGCAACCGCCAGCCATGTCATTGGCACGCTATTTTCACCAATCCAGTCCAGCATCACCCTTCCGGTTCGTTCATTTTGGACTGCAGCCACTCGCCAAACTGTTCCAAGTCGGATGCGTTCATGCTGAGCATGATTTCATCGCGATGGACGCCGTGGACAACGAGAATGTGGTCTTCGTGGAACGTGATTTCGTCACCTTGCTGAAGATCGTGAAGCCGTGTTTCGTAGAGCCGGTTATCGATGACTCCTGAAAGGTATTCGCCTTCGCGATGGATAATCTTGGCCCAAAACTGCTCGCCCCAGCCGCGCGAGGGGATCTGCTGCTCGGGCAACGCGACAAGCGAAGCTGGTTCCTCGTGGCAAAGGATCGGTTTTGCGGCCGGTTCGTTGCACAGTTCGCAGGGGCATTCAGCGGGCGCGTCGGGATGGGCGGAAAAACGTGGCGAATCGATCCGCAGTTCGACCAAGTGTCCCGCATACGCGTATTTCTTGAACCACGGGTTTTCGATTTGAAAGCGGTCCCCCATCTCGGCCTGCATGGCCACGCCGTCGACCAGTTCGTAGCCGTTGGAAAATTGCTGCCTTTGGAAGCCATCATCAAGCGTCGTCATCGCGTGCCCCTTTCCTCACCGGGCGTTTACACCGAATCTCCGAAACCGTCGAGTCGGTTCGACGGGCTCGGAGGTCATCCCACGGGTTAGAAGTCAGCGGCTAGGCTTGGACATGGGATCCGCGCGCCCCTCGTTTGTTTCGGTAACCGCAGGCTCCATGTCGTCGAAAATTCGTCCGGCGCCTTCTTGAAAAATGCGGCCAATTAGCAGGTCAGTAAGATTGCCCTGATGTTGCGGATGATCTCGCATGAAGCGGCCGAAGCTAAAACCGTTCGAGTAGTAGGCACCGACCAGCTTTTGAATCCACTGCGTTCCGTCCTTGAATTCGTTGCACCAGCGGCCCAGTTGTTCGCCGGAAAGATCGCCCGTTTTGAATCCGTCGACGATGGCGTCGGCGGCCAATTCGCCGGATTTGAGGGCAAAGTAGACGCCCGACGAATAGATCGGATCAATGAACCCGAAAGCGTCGCCGATCAGGACCCAGCCCGGGCCGGCATGTTCGGTCGTGCGATAGGAGAACTCTTGCGCCACATGAAACTTCTCGGTTCGCTCGGCGTTGCTTAGGCGCTGCAACATGTTGGGGCACTTTTCGAGTTCTTCGGCGTAGACGTTTTCCGGTGATCCGCGGCCCTTCAGCAGGTAATCGTTATCGCCGACCACGCCGATGCTGGTGATGTCCTCGCGGAGCGGGATGTACCAAAACCACGAGTCCTTGCCCTCGGTATGCAGGATGACCGTGGCCCCGCCATGCACTCCGGGATCGCGGCCCGCGCCGCGGTAGTAAGTCCAAATCGCCGCCTTCTTCAGCTCGGGATCGACCTCTTTGATACCCAGTCGGTTGGCCAACATCGCCGATTGGCCGGTGGCGTCGACCAGCACGCTGGCCTCAATTGTGCGCGGTGCCTGGGAATCTTCATCATTGCCAGTCTTGACCCGCACGCCGACGGCCCGATCACCCTCGAAAACGGCGTCGAGCACCTGAGCATCAGTGCGTACGGTGGCACCACTCGCG